>NZ_JBBMFP010000002.1:0-371777 GCF_040095955.1 Blautia caccae | reverse complement strand
CCACAGTATCTCCAATAGTATAGCATACAGTCCTTGGAGAGGGACTATAAACACTACTACTTTATAATACGAGGAGGAGGACAAGAAATGCACGCGGAACAAGAACAAAGGCATGTGTATTATGACCATGACCTGGGAATCGAAGCATATAATTTGAGCGGGATTGTCCAGAAATTTCCAAACCATTTTCATGATTATTATGTGATTGGGTTTGTGGAGGGAGGAAAGAGGCATCTCTGGTGCAAAGGAATGGAGTATGACCTGAATGCCGGAGATTTGATCTTGTTTAACCCCAGAGACAATCACTTCTGTGCGCCCATCAATGGTGAAATTTTAGATTACCGTGCGGTCAATATTAATATGGATGTGATGCAGAGAGCTGTTAAGGAAATTACGGGAAAGGAGTTTATCCCGCATTTTACTAAAAACGTGGTATATCAAAGTGACATTACGCAGTCCATCGGAGATCTGTATGATGCCATTCTCGCTCACGAACCCAAGCTGAAAAAGGAGGAGGCATTTTTCTTCCTTCTGCAGCAGATCCTGCAGGAACACGCAGCGCCTTTTGACGAGGCGGATATATCAGAGCCGAATCAGCAGATCAAGACGCTCTGCAGCTATATGGAGGAGCATTTTTCGGAAAATATCACGCTGGATGATCTGCTCTCCATGACCAGTTTCGGAAAATCGTACCTGCTGCGTTCTTTTACCAAACAGGTGGGAGTTTCTCCGTACCGCTATCTGCAGACTGTGCGCCTTAAGAAAGCCAAGGAGTTCCTGGAACAGGGTGTGGCACCCATTGACGCGGCAGATATGGCCGGTTTTGCGGACCAGAGTCATTTTACTAATTTTTTCAAAGAATTTATCGGATTGACACCAAAACAGTATCAGAAAATCTTTACAGATAAACCGCTGCCTGTCACTCCGGCAAAGGAGTGGCCGAATGAATAAGACAATACATGGGCATATAGCAGCCTTTCTTACCATTTTGATCTGGGGAACTACGTTTATCTCCACAAAAGTGCTTCTTATAAGTTTTGAACCGGTGGAAATATTATTTATCCGTTTTATGATCGGGTATTTTGCGCTCTGGTGTGTCTGCCCCCGCAGGCTGAAGGTACGCAGGAGTAAACAGGAATGGTACTTTGCCGCAGCAGGACTCTGCGGTGTGACACTGTATTATCTGTTTGAAAATATTGCGCTGACCTATACGCTGGCCTCCAATGTGGGTGTCATCATCTCCATTGCGCCTTTTTTTACAGTGATCTTTTCCTGTCTGTTTCTGCACGACAGGAGGCCGAATATACGGTTCTTCGCCGGGTTTTTGATTGCCCTTGCGGGTATCTTTCTGATCAGTTTCGGAGGGGAGAAGAACCTGCAGTTAAATCCCGTGGGAGATTTGCTGGCTGTGATAGCGGCAATGATCTGGGCTGCGTTTTCGACGATCACGAAAAAGATCAGTGGGTTTGGATATAATACCATTCAGACTACAAGGCGGACGTTTTTCTATGGGCTTATCTTTATGCTCCCGGCCTTGCTTCTGATGGATTTTCATATGGAACTTCAGCAGTTTGCCAGCCTGAAAAACCTGCTGAATCTGCTGTTCCTGGGATTCGGAGCTTCTGCGCTCTGCTTTGTGACCTGGAATCTTGCGGTTAAGATCCTGGGTTCCGTGAAGACCAGTGTCTATATTTACATGGTTCCTGTCATCACGGCAGTTACGTCGGCCCTTATCCTGCATGAGAAATTAACACGGACGATCATCTCAGGCATTGTCCTGACACTGATCGGCCTGTTCTTATCTGAGGACAGAAAAACTGAGAAGAATACAGCAAAGGAGTATAAGGCATATGCAGGCACAAAGTGATAAATGCGTCATGGTACTGGACAAGGACCTGCCCCTTGGCATTCTGGCCAACACAGCGGGAATCATGGGAATCACACTGGGAAAACACATCCCGGAGACAGTGGGGCCGGATGTGATGGACAAAAGCGGGAAGGAACATCTTGGGATCATAGAGCTTCCTGTTCCGATTCTGAAGGCGGATCAGGAGAAGATCAGAGAGATCAGGGAGCAGCTCTACCGGCCGGAATACGCGGACCTGGTGGTGGTGGATTTTTCAGATGTTGCGCAGAGCTGTAACGTCTATGAGGAGTATATAAAAAAAGCAGCAAGTGTGGCAGAAGAGGAAATGACTTACTTTGGCATCGGTATCTGCGGTGCCAGGAAGCTGGTCAATAAACTGACAGGCAGTCTGCCGCTGCTGAGATAAATAGAAGACAGAAGATAATGAGCCGGTCACGTCTGCGCGGACCGGCTCGTCTGTTATTTCGGAAGGAAACAACAGGGTTCTTTTGTATGGAAGAGTGTAAGACTGTGCATGGCTCTTGTGCAGGCAATATAGAGCAGGCTGCGGTCGTATTCCGAAAAATACGTTTCCTTTCCCGCATCCGGTATGAGGACCGCGTCAAATTCCAGCCCTTTTGACATGCGCACAGAGGTGATGGATATCCCGTTTTTAAAGCTTGTGCTGTGGGGGGATATCAGCTCTACAGGGTATGTGGGATGCAGGTGTTTAAAGAGCGCTTCAGCGGCTTTGTCCGTCTTCAGGATTATGCCCATGGAGGCGTCCCTGCCTTGTAAAAAATTTCGGATCTCCGCTTCTATTTTCAGGAGTTCTTCCCCGGGAGTCTGACAGAAGATGACAGACGGAGCCTTTCCATGGCGCTTTACAGGCCGGATTTTTGTATCTTTCAGGATGGATTTGGCAAAGTTCATGATTTCCCAGGTGGAACGGTAACTGGTGTTCAGCTCGGTAAATTCTGCCTTTTCATACATGGCCCGCAGGTCATCCAGAGTATGGCTGTGGTTCGGGTTCAGTATCTGTCCGAAGTCGCCCAGAATGGTTTTGGAACACGGAAAAAGCAGATTTATCACTGCGTACTGGATGGGAGCGTAGTCCTGCATCTCATCAATCACCAGATGTCTGGTGATCCTGCTCTCTTTCAGGCCCTCAAAGGCAGCGTGCAGGTAGAGAAAGGGATATACGTCTGCCCATTCCAGTGTCTTTTTGGAAGGCATGACAAACAGATGAGGGATGCCGGAGTCTTGGCAGAATTTTTTATATAAGGCCAGTGTGCTGCGGACGGCAAGCATGGAGGTGAGGCTTTTTAGGATGGCACGCGGCTGCGGCAGTTCCTGTTCCATGATATTATCATCTTCAAAGCTGCGGCATATATCATCTGCGATCATGGGAAGCCTCTGCTTTATGGGATAGTTTCCATAGGCTGCAAAGCGTTTTGCAATCCAGTCTCTGTCTGCTTTGAAAGGACCGAACGTGTAGTCAGAAGGAAGAAAAATTGTGTCATTTAACTTTTCTATATAGGCGTCCAGCATTCGTACAAACTCCAGCGTTGATTTAAAGCGGACTCTCCGGGACCATTTTTCATCCGGGACATCCAGAGAATTGCTTTCTTCCTCAAAACCAATAATACCCTCCAATTGGATCTCTGCTATATCGGAGAAGCTGAGTTCATAGATGGGCTCCTCCCCAAGTTCCGGAATGACATTGGAAATGTAATCCCCAAACACTTTGTTCGGGGAGAGAATCGTCACATTTTGGGAAGAGAGACGGTCTTTGAAGCGGTAGAGCAAAAATGCGATCCGGTGCAGGGCGATGGAAGTTTTGCCGGAGCCGGCAGCGCCCTGGATGATCAGTGTGCCTGTATTTTCATTCCGGATAATTTTGTTCTGCTCCTTCTGGATGGTGGAGATGATGGATTTCATCTTCTCGTCGGAAGTGTGGGAAAGTTCTTTTTGAAGCACATCATCCTGGATATTGGCAGCGCTTTCCAGGGCATATTCCATGATGCAGTTTTTGATCTTAAACTGTCTTTTTCTGGTCAGATATCCCTCAATCCTTCCGGCAGGGGCATCATAGCCCGCCGGGCCTGTTTCATAGTCGTAAAACATACCGGATACAGGGGCGCGCCAGTCATAGATCAGCATTTCACCCCTGCAGCGGAAGGTAAAGCGGCCGATGTATACAATCATTTCTTCCCCGTCATCGCATTTAAAATCAATCCGGGCAAAATAAGGGGAGTCTTTTAGTTTTGCCAGCCTATCCCTTGAGGCTGCGGCAATGGTGCCGGTGTGGTCTGTCTGCTTTAACAGCAGTTCGTTTTGAAACATTTCATGGGGATCTAATTCGCCCCGGTACTGTGCCATATAACGTTTGGCATTCTTATAGTCTGTGTCAATCCTCTCCACATCCGCGTCGGCTTCCTGTAAAGCGGCATCCAGTTTCTGGAGGATTTCTGCAAGGTGGGCTGTTTCATCAGGAAATGGATGCATCGGGTCCCTCCTTTGGCAGGATAAAACGCTGGGTGGGATAGCCGAATTCCACCAGCAGTTCCGCTTCGGCAAATCCCAGATTTTTGATCTCCCTGCGGTGCCCGGTATCGGCCCGGTCCCCCTCCCGGTATGTTGTTATGCTGATCTCTTTACCAGCGGCAAGCTCCTGCATTACCTTATCCAGAAACGCTTTGGGAATGCCTTTTTTCCTGTATAAAGGATGGGTGCCCATAAAGTCTATGCTTCCTGTCTCCCTGGAAAAAAGCAGGATGCCGATGGCGGTTTCTTGGTCCTTCAGGATAAGGGCCTGTCTGTCGGCAATGCTTTGTTTCAACACCTGTAAGTAGTCCTCTTCCCTGAGATGCGGAAAACCGTCTATGACCAGCCGCACAAGATCCATCCAGCACGGAATGTCGGAATCCTGGGCAAATGTGATTTTTTCTGAGGCATTTTCATAACTGTCCAGCATGTGATAGCTCCCTTCTAATTCAAATTTTAACTGCAGGGGGTAGAATTTCTCATTCTCCCGGTATCTGCTGGGAGGCTGCTTGTACATGGCGGTGAATATTTTGGTAAAAGCCTGCTGGCTTTCATATCCGGCCCCAAGCGCAATGTCCAGAACCGGTCTGTCGGAGAAAACAAGAAGCTTGGCAGCCTCTGTCAGACGACGGCGCAGAACATATTCATGTATGGTCATACCCACAGTATTTGTGAACATGCGGTGCAGATGGTATTTGGAATAGTGAAGTGCTTCCGCAACCGTATCCAAATCTGTTTTTTCCATCAAATGTGTTTCAAGATATTGAATGGCTGCGGTGATTTTTTCTATGGTTTGATTTGGCATGGTGAACCTCCTTTCAGACAGCTATTATATCCTTTCCAGATGGATCATGTTTAATCGTTCTTGCGGTTTTATACTGCGTTGCGTTTGTTCTTGAAATCGCACTTAAGGTCTTGTAATTTCTTAAATTCTATGGCGCTGACTTTTCGGTTGGCGCTGTCTGTCTTTGATTTGTTCCCATGATAACATCCGCTCTATGGATTGTGAAGAAAAATATTTCCTGTTTTGGTTGACAGAACCCGCAGGGGATGATAGTATGAACATATACCGACAGACAGTCGGTCTATAGGAGGGAAGAATGGTATGCGGGTAGTAAAAGAAGCAAATGAGAGAAAAAATGAGATATTAGACGCAGCAGCAATGCTGTTTGCAGAGAAGGGTTTTGATAATACCAGCACAAATGAGATCCTGGAGGCGGTAGGGATTGCCAGAGGAACGCTTTACCACCATTTTAAATCAAAAGAAGATATTATGGACGCGATTATAGACAGACAGAGCGGGCGGATGCTGGCACGGGCCCGGCAGATTGCAGAGGATGACAGTATCCCTGTTGAAGAACGCATGATTCGTGTTGTTATGGCTCTTCGCCTGGAAGAGACGGAAGGAGCGGGAGGGAAAGACATGATCAAACATCTGCACCGGCCTCAGAACGCATTGATGCATCAGAAGTCAAAAAGGATCATTATGAATCAGGTGCCGCCTATTCTGGCGATCGTGTTGGAGGATGGCATCAAACAGGGACTTTTTGACACGCCCTATCCTCTGGAATGTATGGAGATGGTGGTGGCGTATCTGAACACTATATTGGATGACGGTCTCGTTGTACTGACAGAGGAAGAGCGTCTTATGCGGATAGAAGCATTCATTTTCCATATGGAAAGGCTTCTGGGCACAGAGAAGGGGCATCTTGATTATATTGTAAAAATGTTTGAAAGCGGGGAATAGCATGAAGCAGGCAGACAGCTCTTTCAGAAAGTTTCTGACACTCTGGGCAGGGGATTTTATCTCCTCAGTGGGAAGCGGGCTGACATCCTTTGGTCTGGGTGTCTATATTTTCCAGCAGACAGGGAAGGCGTCCTATATGGCGCTTGTCACTCTGCTTGCGTTTCTTCCGTCTCTTTTGCTGAGTGTACCAGCAGGCGTGCTGGCGGACCGGTATGACCGCAGGATACTGATGGTACTGGGTGACAGTCTTTCCGCAGCCGGACTGCTGTTTATTCTGGCCTGTCTTATGGACGGGGAGGCACAGGTGTGGCAGATTTGTGTGGGTGTGACGATCAGTTCGGTATTTACTTCCCTGTTAGAACCGGCATACAAAGCCACCATCACGGATCTGCTGCGGCCGGAGCAGTACAGCAGAGCCAGCGGCATGGTCCAACTGGCAGGTTCGGCGAAATATCTGATCTCCCCGGTGCTGGCAGGATTTCTCCTTGGAATCGCGGATATCCGCCTTCTGTTACTTTTAGATATGGGTACCTTTTTCGTGACAGTGGTGACGACTCTGGCGGTGCGCAGAGGAATCGAAAGCCGGGTGTCCGGAGGACGGATATCATTTCTGCCGGAAATCAAAGAAGGATGGAAGGCCCTTACGGGCAGAACAGGAATGCCTGCCCTTGTTTTCATGGGCGCACTGATTACGTTCTGTCTTGGGATGATCCAGACTTTAGCGTCCCCCATGGTGCTCAGCTTTGCAGACAGTACATCCCTTGGGACACTTATGACAGTCATTGCTTTCGGAATGCTGGTATCCAGTATGATATTGGGAGGCTTCTCCATAGAAAAAGGGTATGTCAGGCTTCTTTCCGCGTCTTTGTTCGGGGCGGGGATTTTTATGGCACTGTTCGGACTGCGTGAAAATATGGTATGGATCGGAGCGGTCGGATTTTGTTTTTTTGCCATGCTTCCCTTTGCCAATACCTGTCTGGACTGCCTGATACGCGGTAATATAGATAATAAGATACAGGGCCGCGTGTGGGGGCTTGTGGGACTGATCTCCCAGCTTGGATATGTGGCTGCCTATGCCGTTTCCGGTGTATTGGCAGATTACCTTATGACCCCGCTGCTGCTGCCCGGAGGGAAACTGGCCGGGAGTGTGGGGAAGATACTCGGAACAGGCGACGGCAGGGGAATCGGATTGCTGATCATACTGTCAGGACTGCTGCTCTGTGTGACAGCGGCCCTTCTTCCCGGTATAAAATCTATTCGTCTGCTGGAAAACAGAGGTGTATATGAATCGTAAAATTATTCAAAGAGACATTGCAGGAAATAAAGCAGTATCCTTTCTTACCGTATTATTTATTACCGCCGCGGCTATGCTTTTGTCCCTGGCCGGAATCCTTGTCACCAATCTTTTCGGTTCTATTGACCGGCTTATGGCGGATGCGAAGACGCCGCATTTTATGCAGATGCATACAGGAGATGTGGATTTTGAAGAGCTGGAAGCATTTGCTGCGGGAAACAGCGCAGTAGAGGATTTTCAGGTTCTGGAGTTTTTAAATGTGGGCGGAGAAAAAATCAGGCTGGGAGAAAATTCCCTGGCACTAAGTGTTCAGGACAATGGATTCAGCGTACAGAGCAGCCGCTTTGATTTTTTGCTGGATGAGAACAACAGGCCCGCACAGCCAAAAGACGGTGAACTCTGGGTCCCGGTCTGCTATAACAGGGATCATACCGTACAGGCGGGGGATAAGGCTGTCATAAACGGAAAGACCTTTGTGGTAACCGGCTTTGTCCGGGATTCCCAGATGAATTCCACACTTGCCTCCTCCAAGCGGTTTGTTGTAAGTGCGGGAGATTATGCGCAGTTAAAAGAAGTGGGAAGCGTGGAGTATCTGATAGAATTCCGTCTGAAGGATTTGTCAGACTTAAGTGAGTTTGAGAGTGCCTACAGTGCATCCCAAATGCCGGCCAACGGGCCGACTCTTTCCTGGCCGCTGTTCCGGATGATCAGCGCGGTCTCCGACGGGATCATGATCGCTGTGATCCTGCTGGTCAGCGTGATCGTTATACTCATAGCCCTGCTCTGCATCCGGTTTACCCTGCTTGCAAAAATAGAAGATGACTACCGGGAAATCGGGGTTATGAAGGCAGTGGGAATCCGGGTGTCTGACATACAGAGTATTTATCTGGCGGTCTATGCCGTTCTCGCCGCAGCCGGATGTATCATGGGATTTCTTCTGTCACTGACGCTGCGTGGTCCGCTGCAGGAGAGTATACGCGCTAATCTGGGGGAAAGCGGGAATGATGGGCTGTCTTTCCTTCTTGGTATGGCAGGAACCCTGCTTCTGTTCTTTTTTATCCTATTCTTCATCAGACGGATCCTGAAAAGATTCCGCAGGATATCACCGGTGCAGGCAATCCGCCAGGGAAGCGAACAGGAAAATGTCCGCGGAGGAAAAAGCCTCAGGCTTTCAAAGAACAGATGGTTAAGCGCCAACCTGTTTCTGGCTGTGAAAGATATAGCTGCGCGGAAGCGTCTCTATTTAACCATGTTGTTTGTGATCATTCTGGCGTGTTTTATCATGGTGGTGCCTCAGAATCTGTATCACACGATCTCGGACAGCAGTTTTGTCACTTATCTGGGTGTGGGGCGCTGTGATCTGCGGATGGATATACAGCAGACAGAGGAGCTGGAGGAAAAGGCAGGCAGTGTGGGAAAATATCTGGAACGGGATTCAGCGGTTGAGACGTATGCTGTTTTCGTAACAGAACTTTTTGACCAAGAGCAGGAAGACGGAACGACAGAGCAGATCAAAGTGGAGCTTGGGAATCACGGTGCTTTTCCCCTTCAGTATGTGGACGGAAGGCTGCCTTCCCGTGACAGTGATATTGCATTGTCTGTGTTATACGCAGAGGAGATGGACAAAAAAGTCGGTGATAAAATGATTCTGCTTACGGACAAAGGGGAAAAACAGCTCACAGTCTGCGGTATTTACTCAGACATTACCAATGGAGGAAAAACTGCAAAGGCGGCCTTCCAGCCGGGTACCCGGGAAGCCGCCTGGAGCACGGTCTGTGTGAATCTGAAACAGCCCGGTGTGCTGGCGGAAAAGACAGAAGAGTACAGCCGAAAGTTTCCGTATGCAAAGGTTTCCGGTATGGAAGACTATGTGGCACAGACTTTCGGACAGACGCTTCGCGCGGTTCGGACAGCGTCGGTGGGAGCCGGTTTTGTGGCTGTTGTTGTGACACTTTTGGTCATATTGCTTTTTATGAAACTGCTGACAGCAAAGGACCGGTATTCCATAGCTGTGCTTAAGTCTGTTGGATTTACCGGCTCTGATATTTCCAGGCAGTATATATGGCGTTCGGTACTGGTTGTGATCCTGGGGATTCTTCTGGGAAGCGTACTTGCCGGGACGCTTGGAGAAAGGATAGCGGGAGTTGCCATTTCCTCTCTGGGGGCAGCAGCCTTTCATTTTACAGAAGACCCTCTGTCTTCCTTTGTCCTGTCACCGGCTGTTCTGCTCTTTACCGCGCTGGCGGCAACCATAGCAGGAACGGCAAAAGCGGGGAACCTATGTATATCACAATCAATAAAGGAGTAAGGTATGGAACAGTTATTAGACGGAAAAGAAATCGTAAAATCATATGGGGAGGGCAGGGAAAAGCAGTTGGTGCTTGACCATGTATCTCTGGAAATGGAGAGAGGAGGATTCGTTTCCGTGATGGGGCCTTCCGGGTCCGGTAAATCCACCCTGCTCTACACACTGAGCGGCATGGATTCTGATTACAGCGGAACCGTAGTTTTTGACGGCAGCACCATGTCCGGTCTTAAGGAGGAAACTCTGGCGGACCTGCGCAGGACAAAAATGGGATTTGTCTTTCAGCAGCCGGCCTTTTTAAAGAATCTGAACCTTCTGGACAATATCATTCTGCCAGTTATGCGGGAAAACAGAAAGAATGGAAAAGCGATAACCGTAAAAGCCAGGGCACTTATGAAAAAGGTGGGAATAGAAGGACTGGAAGAGCGGGATATCGCCCAGGTATCAGGGGGGCAGCTTCAGCGCGCGGGCATATGCCGGGCGCTTATGAGCGAACCGGAGATTATTTTCGGGGATGAACCCACAGGTGCGCTGAACTCCGGGTCTGCTCAGGAGATCATGGAGCTTTTAAAAGAGATCAATGAGGAGGGCACTGCGGTCCTGGTGGTTACCCACGACGCGAAAGTGGCAGCAAAAACAAAACGTGTGCTGTTTATGCAGGATGGGAAGATAGTCAGTGAGCTGGTATTCGGAAAAGAGGAGGGGGATGACTTGGATATACGGGCAGAAAAGGTTATGCGGCGGATGCGGCAGATTGGAATTTAAAGGCATAGTTTCCATTGGAATGATGGATTTTGCACAGGTGCACTTCTGCTGTATAGGAAGTGCACCTGTCATGCTAGAACGTGTTTTGCCGGCAGCCAACATAAGTAGCTGTAAAATATAAAAGGTAAATCAGCAGAAACAGTCCCAACCCGATGGATACGGAGGTCCAGAAAACGGCAGTCGTAATCATTTCCAACAGGATATTCTTTACACAGGCAGCAATAAATACGGACAACGGGATGGGCAGCAGCAGCGGAATTCCGAAATAAAGAAGAAGCTGACGAAATATCAGTTTATGGATCTTTCTGTCGGATACGCCTAAGTTGGATAGAATCTTATAGAGGAAGCGATGTTTGGATGCTTCGCTTAACTGCTGGACTGCCAGTATGGTTGCCGCGGTGCAGATAAAGATCAGACCAGTATAATACAGACAGAAACCAAAAATCAAAATAGAAGCACGGCTGTCAGAGACGATTTTTCCCTTGGTGTTCCAGTTGTTAGCTCTCCGATTTTGAAAATCTTCGTCACTGCTATACAGAGAGGTCAGATAGTCATAGTCCTCCACAGTTGTCTCTTGTTCTGTTTCAATCACCAGAGTGGTTTGATCTGTAGGAAGCCCGTCGGTAAGATGGTCCGGAAGAACAATAATACAGCCGATACCAATGTTCCCGCTTTGTGAAAGTGGAGAATCATATACGGCCTGAAGGTCCAGGGTAGTGCCGTTTATGGTGTAGGGCAGGCTGTCTTTGGCATCCACGATTTTTTTGATGTTGGAATATGCGTGGATGATGTAATGGCCGTCTGTAAGGTTTACCGGTTCATATCCAAGCATTTTGCGGAGTCCGGCATAGTCACTGTAGGAAATGGCGTAATCGTCAACGGCATAGGACTGCTGGTCTAATGCTTCATACAGCGCCATCTGTCCGCATTGGTAAATGGGAACCTGCAGACTGGATTTTATTCCGCGTGTCTTCTTGAAATAATCTGCGGCTTCTGTGAGCACAGCCGGGTCCTCTGCCGACACCTGGGCATCGAAGGTACAGCGGTTTAAGGCGGAAAGTTCAAAAAACTTGTTGAAAAGCATAGCGCTTTGAATACAGGCCAGGGTGAGGGTTAAAAGCATAGCCAGCGTTCCCATGGTAAAACTCATGGTTTTCAATTTGGCGGATAGATTCCGATAGAGAAAGAGAGTATCCTTTTTAAATTTCCGTTCATTTTTTCCAAGGAATATTTTGATCAGGAAACCCGCCAGTGTAATATAAGCTCCATAGAGTCCGATGATGACCAGCAGAAAGCCGGCAAGGAGCAGGAACGGTGAAAAATTGGAGGTATTATGGAAAATAACGTATAAAATAATACATCCGGCTGCCAGCAGGCCCACTGAGGCAGCACAAAATACCCAATGGCTTTTCTTGTTGGAGATGATCGCGGCTTCATTTTGCTTCTCAGCGTACATGAGATCGTATATTTTAGTCTTTTTCAGTTTCTTTCTCATCCGCAGCATGGAGAAAGTATAGATCAGGATAACATAGAGTAAAGTTAACAGGACAGCAGGAAAGGAAATATCAGCCTTGACAGAAAAACGTACTTCAAAGAGATTCATGATGATCAAGGTAAGAATCTGATAGATAAAAGTTCCTGCAAGCAGGCCGGCCAGAAAAGCGGCTGTTCCCATTATGCTGTTTTCCAACATGATCATCCGGGAAATCTTACGGCTGCTGATACCCAGAAGCATATAAGTGCCAAGCTCCCGGCTTCTCTTTTCCAGCATGAAGCAGTTCATATAATGGACCAGCCATTCGATCACGGCGATCACGATCACAGAGATGAATGAGATCATGATTGGCAGACTGTCCATCATCTGGTTAAGGCTTTTGATATCCTTAGAAAATACGACCATATTGAAAGCGTACATAAGGGAAAAGGAAATACTCACAGTGAGGAGATAGACGGCATAATCCTTCATGGAGCGTTTGGCATTGCGCAGAGCCAGTTTACTGAGCATTGGAAACATCACCTCCCAGCAGAGTTACTATGTCCAGGATCTCAGTGAAAAAAGCACGTCTGGCTTTGTTTCCCCGTGACAGTTCGCTGAAAATTTTTCCGTCCCGCAGAAAGAGGATTCGGCTGCAGTAGCTGGCGGAAAAGATGTCATGGGTAACCATTAAGATGGTTGCCTGCATTTCCCGGTTCATCTGGGTGAAACATTCCAACAGCATACCTGCGGATTTGGAATCCAGGGCACCTGTAGGTTCATCAGCCAGTATAAGGCTGGGGTGGGCGATCAGAGCCCGGGCGCAGGCACACCGCTGACGCTGCCCGCCGGATACTTCATAAGGGAATTTGGCGAGGATATCCTGTATGCCGAGACGGGCGGCCACATTTTTTACCTCGCCGGCGATTTTTTTGGGGGAGGTCCCCTGGATCACAGGTGCCAGGGCAATGTTCTCTTCAATGGTCAGGGTATCTAAAAGATTAAAATCCTGAAAGACAAAGCCCAGGTTCTTTTGGCGGAACTCTGCCAGTTTATCTTCCTTTAGCCCGGTGATATCTGTATCCCGCAGGTAAATGTGTCCTGCTGTTGCAGTATCTATAGTGGAAATGCAGTTGAGAAGAGTAGTCTTGCCGCTTCCCGAGGCTCCCATGATGCCCAGGAATTCTCCTTTTTCCACCGAAAAGCTAATATTGTCCAAAGCTTTTGTGATGAGTGTCTTTGCTCCGTAGTATTTTTCCAGTTCTTCGATTCTGAGCAGAGTTTCCATATTTTACTCCTTCTATGATGATGTTTGATTTGGTTTTTATGATGTTATCATAGCAGGGGACAGGGTATTTTTGTACTTACAAAATTGTAATGCCTTATTCCGGACGTATGTAAGTTCCGGTAGGAAAGTCAATTGTGATCTTAGTTCCCTCCCCGCATACAGAATCTGCCCGGATGGAAAGGCCCAGTTTCAGGCAGAGTTTACGGCATAGATACAATCCCATGCCTGTGGACTGCCGATTTGTGCGGACAGTGCCGGTGAATCCCTTTTCAAAGACACGGGGCAGGTCCGCGGCAGGAATGCCCCGGCCGTTGTCCTCAAGGATCAGTGAGACACTGGATCCTGTATGGGCGGCGGAGATTTTAATGCAGGCATCCTTTGTCCTGTGGTATTTTATGGAATTGGAGAGAATCTGACTGATAATGTAAGTGAGCCATTTTTCATCTGTATAGACAATGTCATCGGTCTCTTCAATTTGCAGCGCGATTTTTTCTTCCAGAAGCAGGGACCTGTTTTCCAGAAGGGCAGGACGGATAGCGTCAAATAGTTGAAATTCTTTGACAAAGTAATCTTTTTCCACGTTCTCACTGCGGGCATAATACAGGGCCTGCTCCACCAGATAGTTGATTCGGGACAGTTCTTTTCCGATGCGTTTATTTTCCGTTTCCGGATGGTTTTTGCAGATCAGGTCAATGGCAGTGATGGGGGTCTTGATTTCGTGAATCCATTCCTCAATGTATTCTTTGTACTGGTACTGGGATTTTTTCAGGTGGTTTATCTTCTCCAGCATGGATTTGCAGGCTGTGCGAAGCGTTTGCTGAAAAAGCTGTTCGGAACAGGTCTTCGGTTTATCCAGCATCTCGCAGATAAGATATTTCTGGTCCAGCAGGTCTAACTGTCTGGTGATCTGTTCTGCTTTTTTCTTCTGTTTATAAAATCCGTTTCCCCAGACAATGAAAAGGATAACTGCCCAGATTATAAGTATGGGCAGGACAGAAGAGAAGCTGTTTCCGAGTAAAGCTAAATAGATCGTCATAGCGATCGCACAAAACAGATTCAGAAAAAGCAGCATCAGTTTTTCATATAGATAGTTTGCAGGCGTCATAGCAGTTTCCTTTCTCAGATGTTGACCATCAGTCCTTTTTTGGGGATTGTCACAATTAAATCGCCCAGGTTCAGCTCTTTCAGACGGCGGCGCAGCCTGGAAAGATTCACATTTAAAATATTCTCATCCACATAAAATTTATTTTCCCACAGATATTCGATCAATGCGTCTTTTGTCACAATGTGCCCTTTATTTAAAAAGAGATAGTAGAGAATCTTGACCTCATTTTTGGAAAGGTCCAAGGTCTGTCCCTGGTATGTGATCTGTCCCATCAGAACATTGAGTGCGGCGCCGGACGCGCAGATGGATTCAGAAAGGGCAGTATTCCGGCGGGCCATGATTCTGCCTATGCGGGCCAGAAGTATGGGCAGGTGGTAGGGTTTGCGTATAAAGTCATCACCTCCCATGAGAATTCCGGCCAGTTCATCTTCATCGTGGGTGCGCCCGGTAACAAAGATGACAGGTACATTTGTCTGCTCTCGAATATCGCGGCATAGCTCCAGGCCGTCACAGGCGTCCAGATTGATATCCAGAAGAATAAGCTCAATGGGAGATGAGAGCAGCAGGTTCTTTACATCCGCCGTTAGTTTCTCCTGGGTACAGCAGCGGCATTCCGGGCAGATGCATGGATAGCCGTTTGCCTGAAGGTAAACAGATAGTTCCTGACGGATATTTGGATTGTCTTCTATGATTAATATCATGGTATCTCCTTATATAAATTTTCTTTGTTGTGAGAGTCGCCTTCTCTTAGGTGTAATGATGTTGTATGTATACCACACTCAAGTTATTCTTAACTTTCCACAAATCACAAATGTTGATTTTTAACCATTTGACAGCATATATATATTATCACTTAAAATCTACATTTAGCAAATCCAAATCTGGAATAAATGAGAAGTGGTTTGTTTATGCGTTACCATTAATGTAAAATTATTTAAAATCGAAGGAGTCATTGAAGAGTCCACAACTATTCGCGAAATGTCCATTTTACGAATAGTTGTGGACTTTTTCCTCCGGATAGGCTATAATTAAGCTAAATGCAACGTTTTATAACAATCCTATTGAGGTGCAAAATTCATGGAGAAAAAAAATATCAGCTATCACGAGAAAAAATATATTGATAACAATATCCGGCTCAGAAATATTCTGGCGGAGCTTCCTCCGTATGTACAGGATTTCTGCAGGGGCCGCCAGACAACTTTGAGCATGCAGACCCAGATTGCTTATTGTTATGATTTAAAGATTTTCTTTCAGTTTCTTACAACCGCAAATCCCACTTTGAAAAATTTGGCGCTCCGTGACATTTCCCTTGATGTCATGGAAAATCTTCGTCCCACAGATATTGAAGAATTTCAGAATTATCTGAAAGTTTACGAAAGCCAAAATACAGGTGAGGCAATGACAAACGGCGAAATCGGCATTTCCAGAAAGATTTCCGCTCTCAGAAGCCTTTTTGACTATCTGTATAAGCATGAAATGGTAAAAAATAACCCTACTCGTATTGTGGATGTTCCGAAAGTCCATGAAAAAGCCATTATTCAGCTTGATCCAGATGAAATTGCCATGATCTTGGATTCCATGGAGGAATTCAGCGATAATTTGACACCCCACCAAAAGGGCTACTATCTGAAAACAAAAACACGTGATATTGCTATTATAACACTTTTTCTCGGAACCGGGCTGCGTGTGTCTGAATGTGTGGGGCTGGATATTTCTGATGTCAATTTTAAAAACAGTGGTCTCCGCGTGATACGAAAAGGTGGAAATGAGAAAATTGTTTATTTTGGCGAGGAGGTGGAAATTGCCCTGCTCAATTATCTGGAAGAAAGAGAAAACATGGAGACAAAGCCGGGCCATGAAAACGCACTCTTTCTCTCTCTCCAGGGAACCCGCCTGAGTGTCCGGGCAACAGAGAAAATGGTAAAAAAATATACACAGCCAATCATTACAAATAAGAAAATCACTCCCCATAAGCTGCGTTCTACATATGGCACGGCTCTTTACGAGGAAACAGGTGATATTTATCTTGTGGCAGATGTTCTGGGCCATAAAAGTGTCTCTACCACGCAAAAGCATTATGCGAAATTAAAGGATTCCAGGAGGCGTGCAGCCGCCAGTGCTGTCCGCCTCAGAGAAAAAGAAAGTGACTAGGCAGGACAGGAATACAGCAGCCAAAACAGTGCTTCTCTCCTCTTCTTCTGTCATATAAGTAATATTTTGATACAGGCCAACAGCCGGAGAACCCTTACAAGGAAGACCCGGAAGATATCCGTACAATCACAATCTCACCAAACGGAGATGCGCTTGGTGAGAACGTGTATCGTACAGATATTTTGGATATTCTAAGGCATTACGGGCCTGAAAAAATGCATTTCGTTTAAGGCTTCTGATATCCGTTATGCCCATCCATGATCTTCTGTAACGAATAGATAGATTTGTTCAGATTAAATAAGTAGGCAAATGCGCAGACCACAAAGAAATGCGGAAGGTAGGAAAAGCCAAACACCTCCGTGCCGATCAATACCGGAGCCAGAAAGGTATTCGTCGCGCTTCCGAATACGCCTGCATAGCCCAGTGCCGCGGCAATTTCTACAGGAACACCGAGGACAGGGGCAATTACAGCTCCAAGACTTGCTCCGATAGAGAACAGGGGTGTAACCTCCCCGCCCTGAAATCCCGCTGCCAGTGTTACTATGGTAAGCAGGAATTTCAAGATCCAGTCATAGCTGAGAATATCTTCCCCGTAAAAGCTGGCGTGGATCAGATTGGTACCGAGTCCTGCATATCTGCCTTGATATAGGAGGAGCAGGAGGACGCTTAAAATAAGCCCTATGATAAAAATACGAATTACCGGCTGCTTCCATGTCTGGGCAAATTTCTTTTTCATACATTTCAGAGTCCATGCAAATGCGCCGCCCACAACGCCGAACAGTATGCCCAGCAGGATCATTTTTCCCATATTAGGAAAATTCATATCTATTTTTCCTGTAAGCGCAAAGGAAAATTTCTCCAGTCCTAAGAACTGTGATGTGGCGCTGGCGGTAAAGGCGGCTGTGATTGCGGGAAGCAGAGCCTGGTATTCCAGGGCTCCTGCGACCAGAACTTCCATTGCAAAGAAAACAGCGGCAATGGGTGTTTCAAAAAGCCCTGCAAATCCTGCCGCCATACCTGTTACGAGAAAAATATGGGAACTGTTTTTCAGCGGTATTTTTCTTCCGACCCAGTGGGAAAAGGTAGCGCCGATCTGCACAGCCACGCCTTCTCTGCCGGCACTTCCCCCGAATAAATGTGTGATCCACGTTCCGGTTATAATAAATGGAATCAGTTTTAACGGAATCACTTCCTCTTCCCCATGCCCTGCTTCAAAGATCAAATTCATGCCTTTACTGCTCTTCCCTCCGAATTTCAGGTAACAAAAAGCAATAAGCGCACCTGCCAAAGCCAGAAACGGAATGAGCTGCATGGGATGCCCGTTTCTGAAATCCGTGATCGCCAGCAGTACCCTTCCGAATACAGCATCAATCCCTCCGACAACCAGGCCAATGGGAATTCCCAGCAGTCCTAATAGCAACAGTTCCTTATACGTTTGAAATGTTCTCTTCACTCTTCCGTACATATCTCTTACTCCTTCCTTTTTCGCATCCTGCATTCTCATTCGTACTTTTTCATATTTTCGCATAAAAAAAGCTGATACCCCTGTTTGAAACAGAAGTCATCAGCAAACATGCGCTTTTGGAATATTTCCACGGGAGAACCTCATTCCCTTAAAATCCTACGCTAGAATCATATCATGAGTAACGTGTCTTGTCAATGTGCTGTTTCCGTATTTTGGCTCTAAATATACAAGTATACATAGTGTACTATGGTGTCAGGAACAGCGTGAACTTGCATGTTTCCTTGAAAAGAAATATAATGAATTCCAGAGAAAGTCACTGCGAAAAATCATCCTCAGGGATGTTCAGTTTTCTCCGAAGTAAACAGAAGCGGAGCTATATGATACATTTAGACCAACAGCCGCCGACGGCGGCGTTCAAGGAGGAATATAAAATGGAATTACGCGTACTGCAATATTTTCTCGCCATAGCCAGAGAGCAGAGCATTGTGCGTGCTGCAGAATCGCTTCATCTCTCACAGCCCACCCTCTCCACCCAAATCAAAAATATGGAGCAGGAACTGGGCAAACAGCTTTTGATCCGCGGGACAAAAGGTTCCAGGAAAGTAACCCTTACAGAGGAAGGCATGATCCTGCGGAAACGTGCAGAAGAAATTCTCGATCTGGTGAAAAAGGCGGAAAAAGAAGTTACCTTGTCCGACAGTGTTGTAATGGGGGATGTCTATATCGGAACAGGGGAGACGGACGCGGTCCGGCTGATTGCAAAAGCAGCCCGGAGTCTGCAGCAGACATACCCGGATATCTGCTATCATATCTCCAGCGGCAATGCGGAATTTGTATTGGAACGTCTGGATAAGGGGCTGATCGACTTCGGCATTGTGTTCGGATCCGTGGACACCGCAAAATACAATGCTCTGAAGATGCCGTCAAAAGATATATGGGGTGTACTGATGAGACGTGATTCACCGATGGCGGAACAGGACTCTGTTTCACCGGAAGATTTGTGGGATAAACCCCTGATCATTTCCCATCAGAAAAACCAGGGCGGAGAGCTGAACACATGGATGAAAAAAGAAATGTCGGAACTAAATATCGCAGCCACCTATAATCTGCTTTTTAATGCCTCACTTATGGTTGACGAGGGATTGGGCTATGCTGTCTGCTTTGATAAGATCATCAATCCGGCAGATAACGGTAATCTCTGTTTTCGTCCCCTGTCTCCCAGGCTGGAAGTGGAAATGAGTATCATATGGAAAAAATATCAGGTATTTTCAAAACCTGCTGAAAAACTTTTGGAAAAGTTAAAGGAGACGTTCTGAAGATTTGCTCCGGGGGCGGTCATGGAAACAGCCGTCCACGGAGCTGGCCTTATCTTCTTCCTGTTCCCTTTTCTATTTCTGTTAGTCCCAGTCGGAATTATTCCATGCTTTAACTTCGCTTAATAAGAACGACTGTATGAACGGATTGTTTTGAGGGCAGACCAAGAACATAAATGCACTGTTACGGCATTTTTGGTAGTGTTCGCCCTTTAACCAAAAATCATATCCCTTAGAACATCTGGGATTGCAGGCAGTTGGGTCAGCCAGACGTTTACAGATGGGGGCTTTCTGTATTGCACTGATCATTTCGCCGGGCAGTGTTTCCAGGAATTTTTCATACTCGTTTACGTGGACCCCATAGATACGGACAAGCATGCCTTTTTTCCGAAATACATAATTTGCGACAGTTTTTTTATGATAAAGGTAAGACACCATGTAGCCGCTTTTGGCTGTTTTAATTTCTATTTTACAGCCAAGCTCCATTAATTTGTTATGCAATTCCTTCACAAAATCCTGATTCTCAATCGGTACAGAAACAATAAAATCCTGAAATTCTATTTTCTTATCCATTGTTATCCTATCCTCCGCTCTTTTCTTCGTGTTCTCTTTATTTTTCTCTTACAGCAATCCAGACTTCAACCCGGCCGTCTTTTCCGTAATATTCAATATCCGGTGCTCCGGATTTCATTTTGCCTGTGATATACCCTTTATTTAACGGCCTGTATTTTGATTTTGGCAGCCATTTTGTGATCGCCTGGGCCTCTGTTCTCCCTATGGTTTCCCTTGTGCATGGAAAGACTGCCCAGGTCATGGCCGGAACCGTGTATTCGGCAAGTTCATCCGGTGCAGCGTGGTCACTTGAGACAGCTATGATATATTCAAATATTCTGGTATCTCCCGGGTCTGTATTATAAATATTTATGCCGAATAACCCGTCTGTTTCCCGGTCTGCCAATTTTAACAGGGATGATTCCAGATGATTTTCCCGGATCTTTGACCAGTGCAGAGGAATCACTTTTCTGCCCTCCCCCTTCTGGTTCGTTGTCTTGATCAAATAACCGACAACGCGAAAGCTGTCCTTGTTTTCTATACGAAAAGGTTCCATTTGTTTCTCCTCCTGCTTTTTCCTATAAGACGGTTTCGTCCTTTATTGATTATATCTCATTTGCCGGAGGAATTCCTCTCTTTTGGTGCACCGTTTGGATAGCATGACTGTATGTCTGTTATCTTGCAAAAGTCTATGGCGGAGGATTGGGGAATGATTTCTGGAATGGGGATAACATCATTTTTTGCATCTTAAAAAATAATGAATCATACCTACATCATCATAGATTCCATCTTTTTTCTCTATTTCAAAATATTGTTGTAATATATTTTCAAATTCATAAGGCAATATGTTAAACATATCGGGTCTGCCTATATATTCTTCGATTTGCATCATAATACGACCGACAGAACTATTTATATTCGGAATATCTAAAACAAACTTTCCAGATGGTTTTATTATCCGGTGTGCTTCAACGATTGCCTTTTGAACAAACTCCTTTTCAAAATATTCAAGAACCCCGATACATGCTCCTATATCAAAACTGCTATCTTCAAAAAGGGTTTCATGTATGCTACCGCAAAACAACTCTCCAATAGGCAGCTTTTTATTTTCCACATATTTATATAATAATTGAATGGTTTCCGGACTAATATCAACTCCATGGTACAGCGAGGGCCATGTATCATATCCCTTGAACATAAGGTTCAGAGCGCAACCAAGGTCAATAAATTTTTTATCCGCGTCAGGCTTTAGATATTCTTTGATTTCAATGTATTCACTGCCTCCTTTACCACTTTCTACTGCTGCTATGTATTTGGGATAATCAGGGTTATTTGTAATGTAATCCGGCAAGTTGTCATAATTGGGGAAATCGTGTTTCCCATGTTCACGTATACTTCTGTCGTAAGATTTTGCAATTAAATCTAATTGATTTTTCATTGTATTCAGCAGTTCCTTTTTTATGAAATATTATATAAATAATCTCTGTTACAGTTACTAATTTGTCTCCCGGTTTCATTCAGCAATCATTCCCTGCTTTCACCTCGGTCAATTCAAGTTTGTCTTATTATACAGTATTTCAGTTCAGAAGTATAGCAATGCATATATACTTAAAAGGACTTGGCCTACAGCCCAAAGCGTGCGTAAAAGAATACTGCTTATGGCAGAGCTGACACAAAAAAGACTTACTTGCTTTTATACAAATAAGTCTATTCCACATTTAAAGTCTGTTTATCACGATAAAGAGCTGCTGGTTTTTCAAACAGGCTCTAAACTCTCAGACTTTCAAACCATGCTTTTATTTCTTTTTCACTCACATTTACATCAAATCTCTTACCATCCTTTAGTATCGCACCCGGACAGGAGGACTCCAATTCAGCGTTGGTATTACCCATACCACTGCTTCCGGATGTTGCCACCGGAATAATAATCTTGTCATTCCAATCATATTGTTCCAAAAATGTATTGATGATTGTCGGGGCTATGTACCACCAGATAGGAAAAGCGAGAATCAGAATTTTGATATTTTCTGTACTCTCCAGTTTATTCGCTATGGCCGGTCGGAATGACTTATCATTCATCTCTACACTGCTCCGGCTATTTTTATTCATCCAGTCAAGATCTGCAGCGGAATATGGTATCTCCGGATGAATTTCATGTAAATCCCCATCTACTACGTTCGCAATCTTCTTTGCCAGTTTCTCTGTTATTCCTGTTGCTGAAAAATATGCTACTAATATTTCACTCATAGTTCTATTCCTCCCCTTTTTACATATATGTAACGGTCTCTGAAAGCTCCCTGCGCTGTGTATGGGTGGCAAGCGGTTTTGTATCCTCTGCTGCATAGCCGATATCCAGGATCATGAGCACTTCCTCGTTATCAGGCAGTCCCAGTTCTTTTGCCGCAGCTTCGGGGTCAAAGAAGTTGATCCAGCAGCTGTCAACGCCCACGGCTTTTGCGGCAAGCATCATATGGGTGGCAACAATGGAAGCGTCCTCGATTCCGGAATCACGCTGTTCTCCCGGGTATACAAACACGTTGTTTTTATCAAATGCCACGACTATGGCAGTGGGGGCTCCGTATCGGCAGGGTGTCACCTTATCAATTTTAGCAAGTCCTTCCTCAGATTGGACAACATAGATACGCTGTTCCTGCAGGTTCTTTGCCGTAGGTGCCAGCCTTCCCGCTTCAAGAATCACGTCCAGATGTTCTGCTGCCACCTGGCGCCCATCAAATTTCTTGCATGCATAACGGTTTTTTAATACTTCCAAAAAGTCCATTCTTTTTTCCTCCTGTTTTAGAATCGGTTCTATAATGACTATAAACCTTAAACCTAACTTTAGGTCAATACTTTTTTTGACGTTTCTGACATTTTTTAATAAGAATGCAAAGCATATAAGGAAAAAACTTTTACATTTGTAAAACTTTTGCAGTCGTGCTATAATCATTTATGAGGTGAAAAACAATGATCAATAAAAACGCAACAAACCCAGCAGCACTCCGTTCCCGAAAGGCTCTGGCTACAGCTTTGGTAAGTCTCCTTCTGAATCATCCGTTAAAGGATATCAAAATTGAAGATATTACCAGAACCGCCGGGTTATCCCGGCAGACTTTTTACACGAATTTCAGCCAGAAAGAAGATATCCTGGAGCATGCCTTAAATGAGCTTTTTTTAATGTTTACCGGAAGTCTCCAAAGCCTGCCGGAAACAATAAATAAAATGCTGGCAGTCTATTTTGAATTCTGGAGCGGACACAAAAAATTTCTGTCAGTACTATTTGACAATCAGCTCTCTTACATTTTTGCAGCCAATAATATGTATCTTTTCAAAAATGAGTTTTCCTTCTATGCAAAGAACGTATCAAACTCACAGGAAGAACTGCCCTATTTGGAAAATTATCTGGCCGGACTTACCTTTCATATGCTCCGTACCTGGCAGCAAAACGACTGGAATGAAGATACCGAAATGATTGTACAAATTGCCTGCCGACTTTTGAAAGGGGATATTTTTAATGGAAAAGAATTATAAAAACAGGAAACTGATTATTGGAATTATCATTATTGGAGCTTTCATCAGTTCCCTAAACCAGACAGTCATGACCGCATCACTGCCTAAAATTATGACGGAATTCAATATAACTGCAGGCGTTGGGCAATGGCTTACAACAGGCTATCTGCTGTTTATGGGCGTCATGATACCTTGTACCGGATTTCTTATGGAACATTTTTCTTCTAAAAAACTATATTTGGTATCTGTTTCTTTATTTTTTATCGGGTGTGCGGCGGCCGCCTTTTCTCCCAATGTCTATCTACTCCTTCTCTCCCGTATTATACAGGCTCTGGGAGCGGGGATTCTTCTTCCTCTTCCACAGGTGGTAGCATTTCGGCTGTATAAACCGGAAGAACGTGGGACAATTATGGGAATTGTAGGACTTACCACGGGATTTGCACCGGCTTTCGGTCCTACCTTTGCCGGATGGATCGCAGATCTCTTCGGATGGCGGACAATTTTTTATATTATGTGCGCTCTGGCTGCTTTCGGAATTATTTTGGCCATTGTCAAACTTCCAGGTGAAAAAATGCATGCCGAAGGGAAACTTGATATTATTTCCGTTATTTTATCTACGATTGGATTCTGCGGCCTTCTTACAGGTGTATCCAACCAGGGGAATTATGGTTTTTCTTCTCCTTTAACCATCGGTCCGCTGTTAGTGGGAATTATATGTGTTGCACTCTTTGCTGTCCGGCAGTTAAAACTCTCCTCCCCCCTTCTTGAGTTAAGGATATTCAAAAGTCACAATTTCACTCTGGGCACAATTCTTTTGATCTTTGCCTATGGTTCCATGCTTTCAGTCTCCACACTGATTCCTATTTATATTCAGAATTTAAGGCATTACTCTGCCACCATATCCGGTTTGGTTCTGCTTCCGGGTGCTCTTTTCTTAGCTTTCTTAAATCCTCTCTGCGGCAGAATACTGGATAAGAAAGGCCCTTATATTCTTTCTCTTGCAGGTCTTGCCCTTTTAGGGGGTGCAACATTGGGGCTTTCTTCTATCGGAGCAGAAACACCGCTTATAACGATCATAATTATCTATGCCTTCCGCATGCTCGGTGTTGTAGCTCTTCTGCAGCCCCTGCAGACCTGGGCTGTAAATTCTGTACAGTCTAAATACGTTGCCCACGGAACAGCGCTTATGAATACAGTACGCCAGGTAGGCGGCTCGATCATCAGTGCCCTTCTGGTAACTGTTATGTCTTCCTCTGCAAAAAGTCATGGAGATATAGCTGGAATTAAGACCTCTTTTCTTGTAACTTCCATTATTGTGTTTATTTCTTTTGCTGTCTGTGCTTTTTTAATGCACCCGAAAAGAACAGCAGGGAAAGAAACCGAAAACAAAGAAAAAGTTTCCTATGCACCAAAAAATCCACCCGAACATACGATCATTACCATCGCAAGGGAATATGGAAGCGGAGGCAGGGAAATCGGGCTGAAAACTGCCCAGGCTCTCGGCATACCCTTTTACGACAGGGAACTGATTGCCATGGAGGCAAGAGAATGCGGGTTGTCTGATAATTATGTAGAATCCTTTGAAGAAGGTGTCTCTTTCAGAAATACTGCGTGGGACTGGGCTGCTCAAAGCTATGGTACTTTCGAGACCCATCTTTTTAATACCGGAAATTTAAGCGAAGTAGACCTCCTCTATCAAGCTCAGAAAAGAGTTATCCAGCGGATTAGCCAGGAAGGTTCCTGTGTTATCATTGGTCGGTGCGCAGACTATATCTTAAAAGATTATCCCGGCTGCCTCCGTATCTTCATCTGCTCAGATTTAAATCAGAAAAGGCAGCGTATACAAAGTGAATATGGAATTGCTCCTGAAAAAACAGACATAACAATGAAAATAAAAGATGGGCAAAGAGCTTTTCACCACAAACGTTACACAGGCCAGGTCTGGGGAAATCCGTCCAACTATCATATGGTACTAAATAGTTCTCTGTTGGGAATAGACAGATGTGTACGGTTGATATTGGAAGGGATACATCAATAAACCGGTCAGAAAACTGTAATTGTAAACCATAATTCCATTGACAGATTCCCAAACTTATCATATAATTACGCTGTAAATATAATTAACACTGTTAATCGGAGGCGTATATGGGAATTAAAGAACGGCGTGACGTGGAAAAAGCGGAGATGAAGCAGAAAATCATGACTGCGGCCATAGAGATCATTGAGCAGGAGGGATATGAGAAGCTGTCCATCAGAAAAATAGCTTCCAGAATTGAATACTCTCCCACTACGATTTATCTCTATTATAAGGATAAGGCGGAGATCATCAAAGATATGGCCCAAAAGCTCTACGGCAAGGTAATGGATAATCTCTCCCAACAGGATACTGTGGTGTCTGCAGACCAGAAGGTACATAAGATGATGCGGATCTTTATCCAAACGCTCTGTGAGGAACCGGAAATGGTAAAAGCTGTCATGTTCAGCGGAGTGAATGTTATATTTGCAAATGACAGTACAGATGGAAAGCCCACCAACTCCGGAATCGCCATGTTCGACGAACTCCTTGCAGACGGAATCAAACAGGCAGTCTTCAGACCTGTGACCGCCGGACATTCTTGGATGATCGTCAGTGCAATGCTGGGATTTGTCATGAGCGCCATTGAAAATCAGACATATCTGCTTGCTGGTTTTGAACAGCTTACAGAGGATTTTGTGGGAATTTTATTAGGAGGTATAAAACTGTGAAAGCATCTTCCAAAGCCCGCAGGGGCATTTTACCAAAGCTGCTTGCAGGGGCAGGTATTGTGTTCGCTGTACTTCTGGGCATAATTTTTATTGTAATGCTGACACAAAAGCCTGAGAAAATGGAAATATCAAACATGGATATCTCATCTGTCAGTGACGGTACCTATGTTGGACGCGCTGACAATGGATTCGTTAAGGCCGCTGTTTCTGTTGAAGTCAGTGATGGGAAACTAAAGAGCATCACCATACTGGAACATGATACATTGTTGGGCCGACCGGGCGAAAAAATCATCGACGACATTGTCGAACAGCAGTCACTGGAGGTAGATGCGGTCAGTTCTGCCACATACAGCAGTGATACTATACGAAAAGCTGTAGAAAATGCTTTGAAAAAAGGAGAATAAGAAATGAATACAATGATTATTTACGCAAGCAGATATGGGTGTACCGCGGACTGTGCGCAGCAATTGAAATCCAGATTATCCGGTTCTGTATCTCTTACAGATATCGACCGGGTTTCCAAGAGCCCTGCTGACCTTAAAGATTTTGACACCATCATTTTGGGAAGTTCCATTTATATCGGCGCGGTATCAAAGAAAATGAAAGCATTTTGTAAGGCAAACGAATCATTGCTGAGCAGTAAAAAAATAGGAATTTTCCTCTGCTGCGGATTCCAGGAACAGTTTGAGGAATACCTGTCTTCAAATTTTCCGCTTTCTCTCAGAAAGAACGCGGTAATAAAGTGTTTTGGCGGTGAGGCCAGAACAGAGAAAATGAAGGCTTTTGACAAGCTGATCATGAAAGCGGCCATGAAGAGACGCGGGGAAACCCTGAAGATTTCTTCTGAGAATATAGAATGCTTTTCAAAAGCCATTCAGGTCCTGTAAGAAGAATACCCGCCGCGTTCTCTAAAGAAGGCCGGAATTCTGTAGCGGCAAAAATCACAGACCTAATATTTTCAACAATTCTAAATGGGGATGTCCGGTATCTGACTGAAATACGTCAATGTGGTCCACATCTGCGCTTCTGTCTGCAAAGGCAGGGAAAAGAAACCCACACTCCGGTTTAGCCGGTTCATAGTCGCCCTCTAATGGGCAGATGGCGCAGATGATGTATTCAAACACTTCTTCTGACTCCCCTACCCTCTCATGATCCGCAGCTTTTACAGGTACATCATAACGGTCGTGGTAGACAAGGACCGCGTAGCCGTCGTTTGATTCATAGGATTCCGCGATCAGGTCGTAGAATGTCTCCATCAGCACATCGTTTTTCAGACCGCAGGATTTCATTCCCATGAGGAGCTGGCGCATACTGCCCGCTTTCATGGAATCCTCCGGAAATCGGTATCGCTTTAGATTTTTATTGGTGGCGGAAAAGGGAATGGCCTTTGCGATTGCCAGGTTTTTCCCTTTATCGGATGGGGAAAGCTTCAGAAAATTTGTATTAAAAGTGCCGTCTATATCACCGTCCGCATCCATATAGCTGCCGGCAGCTCTTGTCATGGACGTTCTGGCTGGTGTCATACGTCTGGTCAGTTCCAGCATATCCTCTCTGTTTATCATTTCGGTCTCCTTGTGAAGAATATATTTTCTATATATTCATATCACAATCCTGGTTTGTTCACAAGATGTTTTTTGAAGAAAAAAAGGAAACGGTCCGCAGGGTTAATCCCGCGAACCGTTTTGCCTGTCGTTCGATGAATCCGGCAGGCCCGACTGGTGTCTGACGCTGCAGCCGCCTTTACCGTTTAGTTTAGCCTGGTATAAGGCTTTATCGGCCTGTGATATGATATTGTCAAGGGGGACATCATTGTTCCAGATGACTGCTCCGCAGGTACAGCTTATGGGTAACTGGTCTGTAAGCGCCGCGTTCTGGAATCCGCCGCAGATTTCCTCACCTTTTTTCAGCGCTGTCTCTTCAGAGCCCATCTGTCTCATGATGACAAGAAATTCATCGCCGCCGAACCGGGCCAGAATGTCATTGCTTCTTGTCCGGGCGTGGAGAAGGTCTCCGAATTTTTTCAAAAGACGGTCACCGAGGCTGTGTCCAAGCGTTTCATTTACCTGTTTTAAATTATCAATATCGAATAAAAAGACTGCCATGGGGGCATCTTCTTTTTTCATGATCCTTACCGCGGCATTGAGACCGCGGCGGTTTAGCAGTCCTGTCAGATAATCCCGGCAGGCATCCTCATGTAAGGTCTGCCTGCTCTCGTAAGACAGAGAGCGCTCCATGGCGTTTATGAGCCGTCTTTCTATTATTTTTGCGGAACAGGGTTTATATGCGAAGTCATCGGCACCCATCTCAACTGCCTGATCTTCTGTCCGTGGATCAGGCGGGGCTGTGGCGACCACAGGGATATTCCAGACCGCCTTTTCCCTCTGCAGAATTTCCAATACGGAAAAACCGCTGAGTTCCGGTAAGGTGAGGCTTAGAACGACACCGGAAAGCTCACGCTCATAGCGGACGATAAATCCCAGAGCTTCCTTTCCGGTAACCGCTTCTATGATCTTAAATCTGTTTCTCAGCAGACTGCAGATCTGGTTTCGGTACGCATCATCCTCCTCTGCCACGAGAATATATCCGGACAGGGATGTGCTGCCGAGGGAAGACGCTTCCGCCTCTGTTTCTTCCTTCGTGCTGTCCTGTCTCTTTAAGAGGGATTCAAATTCTTCACTGGGCATGGGCCGGGCAAAATAGTAGCCCTGTACATAGTCGCATCCGATCTCCTTCAGACGCTCCAGTTGTTCCCTGGTCTCCACGCCCTCTGCCACCACCCGCAGATCCATCCAGCGTGCAAGCCCCATGATAAAACCGAGAATGCCCTAATCCATGGGCTTTGCTGTCTCACTTTGGATAAATTTCATATCCAGCTTCAGGATATCAAGCGGGAGCTGGTTCAGCATGTTCAGGGAGGAGTAGCCGCTTCCGAAGTCATCCATCTCGATAATGAATCCCAGTTCACGCAGATGGCGGACTGTGGAGATGATCTGGTCAGGATCCTCCGTATAGGCACTCTCTGTGATCTCCAGATGAAGGCGTGAAGGCGCAAGACCGTATCTGCTGACCATCTTCAGGAGGACATCAGCCAGATCCACCTGATAGATATCTGCCCTGGATACATTGACTGAGACAGGAATGGGCGGATAACCTATGCTGTCCCATTTCTGTAAGATGGCACAGGTCTTTTCCCAGACATACTGGTCAAGGTTGGTGATAAAGCCGTTCCGTTCAAAGAGCGGAATAAATGCCGCCGGGGACTGAAAGCCCCATTTGGGATGTTCCCAACGCACGAGAGCCTCCGCGCCGGCCAGCCGCTCTGTGCTGATGCTGTATTTCGGCTGCAGATAGACAATAAACTGCTCCTCTGCCAGCGCGTTTTCCATAACATCCGTGATAGCCTGTTCGTGGAGCATTTGGTTGCGCAGGTCATCGTCATATTTGGAATAATACTTTCCGTATTGTCCTTTGATTTTCCGTGCAGCCAGAAGGGCGCGGTCGCACATCTGTTCCACCGGCAGTAAGCGGTCTTCAACCGCATAGATACCCCATTTCATCACAATGCTGCGCATACTGCCGGTTTTACTGATCTGTGCGCCTGCCTGTATGAAAAATTCATCCCGGTAATCCTCCCGGTGTTTCATCAGACAGGCAAACTGGTCCGCGTGGAGACGGCCGCAGATTCCTTCCTCTCCCACCAGTCCTGTGTACATATCAGCCACGCTGCACAGCAGTCTGTCCCCGGCAGGTGTTCCGAATATGTCATTGACCAGTTTGAAATTCTCAATATCGGAGCATACGATATCGTACTCCTGGTCAGGGGTCTGTTCCAGGGTTTCCCTGACCCGCTGATAGAAGAATTCTTTGCTGTAGAGACCGGTAAGCCTGTCGAACTGAAACTGATTGATGATAGCGGCAGTCTCCCGCAGACGGATGATGCTTGCGACCCGGCGCAGGATCGCCTGGGGATTATAGGGCTTTGTCACAAACTCCGTTGCACCGCTGGAGAGGGCCGCAATCTCATCTGTCTCGCTGTCACTCTGTGTTGCCACGATCACGGGGATGGACGCGTAGGAGGGATTTTTTTCTATAATGGAAAGGAAGGTATGCCCATCCATGACAGGCATAATGATATCCAGCAGAATCAGGGAAATCTCCTCTTTGCATTCCTGCAGAACCAAAAGCGCCTCTTGTCCGTTCTCTGCTTCCAGGACCGTATATTCAGGAGTCAGAATTTCACATAACATCATTCGATTGATAGCATTATCTTCTACTACCAGTATATTTTTTTTGGATCTCATTCCATCGTTCCTCTTACCTCTCCGGCTGACTGCCTATCACAACAGTTATTATATTAGTATTGAGCAGTCTGTGGTTTCTGCAGAATGCGGTCCACTATGCTCATGTGTGTTCCAGATTATTTTAACATGTGACCATTTCTTTATCAAGAAAATAATCAGAGGTTCTTCGTTTTGACAGCAAAAAAAGAGCGGTACTGTCCAGTAACAGTATAACTCTTTGGAGCGGGTACCGTCAATTGCGGCTGGTATCTTTTTGATACTAGAATACTTCCCGGTGCCTTCTTGCATTTTCCCGAGGGCAGTATATAATGAAAATAAATATTGATTAATGTCTGTACATACTTTTACATACCAAGGAGATGTTTCCATGAATCAGGAAAAGAAAATACCGGACTGTCCGGTGGAAATGACGCTGCAGCTTATTGGGGATAAATGGAAGGTGCTCATTATCCGGGATCTGCTGACAGGAACAAAAAGATTTAGTGAACTGATGCGTTCGGTTTCCGGTATCACCCAGAAAGTGCTGACCAGCCATCTGCGCAATATGGAGGCGGACGGGCTTCTCACCAGGAAGGTGTACCCGGAAGTTCCGCCCAAAGTGGAATATACCCTCACGGAAACAGGATACAGTCTGAAACCGATTCTGGATTCCATGGTGACCTGGGGGACAAATTATAAGAATCGTCTGGATTAGGTAACTGCGTTTTTCAGAGACCAAAAAAGAGCCGTTTTATCCGAATCTTTTTTGATCTCTGTTAAGGCAAAAGCGGAGTCCTGTCAAAGAAATTTTCAGAATTCATAAGGCGGATTGCCGGAGAAGTCCGCGATCACGCCATGGGGTTCTTCCAGATAGAATACCACGAAGATCGGATTGTCCGCAGTATTGTACTGGCCTTTTACAATGGGATTGGCCATGCAGGCCTCTTTTACTTTCATATTGTCCTCAAAGACTGCTTTGCCGTGCAGGCGGAGCCAGGTGTATGACGCGTCGGAGACAGTAACCTCTATCTCAGGGTTCGCCTGCATATCTTTGTACACTTCTTTTGTAGTGTTGGTGCAGAACCAGAGTTTTCCCTTTTTCTCAAAGCAGAACATGAAGGGGCGGCATTTTGCCTTGCCGTCTCTGCCGACAGTTGCCAGATACTGTACCGGGTTTGCCTGTAAAAATTCCACTACTCTTTTCATTTTGTTCCATCCTCTCTGAAATGTTGTATTTGCCGGATTGTTCCTGTCCTTTGTTTGAAGCGGCCGCTTCTTATATGTTTATCATAAGGCAGTGAAAGGATTTTGCAAAGTATGCACTTTAAAGTGGGATAGGCACCGGGAGGTGTTATAGTATCTGTTCGATACTGCCGCCGCAAAGCAGGGTGTGGAGAAAATTTACAAGAGCCTCCAGTTTATTGGTATCAATCAAGTCCGGCGTATCGTGTTCCGTGTGAAGAATGCGCTCTGCCAGTCCGAATATGTTGCCGGAGGTAACAGAGACTGCGGGAACACCGGAAAAAGAAAACAGGGTGTGGTCTCCCTGAGGCCATGGCTCGATCTGTTCAAATCCATCAAGGTCTGCCGCGCAGCCGGAAATACAGCTCATCAGATTTTGGGGACACTCATAAAACGAGTATGCAGTGCTCTGCCCTTTCGCGCCCACGCCGTCCAGATTGAACGCGCAGATATATTCCTTTGGAGAAGAAAGGTAAGAGGAAAGATACATCATTTCTCCGGGGGTGGAATAATAGTCTTCACCGTTAAAGAGTACAAATTCAATGCGGTATGGCAGCTCCTGCCCTGAAAGATGCTCTGCCAGTGCAAGAAGCACAGCCACTCCGGATGCGTTGTCCAGGGCACCCGGGGTTCCCGGCCTGGTATCAATATGTGCTGAGACACAGACCTTTTGTCTGCCGCTTCCGTAGACGGCAAGGATATTGGCGGCCTTTGCGGAGTGTCTTTTTGTGTTCAGAGTCAGCGATACAGAAAGACCGCTTTTAAGCAGCGGAAGGTGTTTCGGAAGGATCACGGCACATGGAACCTGAAAGTCTCCGTCCTCAATAACCGGAACGAATTGTTCTGGGGAAAGGCTTAAGGTCAGCACAGCCTTTGCTCCGCCCCTTTCCAGCAGGGAGATAGTTTCTCTGTGCTCGTCGGGATTCCAGAACACAAAGCTTTTCGGCATCAGCGGCTCTGCTGCCAGCTCACCGCACAGTACCACTATTTTCCCGGCAGCAGGTGCGTTGCGAAGCTCCTCCAGGGAGCGAATGCAGAGAAGTTCTCCCTGCACGCTGCAGGGAAGTGAAAACGGTGCCGGGGCTGTGGGGATATCCTGTCCGTCAACTGTGAGCGTACTGCCGTTTTCTGTCCAGTCCATACAGTCAAATTCCTGTTTTGTAACGTTAAGGCCGGCGTCAGCGAATACTCTGCCGGCATATGCGGCTGCCTTCTGATTGGCCTTTGAGCCTGTTGGTCTTGCGCCGATTTCTCTGCAGAGTGTGTTTAGGTGACCTTCTATCTTTTTTTGTATCTCCATTCCTGTGACCTCCTCGTTTTTCGTTTGATCCATTTGCTTTGTCAAGTGTAACATTTTCATAAAAAAATGCCTCGACTTTATTTGCTGAATCTGCCGGCAGGATAATGGTTCTAAGAGGTCAGGAATATCCCTTATCGGTATAAGACATAGTCCATCATTTCCCGGCTAAAGCCTGCATCTTTTAAAGCGTCACCTGCATATGCCGGGTATTCTTTTATGAGAAGCCTTTTCTTTTCCGGAAAGACGGCCTTTTCCCTGAACGCGCGGACAAATTCTTTCAGTACAGCAGCTATATCCGCATGCTCCAGTATCCGCAGGATTTTTCCCTGCCGTTCCAGCACCATGACGGGAATTCCGCCGCGAAGTGCCACGGCAGTGCCGGGGACATTGAGAAAAGAACGGCCCTCCGGATGCTCCAGTACCTTTCCCCAGAGCTGTGCGGGGTCTGATGCGTTCAGCCAGATGATCTGCTCTTCCGGATGTGCCAGAGCCTTTACGATTCCCTTATAATCCTGTTTTCGTATAAACTGGGCACCGGAGAGTCCCCGCACAAAATACCCTCTTCTCACCTGGCCCGTGAACTCCCAGATACGGAGCACCTCCAGCGCCTGTTTCCAGTCAGGCGCGGATTCCCGGCAAAGGTCTGCGTGAAGAGAGAGGGAACGCCGGAAGGTTTCCCTGCACAGAATGATATTTTCACGGAAAAAGGTTTCCAGAAGTTCTTCCGTGGACGGGGTCTTCAGAGGGTGAATGATATCCCAACGTCCTGCGGACAGAGCGGTGATCCTGGCATTGACACGCTGTCTTGCCGCTGCCTTTTGGATCTTATCCCTGTTCAGCCACTGTCTTACCGGGATAAAGCTGTCCGCGCACACCAGTCCCTTTTGGGCCAGCTCCATGATCAGACTGCGCACATCTTTGGATACAGGGATATTGGTCAGTGCTTTTAAAAAGCTGGCACCGCGGCGGCGCAGTTCCCGGTAAAGGGTTTGTTCCTCCTGGTCTTCGGTAGAAATCTCTTCAGCAGGCGGGGTGTCCCAGTCAATCTCATCATATTTGAGGAAACAGAGCATGCCCTGAGGCAGCATCTTCCAGAAGTAGTCCCCTTCTGTCAAGATCCGGTCTAGAAGCCCTTCGCTGTATCTGCGGACTCTACCGGCTAAGATAATGCTCTCCCAGAAGGTGACCGGGAATCCCTGACCGCAGAAAAGTTCTATGGTCTGCTTCAGCTGCTCTTCCGGTGAGGCATTTATGAGGATTCTGCCTGCCGCCAGTGCCGCGTAATGTTCCGGCGGCTGTGTGACCGCCTCTGTGCGTAAACTGCGGATCGTGGCATTTCTGGCCCGGTCATAGAGTTTGGCGTGGTAATACAGGCCTTTGTCCTCTGTCAGCTCCTTCTGGGTGCACAGTGTTTCCAGCCACTTCAGAATAAAGTCCTGATCCGGCAGATAGCGCTCCTGAACCTGTGCAGCGGTCTGGGGTCCCCGGTAGTACAGCATTCGCCGGATGATATGCATCCCCTCCTCTTCGTCCAGTTCAAGGAGTGTACGTTTATATTCCTCAAGCTGTTCTGCCGCGATCCACAGTCCCGGTTCCAGATATTCCGCCAGTCCCCGGGCTGCCAGCTCCTCCAGCCAGACTGATATGCTGCCGGATTCAGGTGTCCCTGTGTACAGATCATGCAGCTCAGGGGCTGTTATATCACCTTCCATCATCAGAAAGGTATGCAGCTCTGCGGCGTCCCCGGGCAGTTTTCTGCGCTCCTGTACTTTTTTGAGTGCTTCTGCCGAGGGCTTCAATTTTTCAATATAGCGCAGTTCATCGTACACAGCCTGCCGGATGCCCGGTGTGGTTGGGGAATATTCGTACATCTCCTCAGCCTCCACGCGCCACTGCATGGGCAGAGACATGGGGGAAGGACTGTCCAGATATACCTCTCTTACAGCAATCTGCCCGCTCTGCACAGCATGGAGGATGTCAAGCATGCCTTGTATATCCCACTGATCCTCCAGGCATTCCCTCCGGGTTTCACGGATCAGGGGATGGTCTTTTTCCTGTATGAGAGATTCCAGCATTTCCGTACTGCGGAGGCGCTGCATCCAGAGCGGCTGCCTTCCGTTTCGTCTCATCCCCATCATCAGGGCCCTGGCCGCATTATAACGGAATGTCATGTTAAAGACAGGGGTTGCCGGAAGCATCGCCTCCAGGATCTCCCGCACCTTATCCACGTCTACGGAAAAAAGGAGTCCCTCCGGCAGTACATTTTCCCCATAGGGATACAGAAGGATGCCGTCTTCCTCCTCCACACTTCCCACAGGATTTCCCGTTAATTTCTGTGCGGTATCCTGCAGAAGAAGAGAAAGGGGGGTGTTGATCCTTTTTCCAAAGAGCGCGTGCAGCATGATCTGACAGCTTCCTGTGGAATCCCTGAAATGTTCCACTACGATAGTCTTATCGTCGGGCAGGATTCCGGTGGCTTCAAGCTGACGCTGTAAAAAACCGGAAGTATTTTCACAGGCAGCCCGGTCAAGTCCCAGATGTTCCAGTTCTTCCGTCAGTGTTCCCCTGCGCTCCGCCTCTGCCAATGTTCTCATGATCCTTCCGAATGCCAGGCTGGTCCCAAGGCTGCGTCCCCTGATCTCTCCCTTCCAGAAGGGAAGCCTTGCACCCTCCGTACCTGACTGGGTCACCACCACGGTATCTTTATCCTGGCTTACGATCTTCCAGGCAAAGGAGCCCAGCAGGAACCGGTCGCCAAGCTGTGATTCGTAGACAAACTCCTCATCCAGCTCGCCTACTTTAACACCGTCCTCCGTCCGGGCTGTGTACATGCCCTTGTCCGGTATGGTGCCTCCTGCTGCCACGGCCAGCATTCTGCTGTAGGTATCAGCAAATACCTGCTCATGCAGCCTGTCGTACAGAATCCTGGGACGCACGGGGATCTCTCTTCTGTGTTCATAATCACCTGCCAGCATGGCCAGAACGGCTTTTACGTCCTCCCTGGTGACAGAGCGGAAGGTATAAGTGCGGGCAAGGATCTCCATCACTTCATCAATGGTATACGCCGTACAGGGAATCCCGCCGGAGCCCTTGCCTGGCTCCTGATCTTTCGCTGTGGCCGCCATGGAGACCAGATGCTGTGCCAGTACATCCAGGCACATGCAGGGAGGGCTGGCCTGCTCGATGCCTCCCTGTCTGGCAGCCTGGGCAGTCATGCCGCAGTACAGGGTTTCAGAGGCAGTACGGGGGTACATATACATGACACTGACCCGCCCCGGATTGTGCCCGGCGCGGCCAAGGCGCTGCATGGTACTGGATATGGTGCGGGGACAGCCAATCTGCAGTACCTGGTCAATGTCACCCACGTCAATGCCCAGCTCCATGGAGGAGGTAGCGCAGAGCAGGCGCAGATTTCCCCTGCGCAGGGCATCTTCCGATTCTGCCCGCTGCTCTTTTGACAGACTGCCGTGGTGTACACGGGCAAAATCTTCACCCCCAAGCTGATTTACATAGTAGGCCAGCTTTTCTGCGTATCTGCGCCCTTCGGAGAAGGCAATGACACTGCGGCACTGCATACAGCGGCTGTATACCTTCTCCGCCAGTTCTTCCCAAACGGGGTCTTTTCTTCTTCCCGGGGCCTGGGTAATGCCGATCACCTCGATCTGTACCGCTTTCGGCATATGGGGCGCAACCATATGTGCCGGTTCGGGAGACAGATAATCGGCTGCCGTCTGCAGCGGTTCTATGGTGGCGGACAAGCCAATCCTCTGCAGAGGCGCTTTACAGAGACGGTCCAGTCTGGCGGCAGACAGCATCAGGTGGGCGCCCCGTTTTGTGTCAATGAGAGCATGGAGTTCGTCGATGACCAGTGCCCTGGCTGTCTTAAGAACCGTCCGCCCGGTCCGGCTGGTCAGCATCAGATACAGGGATTCCGGTGTGATGATGAGGATATGGGGCGGGTGTTTTACCATGCGCTGCCGTTCCTTCTGGGGTGTGTCCCCGGTCCGGATGCCCACGTTGATCCTGCCGGCGCCCTCGCCGCCCGTAAAAGCGCTGATGCCGTCCAAGGGTCTGTTTAAATTCTCCCGGATATCACCGGCGAGAGATTTAAGCGGTGAGACATAGATCAGGTACAGCTCCTCTTTCAATTCCCCTTTTCCTGCCAGATCCTGCAGACGGTCGATAAATACCAGAAAAGCCGACAGTGTCTTGCCGGTACCGGTGGGTGCGCTGATCAGAACAGGGCCTCCGCTCTGTATGGCAGGCCAGGCTTCCTGCTGCACTTTTGTGGGCTGTCCGAAGGCCTGTCTGAACCAGGAGGCTGTGGGCTGTGTAAATATATGCAGGCTGTCTTGTGTCATATCGTTCATCTGTTTATCCTCTCAAATCCCTGTTTTTTACCGTAAGCGTATATAAATGTATCAGTCTTCTGCTGTGATTGTACACCAAAATGGGATGCAGGTGTAGGGTTTTAGTGGCTTTTTTCTGTAGTTTTGATATATAATGGTTACGGTTCCTGTGCACAAAAGGAACAGGATAGATACCATACACGTACACGTGCAGAGAAAAAGGATAAGGAGAACAGATTTGAAAGAAGGATATTATTTGATCGGTGAGGTGAGTAAGATCACCGGAATATCAAAGGACACCCTGCATTTTTATAACAAGATCGGTCTGCTGGTCCCGGATTACATAGATGAAAAGAATCAATACCGCTATTACTCCCGCTGGAACCTGTGGCAGCTTGACATCATAACCACATGCCGCAAATTAAGCGTGCCGCTTGATAAAGTAAAGCAGATTCTGGACTTTCATGACAATGGCAGGATCACCCAGCTTCTGCTGGATTACAGAAATGAAGCCCTCCGCCTGAGCAGATATTATCAGCAGGTGGCGGAGGATATCCTGTGGTATGACGAGGAGAACCAAAGGGTTTCCGCTGCCATCCATTCGGAAGAGGTACAAAAGAAACGGCTGAAGGAGGAAATTGTGATCGCGGGCACTATGACAAGGGACGGCACCTCCTACCACGCAAACCTTCAGGCCGCTGCCAGGGATGAACTCAGGTATGCAGATACCATACAGCGGAAATACGGATATATTCTGGATATCGAAGAGATGAGGGCGGGAAATATTTACAAGTGCAGTGAGTATCTGAAGATTGCGGACAGCAGCTATTCCCATGTAAGCCCGGAAAACCTCCATGTGATGCCCTCAGGGGAATATGCGGTCTGTATAGTCCGTATCATACGGGAGTCTGCGGATTTCGGCCCGCTTTTTTCCTGGATGAAAGAAAACGGATATACAACGGATGCGGTCTATGCAGATGAGCTGGGGCTGCAGCTTTTTGACTATATTGACGACTATTACTGTGAAATAAAAGCCCATTTAAAAAAAATATAAAATAACACTTGACTGTGTAGTTACTCCATCCTTTATTCTTTTTTTCGTTAAGAAAGGATGGTTAAATATGAAACAGACACCTGTATGGAAACTACTGCTTAAACTGTCACCCCCGGTGATGCTGGCTCTGCTGATCCAGTCCGTCTATAATATTGTGGACAGCTATTTTGTGGCAAAATATTCGGCGGAGGGCCTGACTGCCCTGTCTATTATTTTTCCCATTCAGCTTTTGATGACTGCTGTGGCAACCGGAACGGGAACAGGGATCAACATTCTGGTATCGCGTATGGACGGGGCCGAGGCATCAGGGGCCCAGAATGATATGATTAAGAGCGGGTTGTTTCTCGGAATTGTGAATTTTTCCGTTTTTACGGCAGTGGGCCTGCTGGGATTAGATGTTTACTGCCGTTTTTCCTCTGACCAGCCCTTAGTGCGGGCAGGGGGAATGCAGTACGGTACCATTGTTTTTCTTTTTTCCCTGGGCATGTTCGTGGAGGCAAACTGCACGAAAATACTGCAGGCCAGAGGGAATATGGTACTTCCCATGTGCGCGCAGATATTCGGCGCGCTGATCAACATAGTGCTGGACCCCCTTCTGATCTTCGGAAAGTTCGGATTTCCTGTAATGGGAATCCGGGGAGCCGCCATTGCCACAGTGATTGGCCAGTGGAGTGCCATGGCGGTGGTCCTGCTCTCTGTGCTGAGACACTGTCCGCTGAACGGCAGGTTCAGAGCCGGAAGCTGTATACAGATCTATAAAGCGGGAATGCCGGCCATTGTCATGCAGTCTCTCTACACCCTTTATATGGTGGGCCTGAACCTGATACTGAAACAGTTTACAGAGGACGCGGTCACAGTGCTGGGCATCTATTACAAGCTGCAGACCTTCTTCTTCATTCCGCTTATGGGACTGCAGCAGGTAATACTGCCTGTCATGAGCTTTAACTATGGGGCAGGGGATTTCAAGCGCGTGAAGGAGACACTGAAATGCTCCATTGCCGTTTCTGTGACCGTGATGGTCCTGGCCTGCGGCATCTTTTTGGCAGTACCGGCGGAGCTTGTGACAGTCTTTTCCGGAAAAAAAGAGATTCTGGAGATTGGCTGCACAGCGCTTCGCATTATTTCCGTCAGCTTTATTCCCGCGGCTTTTGTGATCATGCTGACAGTCTATTTCCAGGGGGTAAATATGGGAAGAGCCAGCATCAGCGTCACTGTTTTAAGGCAGATCCTTCTTCTGGTCCCCCTGGCATGGGTCTTTCATTTTCAGGGACTTTCCTATGTATGGCTGACTTTTCCCGTCACAGAGATGATTGCCCTTCTGTTCTGTGCCCGTCTGTATGTCAAATACCCGCCGGAACATATATGGGACAGGAAAGATACATACAACTGCAAGGCAGATGCCGTATCAGGCTTCTGAGAGCCGGATGCGTTCTATCATGCTCTGTTTCCTGAAGTTTTTCATGATGAGATATGTCAGCAGCAGCTGTATGGTCAGGATGACGATAATAAGGACCACTGTCTGCGCAGCGGGATAATGATAACTCAGGATACCGAACATCCGGTTCTTTTTCGCATAGAGAAAGACAAGGTATCCCAGCAGATTTCCGAATCCGAGAGACAGGAGCAGAGTTCCCGCTGTGTAAAAGATTCCTTCTAACTGCAGCATGCGCACCAACTGTTTTTCGGAAAGGCCGATGGCCTGCATGATGCCCAGCTCTCTTCTTCTCACATAGATACTGTTGACCATGGTGTTGATCAGGTTCATGATGCCCACACCGCCCAGAACGATCATGAAGACATAACAGAGCTGGGATAAGAAGCTTGTATTTTTTTCGTTATAAGCCACCTCATCCTCATAGCTTTTCAGTTCCAGAAGCTCGTTTGTTTTTATAAGGGATTTCAGTTCTTTTTCCACACTTTGGAGCCTTTTTTGATCAGCGGCTACGGACCAGTAGTAATCCATTTCAAGTCCTGCCAGTTCATGGATGACAGAGTTTGGAAGCACCAGAAAGGATAAGTGGTTCATGCCGTAGGGCATATCGGCAATGGCCGCGATCTCAAATTCTTTTGGGATCAGATTATTTCCGGAGCGGATCACAACACGGAGGGTATCACCGATTTTGGTGCCGGGTATATAACTCAGCATATTTTCATCAATCAGGATTTTATCTCCCTGCTGCAGTTCCTCATAGGTACAGGATCCCTCTTTGACGGTCTGCTGCATTTTATCGGCATATTCCTCCGGAATACCTATAATGCCGGTCTTCCAGGTCTCATCCCCATCCATCAGGTCGGGAAGCTCAACCTGAAGCAGGCTTGCTTTTGTTATTTTTTCCACACCCGGGATATTCATAACCTGTTTTTCAAAATCTCGGTTCAGAGGGTTGTTCTTACACAGGACGGACCACTCAAGCTCCGGATGCATCTTGTCCCCGGTGCGGCTGTTCACAGATATCTGAAATTCATCAAAGACACTGTCCCTGGCTATCTCCTCCGGGTCCGCGCAGGACAGTACCGTGGAGATGACCATGAAAAGAATGCCTGTGAGGCTCAGGGTGACAATGGTCATAACCGTTCGTTTTTTATTTCTGGATAGATTGGCTCCGGTCAGGCGGAACAGGGTCATTTCCGGGCAGCCTCTGCGGAGCTTTTTCTTTGTTTTCATACTGCCGTCGTAGCGCATGGCCTCCACAGGAGAAATCCTGGCAGCGATCTGCATGGGGCGGATCAGTGCGCATACCACGGTGAGCAGGGAGACGGCTGCTGCCATGACGTATATCCACGGCTTCAAAAGAGTGACTTCATGGTTTTCAATCAGCTCTATGACTACAGGACGCAGCGGGTTTTCGGTGCCATATGCAGATAGGAGAAAACGATACCCGATACTGGCTGCAATACTTCCGGCGATCAGGCCCAGGGGAATGGCAATACAGGAAGTCAGCATTCCCTCCCGAAAGACAATCTGACGAATCTGCCGTTTGGTGGCTCCCAGCGCTTTTAGCTTTCCGAATTCCTGTACCTTGTAGATCATGGTGATATAGTAGAGGCTGTAAATGGTCATGATACCGGCCAGGATAACAATGAGCATAATACCCGCAATGCCCGCGTATAAAGACGGGTCTCTGTAGTTGGCAGAAAGGTAAATAGAGTTATCTGCAATATCTGCCTCGCTAATCCCCATCTCCAGGGCAATCTGCTTATAAATATCTTTGATCTCGTCTGTAGTCATGCTTTCAGCACCCGCTACCCGAAGCATGACTCTGTATCTGCGGACAGACTCCGGCTGTTCCTGCTCCACAAAGTCCCTGGTGACCATGGCGGAATAGATTCCGGAATCATCGCTGTCCTTTTGGGTGGGAAGCAGGCCGGTGATGACAAATTCCTGCTTTTTCTCATATCCGACGCCATCTGCCTCCACGGGCTGATAGGGAAGCTCTATGGTATCCCCTATGCCTGCTGTGATTCCCATTGCTTTTAACAGGCCGTTTGAAACAGCAATTTCATTTCCGTTTTTCGGAAAATTCCCTTCCTCCAGTTTTGTTTTATTGAGCTTCCGGGCTGTGTCATCCATGTACACCATCCATCCGGTCCCATCCGGGACGGGAATCATGGCGGGGTCCTGTCGAAGTCCTGCGGTTTCCACTTCTGCGCGGTGGGAAATCGCCTCCGCGGTATCAGGCTTCACGTTGCGGTACATCACATGAAAGGTGGGATATACCTTGTTGGCAGCCGCCATGTCAATTTCTACAGTTCCAAGGCCAATCGCTGGAATGACAAAGATGAGAAGCGTGGTCAGAAGGATGGCTATGCCTGCCATGATATTTCTTCCCTTATTCAATTTCAGATTGGAGAATGCAGTACGGTTTATTGTGTTCATTGGCTCACCACCTTACCGTCCTCAATGACAAGGATCCTGTCAGCCATCTGGGCGATGGTCTCGTCATGGGTGATCATAACAAGCGTCTGTCCGTATTCATTTACACAGGCTTTTAAAAGGGAGATCACCTCCAGCTCTGTTCTGGAGTCCAGGTTGCCGGTGGGCTCATCTGCCAGTATAATGGCAGGTTTGGAGGCAAGGGCACGGGCAATGGCAACCCTCTGCTGCTGCCCTCCGGAGAGGGTGCTGGGAAGGGATTTCAGCTTGTCTGTGATCCCGATGCGCTCTGTTAGGTTCCTGACAAAGGTCTGGTCAACCTTCTTTTTATCAAGCCCCATGGGAAGAACAATATTTTCCCAGACATTTAGGGAGGGAATCAGATTATAATTCTGAAAAATAAATCCGATCTTTCTTCTTCTGAAGACAGCCAGCTCCTCATCTTTCAGTTCAAAAACGTTTTTGCCCTCTATCCGTACCTTTCCGCTGTCCGGGCGGTCCAGAGCGCCCAGCATGTGGAGCAGGGTACTCTTTCCCGAACCGGAGCGTCCCACGATGGCAGTGAACTCTCCGCGCTGTATGTCCATGGTGGTATGGTCTATGGCTTTCACCAGATTTTCCCCGCTGCCGTAATATTTGCATAAGTCTTCTGTTTCCAATAGCATTGTTTTCATAGGGGTTCTCCTTGTCTTATCTGTTATTTTATCTTATTGTCTTTATTGTACCTGTGTATTCTTACAAAAGGATTTCAAGAAGAATAACAGATTTGTAAGAAATGTGAAACGTATTCGCCCATGCAAAAAGCTGCCCTTTAGGACAGCCTGTGACTGGTTTTGGGATATGTGATTTGAAATATACATCCCTCCCTGCCGCTTTTTACACAGATGCTCCCACCCTGTTCTTCCAGAATCTTTCTGGTTAGATACAGCCCCACACCGGAGCCGTCTGTCTCCTGGACAGCAGAGGATCTGCCCCTGTAAAAGCGTTTGAATATCTGGTTTCTCTCCTCTTTCGGGATTCCTATGCCCTGGTCTTCGATTTCGATGAGATAATAACTGACCATGGGTTCCACCCGGATCTCCACTGCGGTATTCGGCGCGGAGTATTTTACGGCGTTGTCAAGTATGTTCACCAGTGCCTCCTGGGTCCAGCGGGGGTCCTGCAGGACATTCTCATCCTCAAATTCACTGACGGAAATGGCGATATTTTTCCGGTAAGCTTTCATGTAGACACTGCTGACAGCACCCTGAAGCGTCTTTTTCAGGCTTTCATATACAGGCTCCAGGCGGATCATGTTGGTTTCCAGCCGGGATAATTGTATAAGGGATTTTGTCAGGTTCTCCAGCTTGAACACCTCATTTTTCCCCTGCATGAGGAAAGAATGCTGCTCTTCTTTCGTAAATCTGCTGGTATCCGCGATCTCATAGCACATTTTCAGGGAGGCAAGGGGTGTCTTCAGCTGATGGGAAATGTCTGTGACCAGTGTCTTTGTCTCCGCAGCCTCCCGTTCAATCCTGGATTTTAAAAGGCTGTTCTCCTGCGTAAGCTGGACAGCTTTGTCTTCCAGCTCGAAGAGTTTAAGCTCCGTCCGGTTTTGCAGCTTTTTCTGGTGTAAAATAAGAAATGCCAGCAGAAGGACGAAAAAGGAGGCAGCCAGTAACAATACAGGCAGAAAAGAGGCAACCGCAGGGGATATGACCGCGTATCTTCCGCTGTAACCATATGCAGCTTCTGCTGTCTGTCCGGCAGCAAGGGCCTGTTCGCGGTCAATCTCCTCTTTTCCTTCCACTGCGCTGACATAACCGCCTTCTGTAGTGGGTTTTGTGAGAAGAAGTCTTCCCAGAAGTTCCTGGTTTTCCATGTGCACCGTGTCTATCCATCGGACAGCTGTGTATAAAGTGCCGGACAGAAGCAGAACCAGCAGGCCCAGAAACACCATTATTCTTTTGTTACGTCCTTTGTCCATATGTATCCCATCCCTCTTACATTCTGTACAGCGTCTATCTCCAGCTTTGCTTTCAGGCGGCTTATATTGACCGGTACGGTATTGTCATCCACGAACTGGCCGTCAATATCCCATACCGCCTCCGCAATCTGTTCCTTTGAAAAAATCTGCTGGGGATTTTCCAGAAAGAAGATCAAAAGCTGCAGTTCTTTTTTGCTGAGTGACAGAGGCTCTCCGCCTTTCCAGACTTTCATTTCCTTAAGGGATACGCGGATGTCACTGCATTTTAAAGTGGAGGTCTTTTCTGTACCGACCCGTTTCATCAGCGCGTGAACTTTGGATACGAGGACCATCAGACTGAAAGGTTTGGTGATGTAGTCATCCGCCCCCATGTCATAGCCGGTCACTATATCAATCTCCTGGTCAAGCGCGGTCAGGAAGATAATATAAACATTGCTCTTTTCTCTTATTTTCCGGCAGAAATCAAGTCCGCTGCCCTCACTCAGGTTGATGTCACTGATAATCAGGTGGACCTCATTTTTTTCAAACAGGTCTTCCGCCCCGGAAGCGGTGAACGCAGACAGGACGCGAAAACCCTCTTTTTCCAGACGCATGGAAATCCCCCGGTTCAGGTTCCTGTCATCTTCCAGAAGTAATATGGTCTTTTTCAAGGGAATTCTCCTTTTTCATTTGATAGTCTGATTATAGTGTACTTTCTGCCGGATTGTCAAATGAAAGGCAGCAGCCCGGAAAACAGTATGTTCACGCTTTTTTTACAATCGGTATCCAGACCTCGTACAGGGCGTTCTGCGGGTCCTGGTTTAAGTAGACTTCTATGTCCGGCCTGTCTGCGTATTCATACCCGGAGGTGGGAAGCCATTCTGTGACGATCCGCTGCTCCAGCTCTTGAATGGACAAATGGGTGCCGGAACCGGAGAAAATCGCCCAGGCGGAAGCCGGAACCTCATATTCCTCCAGATCCTCAGCTGTCGGAAGACTGCTGGCAACCGCAATAAAATATTTCCATTTTTCTTGGTCATTGCAGGCACTGACACCTAAGAGGCCCATGGGCTGCCGGTTCATCATGGCTGCCAGTTTCGGTATGGTGCCGTCGGCTGCCGCTTTGCCCCACATCCCGGGAACGATTTCAAAATTCTTTTCCACTTCCCTGTACATGGGCTGCGAAATGCCTACAATACGGAAGGCTTCCTTTTCTTCAATCCGATAATTCAACTCTTCCACTCCCTTTATGGTGATCGTAAAGCTGATGGGAGGATAAGATTTCAGGCAGATGCCCGCTTTTTTGGCTGCGGAGGGTGTGATGCCGTGTACATTTTGAAAGGCGCGGTTAAAGGCAGTGGGGGAAGCATAGCCGTATTTCAGGGCAATGTCCATGATTTTCGCATCGCTTCTCTGCAGGTCCGCGGCAGCCAGGGACATGCGTCTGCGGCGTATGTACTCTGAAAGGGGGATTCCTGCCATGTAGGTAAACATTCTCTGAAAGTGATAGGTGGAACAGCAGGCTATTTTCGCTGCCTGCTCATAATCGGTTTCCTCTTTGATATGTTCTTCCAGATAGCTGATGGCTTTATTGAGACGTTCGATCCAATCCATTTGTTATAGGCTCCTTTTTTTCATTATAATTGTCTCTGATTTTAATGTATTTTCTGTTGGGCTTCCTCTCCTTTTGTGCACAAAAAAGAGAGGTAATTTCAGTATAATGGAAAAACAGGTTTAGGACAATGGCGGTTTCTTCCAATGCGGCGGGGACTGGATACCGATATTCGTTTTCAGATATGTAAGCCACAGGCAGAACGGAAAAAACAGCCAGAGAATCCGTTCCTGTATAAGTGCGCTGCTGTTCTGTCCGTGCAGAATACAAAAAGAAAAGGAGAGCAGCAAAAAGAATCCTGTCATCATAAGAAGAGATGAAAGCTTTCTAAGCCGGAGGCTGCGCAGGAAAAAATATCCCGGCAAAACAGAAAAAATACTGAACGATCCGGAGATGAAAGCGGATGTAAAATAAGAAAGCTCCATCCCGCTTTTTTCGGCTTTAAAAAGCAGAGCAATCTCCCCGGCCTTTTGTTCTGCCGTCTCTGCCCAGAAAGCAAAATCGGACCATTGGGAGGGAAGCATATCTCCCGGAATCCGGATGCGGATATCTAAAATCCAGATACATGCCGCTGCACTCAGAATACCGACCAAAAGGGGAAAGAGACCGTCCGCCTTCCTGAATATGCCGGACAGGAGATAGAGCAGGAAAAACGCGGCAGTGATACGAAGCAGTGCCTCCGAAAAAATCCCGTACAGATGCAGAGGAAGCAGAGTACCCTGTATTCCCGTACTGCCTGAAAACCGGCGGACAGCCTCCTGCCTGCTTTCCTTTCCGGTAATGTGAAGTGTAACACGGTTCATGACAGCCTTTGTATCCCTGTCCGCCTGTATGAGGGCAGTGCCGCTGCTGCCGGGGAGAACTCCCAGAATTTCATATGGTCTTCCGTCGATCATCAGGCTCTTCCCCTGTATCTTTGTACTTCCGAAGAGAAGCCCGGACAGTTTTTCATCGATCATGCAGCCGCCGGTATCTGTCACTTCCAGTGTACGGCTGCCCGGCAGAATAAGGCCGGAGCTGCCTGCTGCTGTGATGAGGCCGGCATTGGCCTTTCTGTTCAAATCGGGTGCGGCAACCTGCACATTTTCAGATTCTCCCCAGAGGGTAAAAGACAAATCACCATCCCGGCTGTCACGGGACAGGGAAAGAGCCTGGTTCCCGTCTATCCGGTTTTCTGTCTGTATGACACAGGTGGTTTCATCTGCCTTTATGGTTCCATAGAACAGCGCCTGGGCAAGACATATGAAACAGACGGCTCCCAGCAGAAGCTGTTTCATATGCCCCTTTTTCCCCCTCATTCTTCCTCCGGGCGTATGCGGTCGCCTGCCTTCACGGTCTTTTGGGAGGAGAGAATGATCTGGCTGTCTGCGTCTAATCCATCCGCCTTCAGAGCTGCCATGGTATTATTTTTCTCCAGAACCTCCACATTGATGCGGACAGCAGTGAGCTCATTTCCCAGAATATTTTCCGTTTCCTGTACGGTGAGGACAAAATACTGGTTGTCCTCCATGCGCAGTGCTTCCAGAGGAACTACGCAGGGATAGACAGCCGAGTTCATTTCTGCATAAAGCACAGCGCTTTCATCTGCGTCAAATTCGCCTTTTTCTATATCTGCCGTGATATCTGTCAGGTCAGGATTTTCTTTATTCTCAGTAATGGATTGGATGGTGAGGCCCTCCGCCGTTTTTTTACCGTCAGCGGATTTTAAAGTGACCGCATCTCCGTCTGTGATGATTTCTGCCTGTTCCTTTGGGATGGAAGCCGTATATCTGTATCCGGAAGATAAATCCGCCAGGGTGACGGAACTTCCCTCTCCCGTTGCGCTGCCGGCTTCCACATGGACTTTTCTTACGATTCCCTCTGCGGGGGAAAGAATCTGTCCGCCTGCTTTTTGAAGGGCGGTGTATTTGTCCAGTTCCGTCTGCAGTGTTTTCATCTCCATCTCCGTGGTCTTCGGTGTACTGTCGGGTACGGTGGGTTTCCGGGTGTCCTCCATCTTTCTCTGGGCATCAGCAAGTCCTTCCTCTCTCAGCCTGAGAGCGTCCTCATAGGCGTTTTCAGCCTGTGTGCAGGCATCAGCAAGCACCTGGCGCTGTTCGCCCGCAGACTGGTTTTCCAGGGCTTCTTGGGACGCCTGCCAGGTTTCCAGGGCTTCATCGGCTGACGTGCAGGCATCTCTTGCAGACTGTACCGCGTTTTCGGCCTCCTCTGCGTCCTTTTCCAGTGCTGCCAGAATCTCTTGGGGCTTTTGCTCCGTTTTTGCCTGCTCTAAGAGCGCTTTTTTCTGGTCTGCGTCTGCCTCCGCCTGTTCCAGGAGCTGATGCTTTTCATCGCTGGCCTGTATAAGCGCCTCTTCCACAGAATCGGGAAGGTTCTCCTGCTCGCCGCTGCTTTGACTGTCAAATTCCTCCAGCCGGTTCTGCGCTTCTGCCAGGGCCTCATAAGCCTGCTGAACTTTGGCATCCAGGCTTTCTTTTGTTCTGCTGTAATCTTCCTCTGCCCTGCTTTGCTCCGTATTCTTATTTTGCTGTTCCAGACGGCTTTTTTCCCTGCTGTCCTTAAGGCTCAGCTTTAATTTCTCCAGTTCCCGGTTTTTTAACAGGATCTTTTCTTCCAGATCCTCCATGTCCACTTCAAAGAGTACGTCCTGTTCAGAGACATGGTCTCCTTCACTGACAAGCACCTTTTTTACGCGGATGCCGGGTACGGTATTGACTGCCTGCTGCTGTTTCTCCTTCACGGTCCCTGTGGCAGTCACTTTGTATTTTAGGGCTGTCTTTTGCGGCGCGGTACATGTGACTCTGGGGGTTATGATGTTGGCTGCTGCCCGCGACAGAACCGTGAGCAAAGCCATGACCACCAGAAATGCGCCCAGAGCCTTCCCGGCTTTTTTCTGAATATCAGGTAATTGTTTTTTGTTATGAATCATGGTGTCTATCCTCTCTACTCTTTGACCGCTGCTGCAACAATCCCCTGTTCCAGATAATCCTGCCCGCACAAAAAAACCATCAGGGCAGGGAGCAGGGTTACCACAGATGCTGCAAAGGAAATTCCCGCGCGCTCCGGACTGATATTGGGCAGATACAGGGAAAGCGGCCAGAGTTTTTTACTTTTTAAGAAGGTCAGGGGCTGTTCGATCAGATTCCAGGATTCCAGAAATCCCAGTACAACGGCAGACACAATGCCTGAGGAACCAAGGGGAATGCCTAAATGCAGAAAAATGTCCCTCTCCCCCGCCCCGTCTATCCTTGCCGCGTCCATGAGCGCCTGCGGAATCCCACAGAAAAAGCGGTACATGATAAACACGGGGAAGGTAGAGAAAGCACCCGGAAGAATTACCGCCGGAAGCGTGTCTGTGAGCTGCATTTCGGAGAGGACCAGATAGCTGGAAAGCATGGTGACCTGGAAGGGCATCATCATGAGCAGTATGTATAAAGTAAACAGCAGCTTTTTGAAAGGGAATGCATATCTGGCAAATCCCCAGGCAGCCGGAACTCCGGCCAGTAACTGTCCGGCCAGGATTCCGGCAGTGAGTGCGGCAGAATTCCAGAACATATGAAAAAATTCCGGGGAGTCCAGCAGAAGCTGCACATAATGCCTGAGGGTAGGGGTGAGGGGAAGAAGGCTCCATGACATAGGCTGTTCTCCAAGCGACAGGGCTGCCCCCAGGTGATTTTGTAATTCCCCGGTTCCCATCAGAGAACCGGTAAAAAGAAAGAAAATAGGATAACAGACAGCGGCTCCTAAAAGAAGCAGCAGAAATCCCGCTATTTTTTTGCTCATTTTATTCACTCCTCCAGATCCCAGGAACGCTTAAGCAGAGAGACAAGCCCGAAGATGACAAGAACCATCAGCACAGCCGCTGCTGCCAGCTTATCAAAATCCATTTCCCGGAACCAGTTATTGAACAGATGCTGCAGGAGATACATACTCTCATCAGGATAATCCCCTGCAGCCAGGTATCCCTCCCGGAACACCTTGAAAGAATTCAAAAATGACAGAACTGTGATGGTATAGAGGACCGGCTTCAGGCTGGGAAGGGTGATTTTAAAGAAGCAGGTCCACTCTCCTGCCCCGTCAACCCTGGCAGCCTCATACAGATTGTATGGAATACCGGACAGTCCTGCCATCCACAGCACGATATCATACCCCAGGTTCTTCCAGATATAACTGAACACCAGCACCCAGAAAGCATATCCGGAATTCATCCAGTCCACTGCCTCATGGCCTGTACTGACAGCCAGAAGGCTGAGAAACCCGTCTTCGTGAAAGGTCACTCTCCAGAGCAGGACCACAGATGCCACCGGAACAGCCATGGGAAGCAGAAATGCTGATTTTAAAAGGCTGCCCAGTCTTTTCAGCCGCTGCAGAAATACACTGATAAAGAGTGACATGCAGATAAGAAGCGGAATGCAGATACTGGTGAAGCGCAGGGTATTTTTGACTGCCAGCCGAAAGGCCGGAGTCCGGAACAAGATACGGTAATTGTCCAGACCCGTCCATGTCCTTGTGACCGCATTCTGGAAGGAACGTAGTGTTACATCCAGAAAAGGGATGAGGACAAAGATACAGACTCCGGCAAGGCTGGGCAGTAGGAACAAAATTCCTGTTAAGGCATGTTTTCTTCTACCCATAGGATATCACTCCGCCAGGTAGAGATTGATCTTTTTCAGAATGGCATCCACAGTATCGGAAACGGACACCTCCCCGGAAAGGCATTTTACCCCTTCTGCCATGACGGTTCTGTTTATGATCTCATCTGTGACTGCAGGCGTTTTCAGTGTTTTTATCATTTCCTTGAGTGCGTCGTAATCCTCCTGGGCAGGTGGGATCATTTCCAGATCAAGTACACTACCATCCACATCACTTTCCATATGTGTCATCCCCAGAGGGAAATTGGAGGGAAGTGTAAGCCTGCCATCAAAAGCCGTCCGGCTCACCGGCCAGGAAGCCGCAGCAGAACTGTACTGCCCCTCTGTCAGAAGAAAGCTTACAAATTCTCTGGCAGTCTCTTCGCTGCCGGTCTTGGAACTGATCCCAACAGGTGACAACGGAATAAATACGTTTTCCGACTGACCCGGCGTGCTTTTATATCCGCCGCTTCCGAAATATTTTGCCATGGAGAGGATATGAGAAAGCCCCTCTGCACTCATGAAGTTGCCTATGGTCATATGGGAATCCGTATACCCCATCTCAATGGTATTGAGCTGTGCGCTTGTCATAAAGGGAGACAGTTCAAATGGCTGGGATTCTGTGTCGGAGTATTCCATACTGTCCGGCGCATTCTGGGCGTCTGCTATCTTTTTTGCGTTTTCAAAAAACGCTGTCAGTCTTTCTTCATCCAGCGTTCCGTCCTCTGCCATCCAGGATGGGGAAGAAGAAGGAATCAGAGTCAGTAAAAGTGTGGAATTCGTCATACTTCCCAGAACATGGCTGACCTCCGGACGGTTTTCCCTGTCCGCTTCCGCTGCCTCTGCCAGCTCTTCCAGACTGCCGATCCGGTCCAGCACGGACTGTTCACCTACGAGGACCGGTATGGAAAAACCGGTGGGCACTGCGCGGAGTGCGCCGTCTTTTTTGTAAGCGTTTACAATATTGTCAAAGAATTTTTCCTTCTGATCTGCTTTTTCCACCAGGTCCCCAATATCCATGAGCAGCCCTTTTTCTATGTAGGAAGAAATGGGCAGGCCGTCCAGGATCAGCACATCCGGTCCCTCGCCGGCCATGATATTCGTATTCAGTGTCTTCAGCGCGTCGGATCTAGTCACAGCATCCTTTCCTGTCATGCCGGTTTCATACTCCACCATCACATCAGAGTGCCGGCCCTGAAAGGCTGTGATGGACTGGCGGATATTCGGGCTGTCATACAGCGAATACACGGTGATGGTATGCTCCGGCTGAAGAGATGCCTCGGTATCGAACATATAGCGGAACAGGCGTCCCTGCTCATTCATATAATAGGGGATGAAAATGGTTCCGTCCGTCAGGGCAGCGGATATGTCGGCAGAAAACGAATTGCTGTTCATCTGTCCCATGGAGCCATTGAAAATTTTCTCTATGGCAGTTCCGTCTGTTTTGTAGCGGTAAATACCGGACTGGCTGACAAAATACAGGGATTTGCCGTCAGCACCCGGCAGTATGGAGAAATCCATGGATCCTTCCTGCAGGAAACTGCTGAGGGCCTCCTGCTCTCCCTCGGGTTCCTGTGTCTGCAGATCGTATGATATGACTTTTATATTTTCATATTTGAGAGAGCCATCATCCAGAACACGGATATCACTGGAAAATTCAAAAAGCCTGTCACCCACACAGGCGTACATGGCCATCCCCTGGATTTCCTGTCCCTCTGCTGTCTCCTGGCCATAAGTGTGTTTCAGCGAAAAGGTTTCACCGTCCAGTTGATAAACATTTGTGTCATCCATACACAGAACATCACCGGAATCTGTAAAAACGGCATTTCTCACTATATTGACACTGCCTGAGTCTTCAATGGACGTCTGGGGAAGTTCCGGGTCAACTGTGCGTACGCTTCCGTCCGCTGTCACCATCTTATACCGGCGCTGCTCACTTCCCATACCGTAAAAGATATCACCTTTGCCGGAGATAGCAAAAAATGCGGATCTGTCTTGGGATGCCAGATCATCCCTCAGTTCCTGAGGCGTTTCCGCCCAGGAGACCCAGCTTTCCCCCTTGTCGTCAGAGTCAAAGATCCCGTTGGCAGAAGCTATTCTCAAACTGCCGTCTTCCAGCCCCTTCATTGCCAGAAGCAGGTCATCGAGAAAAGGCGCGTCTGCGCTGTTTGAATCTGCAGGTTTTAAAATATCTGTGTCGTGGAGCTTTATTTCCTGTTCCGTATATCTGCCTTTTGCGGCGCTTTGGCTGCCTGTATCCTTCTCTTTCTCATCCTGCGCTTTCCCGCATGATGCAAGCGTAAATACGAGGCAGAGGGAAAGCACGGCAAGAATCCGTTGTGTCCATCTCTTTTTTTGGTTCATTTCATCTATCCTTTCTCTCAATACTCCCTTGTAAGACCGGTCTTTTTACATGAATCAGTATAGCATAGCAAACCTCTACGTTACATCTATTCAATCTCTAATTTACCTCTAAATTACTGGAAATAGTGTCGAATGTTTCTATAAAATGTTATACTGACCAGAGCAGATATGAAAGGGGATATATATTATGCGGATTCTGATCATTGAGGACGATATACAGCTGTGCCAGACACTGGCCTATCGGCTGAAAAAAGAAGGAATTCATGCGGATCACTGCCATGACGGCGCAGAAGGACTGATGGCTGCAAGAGAAAATGCCCATGATCTTATATTACTGGACCGTATGCTGCCGTCTCTCTCCGGGACGGAAGTGCTCAGCCTCCTTAGAAAAGAGGGAAACAGCACGCCGGTGATACTGGTCACAGCTCTTGGGGAAGTGAAGGAGCGTGTGCAGGGGCTGGACTGTGGCGCAGACGATTATCTGGTCAAACCGATTGCGTTTGAGGAGCTGATGGCCCGGATACGGAGCATTGGACGAAGGCCGAGGAAGATGGACAGTGGAATGGAGCTGCATTATCTGGATTTATCTTTTGATATCCGCTCAAAGGTTCTCTCCTGCGGGGAAAATACCTGCAGGCTGTCGCGCACAGAAGGGGATTTGATGGAAGTTTTTCTGAAAAATCCCGGGCAGGTGCTGGCAAGAAAGAATATTGTCACAAAGGTATGGGGAATTGACACGGAAATTGAGGACGGCAATCTTGACAATTTTATTCATTTCCTGAGAAGAAGGCTGAAATCTGTGGGAAGCAGCCTGTCCATCCGGACCATTCGCGGCGTGGGCTACAGTCTGGAGGAATAGATGTATAAAAAACTCCGAAGAAAAATGACCCTGTTCTGTACAGCGGTCACCGGGATCATTCTTCTGGCTATGACATTTGCCGGGCTTCTGGCTTTTAAAAACCTGCTTGAGGCCAATGACGCGGCAGTGCATGACAAGGATATCAATTCTGTGCTGACTTATCTGGAAAACGGGGGCATGATCGATTATGAAAAGATCAGTGCAGTGGCAGACCCGCGTTTCTACACAATAGTTCTGTATGAAAACGGTGTGAGCTATACTTACAGTCCAGAAAAAGAAAAACAGAAGCTGATGAAAAAGGTGATTCAGAGGGCAGAGAATACCTACGGATTTGACGTGTATGATCCGCCTGCAGGCAGAGGAAAAGAAAAACCCCTGGAATTTTCCATGAAAATAAATCATACAGAACATATGATAACGTTTGCGACAGTACCCTACCGGCACGGTACTTTCTGTGTCGCGGTCTCCTATGCAAGAGAGACACTGAATCATCAGATTTGGTACCTGTACCTTGTTTTTGCCGTCATAGATCTGACGGCCCTGGTACTTCTGCTTCTCTTTTCCTGGTTTTACACAGGCCGTATGCTGTCTCCTATTGAAAATAACAGAACAAAGCAGATGCAGTTTGTGGCATCTGCCTCCCATGAACTCCGTTCCCCGCTGGCTGTGATGCTGTCCAGCGCAGACGCCATGGCTGTGGCTGATGAGGAGGACAGACCCGGGTTTCACGAAATGATAAAGGCAGAGGGACAGAGAATGTCCCGGCTGGTGAATGATATGCTTTCTCTTGCAAGTGCGGACAATCAGTCCTGGTCCATGCATTTTGAAAAGGTTTCTCTGGATACCCTGTTCTCAGAAGTATATGGGAGGTATCATATGCTGGCAAAGAAAAAGGGTCTTAAGCTTCACATCAGCCTTCCGGAATGTGAGGAGAATCCAATAGTCCTCTGTGACGGGCAGCGTCTGGAGCAGGTACTGGACATACTGCTGGACAATGCTGTCAGTTATACACCGCAAGGCGGAACGATTTTGCTGGGATATGAAAAGGATGGGACAAAGTGGAAGTTCTTTGTGGCGGACAGCGGCCCCGGAATCCCGGACAAATGGAAGGAACGGATTTTTGACCGTTTCTTCAGAGGGGATGCCTCAAGAAAAGAGAAAAAGCATTTTGGCCTTGGCCTCAGTATTGCAGGGGAGATTGTCAGGCTTCATAAAGGGAAAATCTGGGTGGAGGACAGAAAAGGAGGAGGGAGTGTTTTTTATTTTACGGTTCCGGGATACAGAAATGGTTCAGAAAAAGCAGATGGTTTACTATAAATATATTATGTAAACTATATTGTGCTTATATAGGTAAGCGTCACGGCAGCGAGTATTTGATGATTAAAAAAACACACTGGAGAATTGTCACGGAAATCTCCAATGTGTTTTTTGTTTATATGAATAGAGATATGTCAGAGCATATTTTCTATTCTTTCTGTCTTACATGCCGTTTGGTCTGTGGATATAATCCCATGGATTTTTGTAAACACCGTTTACGCTTACGCCAAAGTGCAGATGATATCCTGTGGCAGCCCCTGTCATGCCCACATAGCCGATGAGCTGGCTTGCCTTGACTGTCTGTCCTTTTTTGACAACCGGATTGGAAATCATATGCATATAGATGGTGTGAAGGCCGTTTCCGTGGTCAATCTCCACGTAATTGCCTTCTCCGCCCCAGCCGTACCCTGCGTTGACCACTGTGCCTCCGGCAGCGGCAAGAATCCTGGAGTTGGCAGGTGCAGCCAGATCCACGCCCTTGTGATTGGTGGAACCAATTCCGCCCGGGCTGTCACGGTTCCCGAATTCACTGGATACATAAGTGATACTCGGACAGGGGAAGCACCACTCCCCGTTGCCATATTCCACTTCTGTGCGGACACCGTTTTCATCCAGGTAGTAGCCGTCCATGTAGGTATTCACAGCCATGGCACCGTTTGATTTGAAATAGTAGTAATTATCACCGATTTTCTGCCAGCCGGTCTGCATGACACCGTTTTTATTCAGATAATATTTGCTGCCTCCGACCGTAACAGAGCCGGTCTGCATGACACCGCTATTGTTAAAATAGTACCACTTTCCTCCTATTTGCTGCCAGCCGGTAAGTGTGATTCCGCTGCTGCTGAGATAATACTTCTTTCCTTTGATCGTCACCCATCCTGAGGACATGGCGCCGCTTGTGGGATTAAAGTAATAGGAGCAGCCTCCGATCTTCTGCCACCCTGTAAGCATGGCACCGCTGCCGTTCATATAGTACCAGGTATTCCCTAATCTGAGCCATCCGGTCTGCATGGCACCGCTGCCGTTAGAATAATACCAGGTTTTTCCCACTTTGTACCATCCGGTCTGCATGGCACCGCCTGAGGGATTCAGGTAATACCAGGTGCCGCCCAGATTCAGCCAGCCAGTAGCCATGGCACCACTGCCGTTCAAATAATACCAGGTACCGCCCAGATTCAGCCATCCGGTCAGCATGGCGCCGCTGCCGTTAGAATAATACCAGGTTTTTCCCACTTTGTACCATCCGGTCTGCATGGCACCGCCTGAGGGATTCAGGTAATACCAGGTGCCGCCCAGATTCAGCCAGCCAGTAGCCATGGCACCACTGCCGTTCAAATAATACCAGGTACCGCCCAGATTCAGCCATCCGGTCTGCATGGCACCGCTGCCGTTAGAGTAATACCAGGTTTTACCTATCTTGTACCATCCGGTCTGCATGGCACCGCCTGAGGGATTCAGGTAATACCAGGTGCCGCCCAGATTCAGCCATCCGGTCTGCATAGCACCACTGCCGTTCAAATAATACCAGGTACCGCCCAGATTCAGCCATCCGGTCTGCATGGCACCGCTTCCATTGGAGTAATACCAGGTTTTACCTACCTTGTACCAGCCTGTTTTCATAACTCCGTCTGAGGGGTTCAGATAATACCAGGTACCATTCAGATTCAGCCATCCGAGAGCTGCCGCACCATTTCCCTGCAGATAATACCAGCGATTATTGATATACCGCCATCCGCCGGCTTCCATGGCACCGCTGCCGTTTAGATAATACAGACCTCCGCCTATTTTCTGCCATCCGGTGAGCATCACGCCTTTTTTGTTGAGATAATACCAGGTGCCGTTCAAATTCAGCCAGTTATTAATATGCAGAGAGCCATTTGGATATATGTAATACCATTGCTTGTTGTATTTTGTCCAGCCATTGCCGGTCAGCATGGCACCGTTTGATTTTAAAAGATATTTCTTTCCGTCTGCACTTAACAGGCCTGTCTTCATCTTTCCGTCTGTGCCCAGATAATACCAGGCACCGTTTAAATTCAGCCAGCCTTTGTTGTAAAGGGTTTGATTTTTATTTACATAGTAATATGTCTTTCCACTTTTCAGCCATCCGGTTTTTGTATACAGACTGCCGTCGTCTGTTATATAATACAGCTTGCCGGAAAGTTTCAGGATAGTCTTTTGGTACATCAGGCCATCTTCTTGAAAGTAATATTTCTTTTTCTCTATGGTCTGCCAGCCTGTAGTTTTCAGACCCTGTTCATCCAGGTAATATGTGCCCTCTTCTAATGTAAGCCATCCGGTTGCAAGAGTACCGTCTTCCCTGTAGTAGTGTGTGCCGTCCTCCTCCTCTATCCAGCCTGTTTTCACAGGAACAGCCTGATTGTTCTCATCCGTGGGGACTTCAGGTGTTGGTTCGTCAGAAGGGGAATCCGCATCCTCCTTTTTTTCATCCGGGTCCTCCGCGGCATCACTGTCCGGATTGGAATCTGGCGGCTGTTCTTCATCTTTTATGATATCTTGTTCTGCACCGGGTTCGGGGACATTTTGGGAGGCTTCCTTTTCGCCGGTCTCGGCGTTTATGATATTCTCTTCCTGGGCTGCATAAATATTCTGCTGGCTCACCATCAAAGAAGCACTCAGTATCGCTCCGCACACCGCTGTCTTGATCAGTTTCTTATTCCTCATATTCTCCCCCTTACGCAAATGTACTTTCATCCAATATAATGGTAAAAGGTCCCTCGTTTACAAGCGATACCTGCATCAGGGCACCGAATCTGCCGGTTCTGACTACAGGGACTTGTTCTCTTGTCTTCTCGATGATATATTCATAAAGCGCTTCCGCCATCTGAGGTTCTCCTGCGCCAAAGAAGCTGGGCCGGTTACCTTTTCTGCAGTTGGCGTACAGTGTGAACTGGGATATCAGAAGCACCTCCCCGCCCACATCGGCCAGAGACAGGTTTGTCTTTCCTTCTGCATCCGTAAAGATCCGGAGATTGACCATTTTCTTAATGTACTGGTCTGCAGTCTCTTTTGTGTCCTCCTTGCCGATTCCCACAAAAACAAGAAATCCGCGGTTGATCCTGCCTATGCACTCCCCTTCCACATGGACAGACGCCTCACTGACTTTTTGAATTACAAATTTCATTTACGCAAAAAACTCCTTTTTTTCTTTTCTTTCTCGTCTTTCTCTTCCTCAGGAACCATTTTTACCGGCTCCAGGGTTTCCGGATTGATAAAATCCACATTCTGATACCTATTCTCCTCTGTAGGCAGATCCTTCTTTTTCAGCCAGGAATTGCGCAGGTATTTAAGGCCTGCCACAATAACAGCCCACACCGGCACACCGATGATCATGCCCGGAATGCCAAGCAGTCCGCCGAACAGCAGAATAGCCACAATGACCATGAAACTGGAAAGGCCTGTGGAGCCGCCCAGAATCTTTGGGCCAAGAATATTACCGTCAAACTGCTGTAGCAGCAGGATGGTGATCAGGAAGTACAAACACTGCATGGGATTGACCAGCAGTATGATAAAGGCACTGGGTATGGCGCCCAGGTACGGTCCGAAGAACGGGATCACATTGGTCACACCAACGATCACACTGACCAGGATCGCATAGGGGGTTCCGATGATGGAGGTAAGGATATAACACAGAACACCGATAATAGCAGAGTCTACGATCTTACCGTTGACAAAACCGCCGAAGGTCCTGTTCACAAAACGGCAGCCTTTGATGATGTCATTGGCTCTCTCCGCATCAAACGCAGCGTAGATGAACATTTTTCCCTGTGTGAGAAATCCTTCTTTGTCAGCCATCAGATAGACGGAAATAATGGCACCGATCAAAAAGTTCTTGATAAAGACCAGCGCGCCGAACACACCTGTGGTAAACTGCTGCAGAACCTCTTTCACCTGGGGAAGAAGCTGGACATTCATCCAGGTCTCCACCTTAGAGGAATAGCTGTTGAAGAAATCAATGGCTGTGGAACGCAGCTCCGGATTGTTCTTCAGAATGGAATTCAGCCAGTTTCCCACATTCTGCACGTATCTGGGCATGTCATTGATGATGCTGATGATACTTTCCACAATAGACGGCACGATCATGGCCATCAGGGAATAGATGATCAGCAGCGCAAACAGCAGCGCAAAAAAGACAGAGATATAGCGGACTGCTTTTTTCTTCTTTTTATTGATATCCATCTTCTTTCTCTTCATAAGAGGAAAGAAGATCTTCCGTTCCTGAAAATTCACAACCGGTGTCAGCAGATAGGCGATGACCACTCCGAAGATTACCGGCATCATGACACTGCTCAGAATACGAAATCCCCGTATGAGCACGTCCATATGAAAAATCCCAAAATAAAAGAGCATACTGGCACAAATAACTGCAAATGCTGTAACGCCCCAATACAAATATTTTTTATCCCAACGAAACTTCATGTTAAGCCTCCGATTATGCATAAACTGGAATCATTATAACATGAAATTTATTATTTGTGTCATAATTCTGTAAAAAAGTTATTTATTTTTTTAAATTTCTATGATATATTCAATTATGCTACGGAGGATAATGATATGAAATTACAGAAATTACTGAGTCTCACCAGAAAAGCGGTGGATGAGTTCTCCCTCATAGAGGACGGGGATAAGATCGCTGTGGGTGTATCAGGAGGAAAAGACAGCTTGACCATGCTCTATGCACTCCACGGGCTGATGCGCTTCTACCCCCATCCCTTTTCCATAGAAGTGATCACTGTGGACCTGGGGCATCCCGGGTTCCATGTGGAGAAAATAAAAGAACTGTGTGATTCCCTGGGGCTGCCGTTCACGGTGGTGAAGACAGACATCGCGCAGATCATCTTTGATGAGCGGAAAGAGAGCAATCCCTGTTCCCTCTGCGCAAAGATGCGGAAAGGAGCCCTCAACGAGGAGGCGAAGAAACTGGGCTGCAATAAGGTGGCGTATGCCCATCATAAGGATGATGTGGTGGAAACCATGCTCCTCTCCCTGATTTTTGAGGGAAGGTTCCACACTTTCTCGCCCAAAACCTATCTGGACCGCATGGATTTGACAGTGATCCGTCCGCTGCTCTATGTGGAGGAGGCAGACGTCATTGGATTTAAAAATAAATATGACCTGCCGGTGGAGAAAAGTCCCTGCCCGGTAGACGGATATACCAAAAGGCAGTATGCCAAGGAACTGCTCCGGGACCTTACAAAAGAACATCCGGGGACAAAAGAGCGCATGTTTACCGCCATTTTAAACAGCAATATAAACGGATGGGATAAAAGAATAGCGAAATAAACACAGAAAATAAGGAGCTGTGCAGAATTTATGTTCTGCACAGCTCCTTCTAGATAGTATCGGCAGAAATCGGAATCTGCCTTATTTCGCTCTTCTGCCTTCTTTGATCTCAATGGCTCTCTTGATCATTTCCACACAGCCATCAATGCCCAGTACGCCGCTGTTCAGGCATAAGTCATAACTGGTGGCATCTCCCCATTTTTTGCTGGTGTAGTAATTATAGTAGCTGGCTCTTCTCTTGTCTGTCTTCTGGATTCTGTCTTTTGCAGCAGAATCTGTCAGTTCATGCTTTCTTGCAATCCTCTTGATCCGTTTATCCAGATCAGCATGTATAAATACGCTGATCGCACCTTCATAATCGGAAAGCGCATAATCCGCGCAGCGGCCCACAATCACGCAGGGCGCTTCGGAAGCCAGCTTTTTGATGGTGTCAAACTGTGCCAGGAATACCTTGTGGTTGATGGGCATATCGGTAAATGCCGCAGAGGAATAGCCAAAGGAATATGTATCCATGACCAGGGAATACAAAAAACTGTTGGTTGGTTTTTCATCGTTGTTCTCGAATAACTCCTGACATAATCCGCTGTCCTTGGCTGCCCTGTCAAGAAGCTCCTTATCATAACATTTGATGCCCAGTTCTTCAGCCAGACGCAGGCCCACTTCTTTACCGCCGCTTCCGTATTGTCTTCCAATTGTAATTACCGTATTTGCTGCCATAATCAAACACTCCTCTCTATTCGATAATCCCCTCTCTCTGACATTGTTGTAGCAATGCATCAGACAAATGTGGAATTATTATCTTACTATAACTATTATAATCTATTTTATCCAATCTGTATATAAAATTTATATTATTTTATCGGAATTTTATGAGAAGTTTTTCAAAATATTCCGGCAGAGGTGCTGTAAACTCCAGGTACTCTTTCGTGGCCGGATGGATAAAGCCTAAAACCATGGCGTGCAGTGTCTGGCCTTCCAGTCCGGATACCGGACATTTTCTGGGGCCATACACCAAATCTCCTAAAAGGGGATGCCCGATGCTGCTCATATGCACACGGATCTGGTGGGTACGCCCTGTTTCCAGGCGGCATTCGATATACGTGTAGTTTCCGAAACGCTCCAGCACCCTGTAATGGGTGACAGCCGGTTTGCCGTTTTTCTGGTTGACTGCCATTTTTTTGCGCTCCGTGGGATGACGGCCGATGGGACCCTCTACAGTACCCTCATCTTCTGTCAGGTTTCCGTGTACGATCGCCCGGTACCGCCGTGTGATGCTGTGGTCTTTTAACTGCTGTGCCAGATCTCTGTGTGCCAGGTCTGTCTTGCACACAAGAAGGGCGCCGGTAGTGTCCTTGTCAATGCGGTGTACAATGCCGGGACGGAGCACGCCGTTGATACCGGATAAATTACCTCTGCAGTGATACAGGAGGGCATTCACCAATGTGCCGCTGTAATGGCCCGCACTTGGGTGCACCACCATTCCCTTTGGCTTATCCACCACAAGCAGATGCTCGTCTTCATATAAAACGGACAGGGGAATATCTTCCGGCAGAATATCCGGTTCTCTGTTGTCCGGGATAAAGACACAAATCTCGTCATCCTCAGCCAGTTGGTAGCTGGACTTTACCGGTTTATCTCCCACTGTGACATTTCCGTCTTTTAACTGCTTCTGAAGGAAGGAACGGGAGTAGCCGTCAAGTTCCAGGGCCAGATATTTGTCAATACGCTCCCCTGCCTGTGAGGGGTCAGCCAAAAGGCAGATTCTTTTCATTTTACATTCCCTTTCCATGATAAAAACGCAAAATCTTCCTCCTTGTAGAGGAACAAAAAGGAGATTAAAAATAACGCCATGGAGACTACCACATAGATATCCGCCACATTAAAGACAGGAAAATTAATGGGGGAAAAGTAAATAAAATCCACAACATAATTCAGCCGGACACGGTCAATGAAGTTTCCGATTGCCCCGGCGGAGATGACAAAGCAGATTATCCGCAATAGCAGATACTTTCTTTTTACAGGCATACGCCAGAGGACATAGAGCACAGCGCACAGTATGACAACGGTTATAATGCCAAAGAAAATAAACTGGTTCTGGAAAAGGCCAAAAGCAGCGCCCCTGTTTTCCAGATAATGCAGATAGAGCACATTGGGGATCAGGGGAATATCCGCCTGGTCCTTCAGATGCCGGACGGCCAGGTATTTTGTCCACTGGTCCAGTCCGGTCAAAAGAGTTACGCTGATGAGAAACTGCACCAGCACAGTTATTTTTTTTGTTTTCTGATTCATGTTCATCTCCCTGCGGCTACTCCAGTATTTCCCGGATAGCGGTGAGCAGTTCTTCATCTGTCACGGTCTTATCCACCACCGCGTATCCCGGTTCTTTCATAAGAATGAATTTGATCCTGCCCTGTTCCATTTTTTTATCGGACTTTGTGACGCTTAATACTTCCTCTGCGCGCAGTCCGTCTGTGGAAACAGGCAGGCCAAAAGCCTCCAGAAGCTGCTTTACATTTTCATACTCCTCCACTGTGATCATGCCGCGCCGCATGGATAAGTATGCGGAGGCCACCGTGCCGACTGCCACGCACTGGCCGTGGAGCAGGCGGAAATCCTTTAGCTTTTCAACTGCATGGCCAACTGTATGGCCCATATTCAGAACAGCCCGTTCTCCCTGTTCTGTGGGGTCATTTTCAACCACAGTCTTTTTGATGACACAGCTTCTGCAGATCATCTCGGAAAGGGTATCCGTGTCAAGGGCAAGTATTTTGGCACGGTTTTCATACAGCCAACGGGAATAGGAGGCGTCACGGATAAATCCATGTTTCACAACCTCCCCCATACCGCAGGAAAACTGCTCCAGGGGCAGCGTGCATAATGTGCTCACATTCATATATACCATGCGGGGCTGATGGAATGCACCTACCATATTTTTGTATTTTAAGAAATCCACACCTGTCTTGCCGCCGATACTGCTGTCCACCTGGGCCAGAAGTGTGGTGGGTACCTGAATAAAGTCAATTCCCCGCAGATAGGTAGCCGCCGCAAATCCGGTCATATCACCTACCACACCGCCTCCGAGGGCAACCAGAAAATCCTTCCGGTCAAAGTGCATTTCAATCAAATGCTGGTATATCCCCTGGACCTGTTCCAGTGTCTTATTCTCCTCTCCGGCGGGAAGCACATGGGAAGTCACAAAGCAGGCACACCGTTCCAGCTCTTTTTTCACGGTATTTAAATACAGCGGAGCAACCGTGCTGTCCGTCACAATGCAGAATTTTCTCCCGGAGAATTCCAGTCTCTTAAGCTGCGCGGATAAATCCGAAAAATCCTTGCGGAATATAATGGGATAGGAAAAATCCCCGTCTCTTCTAACCTGTAATATGTCTGCTGTCATTCTTTTCACTCCTGTCTTAACAATATCTGGCCAGGCTTATATGATACCTGTTCTTTTTTGTGATGCCTCCCACTTCCTCAAAACGGAATTTTCCTCTGCCGCGCACAGACACAATATCCCCTTCCTTCAGGTTATATCCGTTGGAGAGGATGTTCTTTCCGTTCACAAATACCTTTCCCCCTTCGATCAGGGAGATGATACTGCTTCTGGAAGTGGAAAATGCCAGTGCGATGACACTGTCCAGCCTCACAGAGGAAACCGTACCGGAAACTTTTTCTGTTTTCAGGACAGGCACATCCTCCAGTGCATCAAGAAGCTTTGGCACTACGTTCGTATGGCGGACGCGGCACAACTCCTGCATGAGAAACGGCGCCATGTTCTCATGGCAGAAGACATGGGCTGTCTTCCCGTCCACCAGGATATCCCCGATCTTGCTTCTCTCAATACCCAGGTTTAATATGGCTCCCAGATAATCCCTGTGCGTCAGGCTCTCTGCGAATTTCTCCGCCGCAGGCCGGATCTGGATGCAGGAGATGGGATAATCCTGCTGAAAGAAAAGAGCATCAGGGATGAATGCTGCCATCTGACGCTCTGCCAATGCATAGCCTCCGAAGGTCTCCACTTTGACCCCTGATTCATTCTTTGGCAGGCTGTGCAACATATGCAATTCATTTAAGTCCAGAAAATCAGAGAAAGTAAGAACACCGCGGTAATAGGCATTCTTACTTAACTCTTTCATACGTTTTTCAAATAAAACTTCTTTTTCCATGGTTTGTCCACTCTGTCCTTAATATTCGGTCCGTATGGACGGGATGTCAAAAGCACCGCTTAATATCTGCTGATAGTCTCCTGTAATGTCCACGCTTGCCGGTGTCAGAATAAATATGTAGCTGGACACTTTCTGCAGGCTTCCGCCTATGGAATAGCAGGAACCTGAAGTAAAATCAATGATCCTCTGTGCAACTTCCATATCCAGGCCTTCCAGGTTCAGAATAACGGTGCAGTTGGCGATCAGTGTATCTGCAATCTCTCTGGTATCTTCCATATTGGTGGGCTTGATCACGCAGACTTCCATCGCGCTGCCTGTTCTTTTTACCTGACGCATCGGGGTAACCTTGGAGGAGGAAGCGGAAGCTGAAGATGGGGACTTGACCGTCTTTTGCGGTTTGGCTGTCTTGGCAGCTTTGGGAGCAGGCTGTTTCTCCGCTCTTCTGCGCGGTTCGTAGTCATCTAAGTCGTCATCATCTTCCTCTAATTTTTTGAAGAAACGTCTCTTGGGTTTTTCGTCATCGAAGTCGTCATCGAACTCATCATCCAGAAATTCGTCATCGTCGTAATCGTCGTTCACTTTGATTGCATCTAAAAACTTATCTAAAACACCCATGATAAAATCTCCAATCTTATTTGCTATAATCTCTTTCTCCGAAGATGCCGGTTCCTACACGGACCATGGTGGCACCCTCTTCAATGGCAACCTCATAATCACCAGTCATGCCCATGCTGAGCACGGCCATAGTAACATTATTAAATTTTTTCTCTTCAATGTCAACACTTAATTTTCTTAAATTTCTAAAAACTTCCCTGTTTTCTTCAGCATTTTCAACAAATGGGGCGATGGTCATCAGGCCCTTCACCGAAATATTCGGAAGTTTTGAAATGGCCTCTGCCAGTGCTGCCGTCTCTTCCGGGCGTACACCGAATTTGCTGTCCTCACCGGCCACATTGACCTCAATGAGAATATTGGCTGTGACGTTTTTCTTTCCGGCTTCCTGGCTGATTGCCTCTGCCAGGCGCAGGGAATCCACGGAGTGGATCAGAAAGGCTTTGTCCACAATGTATTTTACTTTATTTCTCTGCAGATGCCCGATCATGTGCCAGCGGATATGGGAGGGAAGTGCCTCCTCCTTGGCGGTCAGCTCCTGTACCTTATTCTCGCCGAAATCCACTACGCCCAGAGGGAGAAGCTCCTCTATCATGGACATGGGTTTTGTCTTGCTCACTGCGATCAGGGTAACCTCATCCCGGCTCCTTCCGGCACGCCGGCAGGCTTCTTTTACTTTTTCTTCCACTGCAAGATAATTTTCACATACACTCATGTTTCATCTCTCCTTACTTTCCTGTCAGTATATCTTCTTCTTTTACGCTCTCTCCGTCCTCCACAATTCTGTCAAAGGCTTCCAGACCGTAAGAAGTATTGGTTTTTACAATACAGTATTCTTCATTCTGGTCAATGATATCAATCTGCCGGAACACCGCATATCCTTTGTTCATGCTGTAGACGCCCTCCAGATAATCAATCTCACCGACCACAAAGGTTTCCTCTGTTTCCGGCTTACGGAGTACGTCCCCGTCCTTAAAGGTCTGCTTGTCCACATAACAATAACCGTCCTTGGAGCCGGTGTCATCGGTGTTTTCGGATACCTCTGTATCCTGACTCTCTTCCGCTGTATTTTTATAAATCGTGGCTGATACAAACTCTATTGTCTTTTCGCCGCCCTTGGTGACTGTCTCCCGGAGAAATCCGGCGGAATCCTCGTTGCCGCCTTTCGTCAGAAAAGAAGAGGGAATCATATAGAATTCTTTGGTGACAATAGAGCTCATGGGTATTTTTAAACCGCTCTGGGTGTTGATGACCAGTTCTATCTTCAGAAACCGGTCAGCAGCATAGCGCACCATGCCGTTTTTCAGGGCGATCTTCGCCACTTTTTGGCTTCCCACATTCATTATGGAGAGCTGTCCTGTCTGTGTCTCGCCGTCCTTTAAAAACTTCACTTTGATGCTGCTGCGGTCTGCAAGCTTGGCAGCCAGTTTATCGGAGAGAGGGACCATAAGGGTCCAGTTATCATCCCGGATCAGTTTATAGACCGGGTCTCCGGCCTTGATCTCTTCGTCTGTGAGAAGGTCATTTTTCTCGTAGGCTTTCTGGCTGAAATCCTCCTCCGTCAGATCCTCCACGGTCTTTCCCTCATACCCGTCTGTGGAATACACCACAAGACCGGCATTCGGCGCTGTATGTACCACCTGGTTTCCAAAAGTCTTGGACCCCTGGATGACAGTTACGCCGCTCTCCTCCTCGTCATCCTCCACAGCGTCAGCCGGCGCTTTCTGGGAAGATAATGCCTGTTGGAAGATAAGACCCTGCATCTCATATTTGAAGCTGTAGGTATCGTAGAAATCCGTACCGCTGAAGTTGTTGGAAAAATCCGCGATCCCAGCGCGTACTTCCTCCAACTGGTCTTTGGACAGTGTGATGTCAGCCTTGACATTTTTGGTATCACTCAGAGCATAGACATTGCCGTTCTTGCGTACTTTCATTCCCTCCCTGGCATAGTAGCGCACATATCCGGGGCTTTCCGCAGTGACGATCTCCTCATCTCTGACAGCTAAGGCTGTGCTGACCGGGTTCCTGGACAAGGGTCCGGCTGTCACCTGATAGGAAGTGACATGGGTGGAGGTGATATAGAGCAGAACCGTTATCAGCATATAAATGAACAGTGCCCCGAAAAGCAGTGTGGCGATATTAAAAGTAAAAATTTTTTTTATGATTTTCAGCAGGTTTTTTATGAATGTCAATATTTTTTCTCTCAATTGGAATGAAAATCTCCTTTCATTATCGTTTTCCATTTTAACATTTTCAGCATTTAAGTACAATAGCCAATTTTATTGTATAAAAATTATAAATAATGCAGAAAATAGAAAAAGATAAAGGAGGAATTATCATGAAATCAAATGGATTAGATTATACCGCATTGGTTATTACCGTTATCGGTGCCCTCAACTGGGGATTAATCGGACTGTTCCGTTTTAATCTGGTTACATTCCTGTTCGGAGACATGACATGGCTTTCCAGAATTGTATATGTCATCGTAGGAATCTGCGGACTCTATCTGCTGAGCCTCTTCGGAAGGATCACATCTCTGGGTGACCGCTGAGCACGCACAAAAAGAAGCCGCCGCACGCCTGGTTTTTTCAGGGTGTGCAGCGGCTTTTTGCTCTTTTGTTTTGTTTATTTTATAAGGATGTAACGATCATATGCTTTACATCTTCAGGAAGATCCTTTTCGTCTTTTGAAAGGCTGATAATAAAGGAAATCTTATAAGTCTCTGAAATCTTTTCAAGGCTGGCCATAACTTTTGAAATATTCTCCGGACAGGATTCCAGTCTGGAAATCTTCAGGAAACCATCCAGGTACATCTGCTCCAGATCATGATCCTGGGAAACAATACCGCGGATAAAACCAACGAATTCATCACTGTTCTCAATACCGTATTCCATCACATCAATCAGACGGATTTTATTATTCAGCTCATACATGTGCTTTGTACTCTTATCTAAGTAAACAACTGAGCCGTTCGCGTTCTTGACCTCAGCATTAGCCTTGTCTAGAAGAATTTTTGTCTTTCCTTTACCTTTTTCACCTACAATTAACTGAACCATCGCATTTTCCTCCTTAGCCGCACGTAATATGTATATTTACTAAAAACGTGGTTATCTTGGAATTAATTATAGTGCATTTCGTTCAAAAATACAATGGTAAAATAAAAAATTTCTGCTATTTTTTGAAATTTCATTTTTTCTTCAGGAACGGTTCACTTTCTCCAGAAGCTGGTTCATTCGCTCATACAAAACAGGTTTGTTTTCTGCATCCAGAACGATGGACACATATGGTTCCCCATAGTTATTCTGTACCATTAAAGCCAGGCAGGCGCCTGCTTTTCCCGTGGTACCGGTCTTGCCGCCCAGGATGGTAACGCCCTTTGGTGCGCTGGACTCGCCTGTCAGATACTGGTCTGTGGCATCCAGCCACTTCTGCATGGCGGTTCCGTCCGCTGCTTTGTAATTAATGGTATAATTGCTTAACTGGGTGATATCTGTGAACTCCTGATGTTTCATGGCTTCATTTAACATCAGATAAATGTCGTAGACCGTGGTGTAATGGTCATCATCGTGAAGACCGTGTGGGTTCACAAAATGTGTTCCCGTCATACCGAGACGCTGGGCCTCCTCATTCATCATATCCACAAAGCTTTCCACACTGCCGCCTACGGTTCTGGCAATAGCCATGGCCGCGTCATTGGCGGAATAGACAAGAAGCGCATGGAAGAGCTGGTCCATGGATATCTGGTCTCCCTCCAAAAGCCCGCAGACCTGGGAATCTGCCTCAAGCTGGACGTCCTGTGCCTGAATGGTCACAACCTCATCCATGTTGGCCTTATCAAGAGCTACCAGTGCTGTCATGATCTTGGTGATACTGGCCGGATAGGATTTCTCATACAGAGATTTTGAAAAAAGCAGTTTTTTATCTTTGATGTCAAAGAGCGCTGCCCTCTCCTCCCCCTGAGTCTCGATCCCTTCCAGAGGTGTGTCACCTGCGCCCACGCACAAATCCGCTGCCACGCCTTCCGCCACCAGGGAATCCTCGCCTATGGTCTGACCGAATACTTCGGTGGTCAGCTTAAAAGCCATGGGTGCATCCACCGCCTGTTTTCCCTTCAGCATGAAAATCCCCAGGACACCTGCAAGAAGCAGGATGACGAAAAACATACTGAGAAACAGGGTGCGTCTGATCTTACGTTTTCTCTGTGCTTTTTTGGAAAGCCTTTTTTTCGGTTTATTTGTACATTTCACGCCAGTCTAACTCTCCTCTGTCAAGTGATTTGATCATCATTTCTGCTGTTGCAAGATTGGTTGCCAGCGGGATATTATGTGTATCACACAGATGAAAAATCCGTTTTACATCCGGATCATGCTTCTGCGGTGCCAGCGGCTCACGCAGATAAATGATAAGGTCCATCTGGTTCTGCTCGATCAAAGCGCCCATCTGCTGTTCCCCGCCCAGGTGTCCGGCCAGGAATTTGTGTACTGTTAGATTGGAAGCCTCCTCAATGAGCCTGCCTGTTGTGCCGGTGGCATACAGGTCATTTTTTGACAGGACGCTCCTGTAGGCAATGCAGAAGTTCTGCATTAATTTTTTCTTAGAGTTGTGTGCGATTAATCCGATGTTCACGATTTTTCTACCTCCCTGTAGGTTCTGTTTTTCTGAAGACTGACATTTAACACCAGTCCCATACCGATATAAAGGCTTACCATGGAAGAAAGCCCATAGCTGACAAAGGGAAGCGGCGTACCTGTGTTGGGGCCAAGTCCCGTTGCCACGCAGATGTTGATAAAGCTCTGTACTGCTATTATGGAAGCCATACCGTAGCATATAAGGCTGCCGGATAGATCCTTGGCCCTCCTGCCCGTCCTCATACATTCAAAGATGATCAAAAACATAAGCAGCAGCAGCGCCGTACAGCCCAGAAATCCCAGTTCCTCACCTGCAACGGAAAAGATAAAGTCTGTCTGGCTCTCCGACACAAAGTTTCCCTTGTTGGCAGTTGCCACCTCATTGTTGTTTAATCCTTTTCCTGTCAGTTTTCCGGAACCGATGGCCATGATGGAATTCTGCTGCTGGAGGACATCGTCGGAATACTCCTCCTCCTCCGGATACAAAAATGTCATGATTCGGTCTCTCTGGTAATCTTTTATGAGCTTCTGGTCCGGCTGTATAACGATGAACAGAAATACAACCACCAGAGGTATGGCAATCAGCAGCGCCCCGCCTATAATTTTATAACTCAGTCCTGCGAGATACAGCAGTATACAGAAAAGTATAGCAATTGTGATGGTATTTTTCAAGTCCGGCTGGTTATAAATCAGAAGCAGAGGTATGGCGATCAGCACCACTGTCTTCAATATTGTCTTAAATGTATTCAAATCTTCCTCGTGTTCCATTAAGTAGCGTGCGAGAAACAGAATGATGATGATCTTCGACAGCTCTGTGGGCTGGAACTGGAAACTTCCGATACTCAGCCATCTGGCGGCACCTTTTGATTCCGTACCGAACAGCCGTACCAGAAGAAGCATGAGGATATTGCCCACATACATGATCCAGTAAAAGTTCAGGATCCAGCTGAAATCCATCAGGGATATGATCACCATGACGATAAACCCCAGCATCATACCGAAGAACTGCTTTTTCTGCAGATCCGGTTCCGCACTTCCTACCAGCAGCACTCCCATAAAGGTGAGCACAACCAGAAACAGCACCAGTCTGAAATTATAGTCGCGTAGTTTATATTGTTTAATCATGAAAACACCTAGTTTTATCCTTAAAGTCCTTTTTTACCTGTTCCTAAAAACCGGGATAGGATTCCTGTATATCTGCTTTCAGAGGAATCTTTGCCAAAACGGTGGTGGTATCCTTCAGATAACGGATTTCCACTTTCTGTTCCTGTACGGTGAAATATCTGCTCACTGCACGGATCATATCGTTTTGAAGCATGGTCATCATTTGTGGAGAACAATCCAGCCTCTCGGATACGAGGAGAAGCTTCAGCCGGTCTTTTGCTACATGACCGGAACGTTTATTCCGAAAATGAATCAACACGCAGGCCCTCCCTTACCTTATTATTTTTTAAAGATACCGGACAGCCTTTTGAATACACCCTGCTTTGCCTGGAAATTCAGGAAAGGTACATCCTCTCCCGCTATCCTGCGGCAGATGTTCAAAAATGCCTGTCCTGACATGGAATCCTGCCCGCAGAGAGGTTCCCCCTGATTCGTGGCAATGACCACAGCCTCGTCATCCGGGATCGCGCCCAGAAGCTCCACTGCCAGAATCTCCGTGACATCTTCCACGGACATCATCTCCCCGCGTCTTATCATATCCATGCGCAGACGGTTGATGATAAGCTGTACTCTTGGCATTTCATTTGCCTGGAGAAGCCCGATGATACGGTCAGCATCACGGATGGCGGAGACTTCCGGTGTGGTTACCACAATGGCCCGGTTCGCCCCTGCAATGGCGTTTTTGAAGCCCTGTTCAATACCTGCAGGGCAGTCCAGCAGAATATAGTCAAATTCTTCTGACAGATCATCTGTCAGCTTAATCATCTGTTCAGGCGTGATAGCTGTCTTGTCTCTGGTCTGGGCCGAGGGCAGAAGGCAGAGATTGTCACACTGTTTGTCCCGGATGAGCGCCTGCTTCATACGGCAGCTCCCCTCAATGACATCGATCAGGTTATAGACAATCCTGTTCTCAAGCCCCAGAACCACATCCAGGTTCCGAAGCCCGATGTCTGTGTCCACCACGACAACCTTTTTGTTGAGCTTTGCAAGTCCAAGGCCCAGATTTGCCGTAACGGTGGTTTTTCCGACCCCGCCTTTTCCGGAAGTCACTACAATAATTTCACTCATATCCTATCCTCCTAAATCCTTTTTGAAACCGCGCAACAGTTCAGACAAGCTGAACCGCTGCGAAACTGCGGTATTAACCGCCTTTACTTTTCATGCGTATTTTCAAGACTCAAAAAAGGTTTAGTCTGTCTGCTGTGTACTTCCGCCTGCGGATGCCGTTCCGGTCACGATCGCATCTTTATCCACAAGATTGTACTTATAGCTGATTACATCTTTTGCTACTGCTGCCGCATTGGTGGAACTGTAACCATTGGCAATGCGGACTGCCATGGCGATCTCCGGATTGTCCGATGGAGCAAATCCGATGAAAAGTCCGTGGCTGGGCCGGGTCGTAACCTCCTGGGCGGTACCGGTCTTACCGGATACCGGGTAATCAAAATCCTGGAAGGCATCATTGTTTTCTACTACTTCCCGCATTCCTGCGTGGATGATATCCCATTCATTATTGGGAATATCCATAGTAGCCTTCAGCTCCGGTGTGTAGTCTTCGATGAGGTTTCCTTTGGAGTCTGTAACTTTATCAAGAAGGGACAACGAATAAATGTTTCCCCGGCTTGCGATTGTGGTGGCGTAGCGCGCCAGCTGTGAGGTTGTATAGTTGTTGGTACCCTGTCCGATGGCAGATGCCACGGCAGCCTCGTCTGTGATCTGCGGTTCGGCTTCTGTGATCTCAAGGCCCGATTTCTGGTCAAGCTGGAACAGTTCTGCATATTTGCGGAGCTTTTCAAGTCCCAGAGAATCCGAGAAATTCCCGTCGGAGTCCGTGCCCAGGTCATAGACCACCTGGTTAAAGAAGGTATTACAGGAATTCTTGATGGCCCCCTGTATTCCCAGATAGCCGTGTCCGGTGTGCAGCCAGCACTTGATAGGCGGCGTAACTTTTGTAAATTCACCGGTACAGGTCACACCATAATTATCGTCCACAAGTCCCTCTTCCATTCCTGCTACTGCCGTCACAATTTTAAATGTGGAACCGGGTGCAGTCTTCTGCTGTGTGGCCTTATTAAAGAAGGGCCTTGAAAGGTCAAGGGAAAGCTTCGCGTAATAATCTACATCCATCTGATTGGCCAGACGGTTATTGTCATATCCGGGATAGGTGACACAGGCCAGCACTTCCCCGGAATTTACATCTGTCATCACAAGAGAGCCGGAGCAGGGATCAAGGGCCAGCTGTGCCGGCGTGATCTCCAGACTGCTGATCTTCTCCTTCAGAAAATCATAGGATTTCTTCTGTCCGGAGGCAAGGGCGTTATAGGTCTCCTCGTCAGCCTCAAGAATTCCCTGGTCAAAGAGAACCAGACAGAGCTGGTTTCCGGATATGGTATCCGACAGGATCATGTATTTATATATGATCTTGGAGAATTCCGAATCATTTGTCAGGGACTCTGTCAAATATTCGGAAAGTGCATTATACACTTCTGTGGAATCCAGATAATCTCCCTCCGCGTAGAACTGGGAGATATCGATCCAGTTCTGGCTTGCCGCGTAAGTCAGAAATTCTTTTAAGCTGATGGAACTGTCTTTTGTCCATGCGATATAGGTCGGGTCCGAAGCATCTATGGCGTCCAGAGAGAGGATTCCCTTTTTGTTCATAAGGAAATCGTTGACAATATAACTCTGATACTCCTGCATTTCTTTTGGAAGGTCCTTATAGGCCTCCGGTGCAGCAGCGGTCAGCTCCTGCCGGATGGATTCAAAGACCTCTGCCTGTTTCTGGGTGAACAGGCCGTAGATGGTCTGCTCAGTCTCAGAGGCGTCTTCTTCCTTAAAGTGACTGGTATCTATGACGCTGTTGCCGATCAGGGCATTATATACATCATAGATCGGTGTCCGGATGTTGCTGGTATCATTGTTGGTGGAATCCTGGTCGAACTCCTTAGCCATAATAATATTATCGGAAAGAATACCTGCGATCTTCTGCTCCAGTACATGATAAGCCAGCTCCTGCAGGTCCTTGTCAATGGTCAGGTAAACATCATCACCGGATACAGGCTCAATCCTGGAATCCTCATTGATCTGCAGTACTTTGCCCAGGTTGTCAACCGTTACCTGCTCCTGCCCGTCTTTTCCCTGCAGGGTGGTCTCCATGTACTGCTCAATTCCTGTTTTGCCGATCACAGCATCTGTGGAGTAGTCCGCATTATCTTTTTTTAACTCTTCCAATTCCTCTGCGGAAGCTTTGCCGGTGTATCCGATAATGGGGGCAAAATACACGCCGTCGTCATACACGCGGATGGAGTCTTCCATAATATCAACGCCCTGCAGCTTGTCCTTATTCTCCATTACCATGGCAACGGTCTCCTCGCTCACATTGGTGGCGATGGTGGCCGGCACATATTTTTTGAAGCTGTTGGCAGACAGCGCATAACGGATGCGGACAATGGCCAGGGTTTCCTCCGGGGTGAAGGATTCCGGCAGGTCATGTTTTTTCAGCTCTTCCGCTGTGTACGGGTCATCTTTATTTACAAGGCCGAAGCGCTCTGCGCTGCACAGATAATCCATGATCTTTTTGGCGGAAGCGTTCAGCTGATCTTCTTCCAGGGAATCGATCTTAGCCTGTCCGTAGACATCGGCCTTAAAACGGTTCAGTGTGAAATCCGTGGCGTCGAAGGCATATTCCCCGTTCTCATCCACCACAATGTGAAAGGAGGTGTCCAGGGACTCGCCGTTGGCCTCCAGAATCTTCATCAGGGAGTAGGCCACATAATTGAGGGTCAGGTTTTTCTCCCGGTTGGAGTCATAGGTCCCGTTATCCTCCAATATAATGGAATAGGACAACTGGTTATGAGCCAGAAGCTGGCCGTTCCGGTCACGGATATTTCCGCGGGTGCTCTTGATGGTACGTGTTTTTGTGGTGCTCAGATTAAAGTTGTCGGCGTATTCGTCTCCCTCTATGATCTGTAGTTTGAAAAGATGCTGTATCAGGATGAAAAACATAAGAATGAATACCAGAAACAGCACAGTGGTACGTTTGATACAAATTTTCTTTAAAAAGTTTTTTATTTTCTTAACCAAATAGAATCTCTCTCCTTCATTTCCAGTTCTGTCAGCCGCTTGTTAATGTTAAAGAGTAACCTGTAGAGAAGAACAGTCATAAGAACCGTATAGATCATTTCCGGGATGATGATCCTTCCGAAATAATAGTAAAATTGTACGCGTCCCCGCATCAGATACTGCATCCCGTAAAGCAGGCCGCCGTAAACCAGATCGCCTGCAGCCGTGAGTATGATGGGAACACGCAGCTCCTCGTCATAAAACAGCTTGCAGCAGCAGCCCGCCGCGTAGCCGATACACAGATAGACTAAGGCGTAAAAGCCCAGCAGTCCGTCCGAGAGCAGATCCTTCAGTAAGCCACAGCAAAATCCAATCCAGATGCCGTTTTTCTTTCCCCGCATAAAGCCAAAGGAAATGGTCAGAATCAACAGCAGGTTCGGCGAAATGGAGCCGATGGAAAGGGCCTTGAAAAGGGTTCCCTGAAGGATGGCACAGATCAGAATCAGAAGGAGGGTTACCACTTTCCTTTGAATTCTCATTTATGAATCTCCCTTCTGCTGTTTCAGTTCTTTGATCACAAGTACCTCCTGCAGATGTTCAAAGTCCACCGCAGGTGTCAGAGTTCCTGTCTTAGTAAGATTGTTGGGGTCTTCTTCTATCTCACTTACATATCCTATCAGAATTCCCTTCAGAAATTTGTCGCTCACTGCGGATGTAACAATTTTTTCGCCTTCCTGTATTTTATCGTCCTGGTCTTTGAGATGGATAAACTGCAGTTTGCCCTCATCGATCAGACGCATGTCACCTGAAACAATGCAGGTGTCGGAGGTGGTCATGGTCATGGCACCCACGTTGCTGGTGTCATCAATGATGGACCGAACGGTTGCCCAGTTTTTCCCCACCTCTGTGACTATGCCGACCAGTCCGCTTCCTGCAATGACATTGCAGTCTTTCTGGATGCCGTCATCGCTGCCTTTATTGATGGTAAAGGTGGAAAACCAGTTGCCGGAATTCTTGCTGATGACCTCAGCACCTACCTTGTCGTACTCGCTGTACTCTTTGTCAAGGTCGTAAAGCTTTTTCAGACGGTCCAGTTCACTGATGGACTGGGTCAGGCGGCTGTTCTCAGCGGTGAGTTCATCCACCTTGCTCTGAAGCTTTTTATTCTCCTCCACCAGCTTTTTTTTATTGCGGAAGCCGGAGGTCATATCGCTTAGGGCGGTTCCTACTTTATTGATGCCGTTCTGGAAAGGTACAACGGCGTAGCTGGCTGCCTTCCTGACCGGTGCGGCCGGAAATTTTCCTGCGAAGGTGAGGAGCATCAAACTGATGCACACCAGAATCATCACAACCAGGATGTGTTTACTTTTTATGTTCCAATCATGCTTTTTTTTCATTCTATAAAACCTCAGCTTTTTATTCATGTCAGCAGAAAGTCCACGGGATGTGCTTTCTGTTATTTCACCCATTTTCTGAGAGACTTGCTTCCTATGATCTCCTTAATACCGTATATGGTGCACAGATCATAGAACCGTGACAGACAGACTTTTTGTCCTGTCTGTCTGCTGATGAACCATTCGATATCCGGAATTTTTGTAGTGCCTCCGGTGAGATTGATGCCTTCCCTGGAAATATTCTGGCGAATCTGGGGCGGCGTCCGCTCCAGAAAAAAGCGTATTTCCTCGCAGATAGTGCCAAGAGGCTCTAAAATGGCCTCATAAACCATTCGGGAGGACACGACACCCTCCTGGGGCAGACCCGTGAGGCTGTCCACTCCCACCACTTTCCTGGCCTCTTTTTTGTCTTCTTTTAAGTAGGCCAGGGAGAATTTCAGGCGCCTGGCAGTACGGCTTCCGATATTCAGATTGCACCGGCGGCGAACCATATTTTGTATAGATTCATTTAACTGCTTACCGCCGATCTCCACAATTTTACTCAGAACCACTCTGCCCTTTTCAATGACAGAGATCTCACAGCTCTGCGCCCCGATATTTACCACCATGGAACCTTTTGTCTTGTTGATGGGTATTCCCAGCGCTACCGCATCGGCGATGGTCTTTTCTACCATATATATCTTATTTTTTCTGCTGGAATTTCCTATTGTATAGTAGGCCCTCTTTTCTATCTCGGATAAATCCGCGGGAACTGCAAGGTACAGTGTATTTCCGAAAATCGTACCGGCGCCCGCTTTCTCCAGAAGCGAATGCAGAACCATCTCCGTGTGGTTGATGTCTGCAATTTTGCCGAATGTCATGGGAGTGATGACCGAGACATTTGAGGGGTTTTTTTCAAAAATCTCATAAGCATCATTGCCTGTGGCCAGGATCTGTTTTCCGTTCCGAATGGCAATCATGTTCTTTTCCGTTAAGATGGTGTCCTGCTGGCAGGAATAGATTTTCACCATACTGGTGCCTAAATCCACACCGAACGTTTTATGAAATGGCATATTGTGCTCCCCTTTATTTATGACCAAGAAAGCCCGCTGCGCGTTCTTTCTATATATCTATTTATTCAAATAAACCCTGCTCCCGGAAGCTTATGTAACGGCAGTCTCCGATAATGATGTGATCCAGAAGCGGGATGCCCAGCATTGCGCCGGCATTCTGAACTCTCTTCGTAATGTTAAGATCCGCCTTACTTGGGGTCGGGTCTCCGCTTGGATGGTTATGGACCAGCAGGATTCCCACCGCGTGATAGGAAAGAGCGGCAAGAAAAATTTCCCGCGGGTTTACCAGGGACATATTTACAGTCCCCTTAAAAACAGTTTCTTCCCCCAGGCGATGATTTTTGCAGTCCAGCATCATACAAAGCAGCAGCTCCTGTTCCTGATGGCGGAGCTGCTCCATGTAGAAATTGGCAATGGATGCCGGATGATCAAAGGAAACACCCTTTTCTGCCACAGAGACTGCAATCCTCTTGGAAAGTTCACCGATACATTTGAGCTGTACGGCTTTCACTGTTCCGATTCCCCGTATACTTTTTAACTGCTGGAGGCTCAGCTGGTGAAGGCCGGGCAGGCCTTCTTTGTCCCGGGAAAGGTGCAGCACCTCCCCTGCAAGCTCCAGTGAGGAGCTGCCGCTTGAGCCGGAGCGCAAAAGCACTGCCAGCAGTTCTTCATCAGTCAGTGCCTGGGCTCCAAGCTTCAGACACTTTTCGTATGGCCGGTTTTCATTTGGTATTTCTTTGATTTTTCTATTGTCATTCATATGATTTTCCACATACTCTCTTCAGCATGGTATGGGCATCATAAAAAAATTTAGCAGATTTAATTGTAGCACAGATTAAAAACGATGTATATGCCTTAACAAAAATTTATCACTTTTTTCACAATTACTTCCCCAATTTTTAAGCCGTCCATGGCTGCTGAGGTGATTCCTCCCGCATATCCGGCACCCTCCCCACAGGGATAAACACCGCGGATACTGCTCTCCATCTCTGCATTTCGCTCTATGCGCACAGGGGAGGAAGTACGGCTCTCCACACCGGTGAGAATTGCGTCATCCCTGGAAAAGCCGGGGATCATGCGGTCAAAATATGTGATTCCCTCCTGCAGGGCGCTGCTGATACCGGCGGGCAGAAGTTCTCTTAGATTGGCAAAGGACCAGTCTCCTTTCAGGCAGGGCGTGACCTGTCCAAGTCCGGTACTCTTCCGGTTCTCTTTAAAATCACCGAAAAGCTGAAGGGGAATTCTGCCTCCGCCCAGACGCCAGGCGGCCCGTTCCAGCCCTCTTTGGAATTCCACGCCGGAAAGGGGGCCGGTATTTCCGTAGTCGTCAGGTGTTACGGTGACGATCATGGCACTATTGGCGTTTTTTGAGGCGCGGTCCTGGTAGCTCATGCCATTGACTGCCAGCATGCCCTCCTCTGAGGAGGCATTGACCACATAGCCGCCGGGACACATGCAGAAGCTGTACACCCCCCGGCCTCCCGCTGCCTTGTGAGTCAGCTTGTAGGCGGCCGCTCCTAAGGTTTCATGTTCTCTGCAGCCGTACTGGTACTGGTTGATGAGCGTCTGGGGATGTTCAATGCGCAGACCGACTGCGAAGGCTTTGGCCTGCATGGAAAATCCGCTTTTCTCCAGAAGAGAAAACGTATCCCGGGCGCTGTGCCCCACGGCGAGGACCAGTGTGGAAACAGAAAGCTGTTCTCGGTGATTGATCTCAATGCCCGTAAGCTGTCCTTTTTCTGTATGGATACCGGTCAGTGCGCTTCGGAAACGGATTTCACCGCCCAGCGCTTCGATTTTTTTTCTGAGATTTTTTACGATCGTCACCAGAAGATCCGTGCCCAGATGGGGTTTCTGCACATACAAGATCTCATCCGGTGCTCCGCATTCCACAAAGAGACGGAGGACCTCCAGGTTTCTGCCTGCAGGGTCCTTGACCAGGGTGTTCAGTTTTCCGTCAGAAAAGGTTCCCGCACCGCCCTCCCCGAACTGCACGTTGGATTCTGTATCCAAAGCTTTGCCGTCCCAGAAGGACTGTACTTTTTTCATGCGGCTGTCCACATCGTCCCCCCGTTCGATGACAAGGGGAGAAAGACCTGCACGAGCCAGATAATAGGCACAGAAAAGACCTGCCGGACCGCTGCCCACAACTACCGGGCGCTGCAGTCTGTCTCTGTTGTCCGTGTGCAGATAGGTGTAGGGCACTCTTTTGGTTGACATAACAATTTTATGGTCAACTCTTTTAAGAACAGTGCTCTCTTTTTTTACCTCTGCGTCAATGGTATATACGAAAAAAAGATCCGGCTTTTTTCTGGCATCCAGGGATTGTTTCCGGATGGACCAGGAACAAAGCTCTTCTTTTTTTATTTTCAATGTTTTTATAATCTTTTTTTCCAGTTCGTTTTCAGTGTGTGAGACCGGAAGCTTTAATTGTTGTATGGTGAGCATGTATCTACCTTTCTGTTATAAAGCGGCATGTGTGCCTGCCATGGCTGCACTGGACCAGGCCCACTGCAGGTTATATCCTCCGCAGATACCGTCTGTGTCCACCACTTCCCCCGCGAAAAAGATACCGGGATGAAGGGAAGATTCCATGGTTCCTGCGGATAACTCCTCTGTGGAAACGCCGCCGGAGCATACCTGCGCCTGCCCGAGGGAACGAGGCCCCTTGACATCCAGTTCCAGGCATTTGATTTTCTGTACCAGAGATGCTGTGTCAGTCTTATCATCCTGAGTCAGCACATCAATGAGTTTTTTCGGAAAAAGTCCCACAAGGCTTTCCTTCAAAGTCTTGTACGGGCAGTTATCCATACGGGCTTTCAGAAATGCCTCCAGGGCTTCCTCTGTAAAATCCGGCATAAAGTCAAGCAAAAGCCGTACGGGCACACCCTCATCCAGAAGCCGCACCGCATAGCCGCTCAGCTGGAAGACCGGGATTCCGGAGACGCCGTATTCTGTGAGCTGCAGCTCGCCTCTCTCCTCCCGGAAAATCCGGCGGTCAACGGCAAGGGAGACGCATCCCTCTGCGCGGACGCCTGCCCACTTTTTAAAGAAGCTGCCTTTGCAGACCAGAGGCACCAGTGCGGGGAGCGGTTTTATAAGCGTATGGCCCAGCTTTTTTGCAAGCTCGTACCCGGAAGTACAGGAGCCTGCAATCTCAGATGCCGGTGAACCGCAGGCGATGATCACGCTGTCGGCGGGATACTGCCATGACGCGGTCTTGACCAGCCATCTGCCCTGCTCCCGGTCCGGGCATGCACAGATATCTGTTACCTGTTCCCTGCATTTGATCTTCACTTTCAGATAACGGGCCTCCGCTTCCAGAACCTCCAGCACACTGGATGCCTGCAGACTCGCGGGGTAAAGGTAGCCGTCACGGTTCCTGGTGTAGATACCCAGCTTGGAAAAAAAGGCCACTGTCTGCTGCATGGGAAACTGCTGTATGACCTCCCAGGCAAATTCCGGGTGCCTGCCGTGGTAGCAGGAGGGGTGCTGGTAAGTGTTTGTTAAATTGCATCTGCCGTTTCCTGTGGCCAGAAGTTTTCTTCCCGGTTTTTCATTTTGTTCCAGCAGAATAACGGATGCGTGGTTTCTGGCGGCGAAGATGGCGCTTACCAGTCCGGCAGCGCCTCCGCCGATGATGCAGACAGTTTTTTTCTCCATGGATCTATGCCTCCTGTATTGGCAGTACCGCTATTTTTTTATCTATAAGTTTCTGTAAGGACATGAGGATTCCCAGTTTTGCGTGGTACCAGGTAAGACCGCCCTGAAAATATACGGCGTAAGGAGGCTTAATGGGGCCGTCCGCGGACAGTTCAATGGAGGAACCCTGTACAAAGGCGCCTGCCGCCATAATGACATCGCTGTCGTATCCGGGCATAGCCCAGGGTTCCGGCTCCACATAGCTGTCCACAGGTGCTGCCGCCTGAATGCCTTTGCAGAATTCTATGACGCCTTCCGGTACACCGAAGGTAACTGCCTGAATAATATCATGGCGGCTTTCCGTTCCGTTCGGTACCACTCCAAAGCCCAGGCGCTCATAGATATTGGCTGCAAAGACAGCGCCTTTCAGCGCTCCGGCCACCACGGTCGGTGCCAGGAAGAAGCCCTGGAAGAAGGGCTGGTTCACGCCAAGAGTGGCACCGACCTCTTTTCCGAGACCGGGAGAGGTGAGACGGTAAGCCGCATTTTCCACATATTCTTTTTTGCCCGCAATATAACCGCCGATGGGGGCCAGGCCGCCGCCGGGGTTCTTGATGAGGGAACCTACGATCAAATCCGCACCTACGTCAGTGGGTTCTATGCGTTCCACAAATTCACCGTAGCAGTTGTCAACCATGCAGATGACATCCGGCTTGATATTCTTTACAAACGCGATCAGTTCTCCGATGCGTTCCACAGACAATGTGGGACGGGTCTGGTATCCTTTGGAGCGCTGGATCGTGACCAGTTTTGTCTTCTCATTAATGGCCTTTTTGATGTTTTCATAATCAAAGCTGCCGTCAGGAAGCAGGTCCGTCTGTCTGTAGGTGACTCCGTATTCTGCCAGGGAGCCTCTGGACGGGCGGATGCCGATGACCTCCTCCAGGGTGTCATATGGCTTGCCCACAGGGGAGAAGAGTTCATCACCGGGGCGCAGGTTGCCGGAAAGAGCAACCGCAAGGGCATGGGTGCCGCAGGCGATTTGGGGCCGTACCAGTGCTGCCTCCGCGTGGAAAGCGTCTGCATATACATCTTCCAGGGTATCTCTTCCCAGGTCATTGTATCCGTATCCGCTGGAGGCGTAGAGACATGCCTCGCTGACTTTGTTTTTCTGCATTGCCAGGAGCACCTTCATCTGGTTATATTCCGCGTTATCGTCGATGGCTGCAAAGCGTTCCTTCAGTTCCTGTTCTATTTTATTTCCATATGCCAGTACCTCACTGCTGATTCCCAGTTCCCGGTACACTGCATTCATTTCCTGCATCACAAATTCCTCTTTCCTTACATATTTTCAGCATGTATTCCAAAATGGCATTCTCATTGTAGGAGAATTCCGGTTTGTTTACCCATATCACGTCTTTTTCCCTGCGGAACCAGGTAAGCTGCCGCTTGGCAAAATGGCGGGTATCTCTTTTCAGAATGTAGACTGCCTCCTCCAGGGTGATCTCTTCGTCCAGATAGGACAGAATCTCCTTGTATCCAAGGCCCTGCATGGAGACCATATTTTTGGTGTAGCCCATGTTTTTAAGTTTTTTTACTTCAGGGACCAGCCCGGCATCCAGCATTTCATCTACCCGCTGGTCAATACGGGCATAAAGTTTCTCTCTGTCATCGTTTAAGACAAAGTAGGCTGTATTGTACGGGGAAGTTTTCTCTGCCTCCCGCTCATTGTGTTCGGAGATGCGTTCTCCTGTCAGTTCATAGTATTCCAGGGCACGTATGACACGTTTTATATTGTTTTCATGTATTTTTTTTGCGGAGGCAGGGTCGACTTCCCGGAGGCGTCCGTGCATCCAGGCGGCTCCTTTTTCCCTGGCTTCCTGCTCAAGCTGCTGTCTCACCGGGCTTTTTTCCGTGTCCTCGGAAAAATCAATGTCTTTTACCACGGCCTGGATATAAAATCCTGTACCGCCGGTTAAAATAGGAATCTTTCCCCTGGCGTAAATTTTTGCCATGGCCTCTTTTGCCATCTGCTGGAACCGGACCACATGGAACTCCTCTTCTGGATTCAGCACATCAATGAGATAATGGGGGATGTTGTCCATCTCTTCTTTCGTGATCTTGGCGGAACCGATATCCATATGGCGGTATACCTGCATGGAATCCGCGGAGATGATCTCCCCGCCAACAGCGTGAGCCAGCCGGACAGACAGGTGGGTCTTGCCCACCGCCGTAGGTCCGGTCAGTATGATCAAAGGTTTTTTCAAGCTATTCACCTACACAATCCGTTTGAATTTCTTTTCCAGTTCGTATTTTGTCATGGAGACAATGGTGGGTCTTCCATGCGGGCAGTGATAAGGATTTTCCAGTCCCAGAAGCTCGTCGATCAGTTTGTCCGCTTCCGGGACGGAGAGCATCTGGTTGCCCTTTACAGCGGCTTTGCAGGCGGCTGTGGCGATTCTGTGGGTTATCAGTTCAGGGGTCTGTCTCCTGCCCTCTGTTTCCAGGCTGTCCAGAATCTCTATGAACAGTTCCTGAACCGTGACGCCGTACAGATTGGCCGGAACAGCGCTGATGCTGTATTCCCTGCCGCCGAAGGAAGAAATCTCAAAGCCAAACTGTTCAAATATCTCCATCTGCTCTTTTAAAAGCTCTGCCTCCTGAAGACTGAGCGCGATGATCTCCGGTGGACTTACCATCTGGGAGATGATCTCCCGCTGGCTGAATTCTTTCATGAAGCGCTCATAAAGCACTTTTTCGTGGGCGGCGTGCTGGTCAATGATGTAAAATTTCTCATCGTATTCCACCAGCCAGTATGTGTCAAAAAGCTGGCCGATGATGCGGTGGCGCAGTCTGGCTTTTTTGGAGAGAAGCCGGTCGTCAAACAGCTCCATCTGCCGGGGGCTTTCCGGTATTACGGATACTGACTCCTGTACCGCTGTGGCCGCCGGGTCTGCTGCTGCGGTTTGCGGCAATGGTTGTATTTCATCGGCGGGCTGTGCAGTATTTGATGGTGATGTTTCATTTGCAGACTGTGCGGCATTTGATGGTGATGTTTCATTTGCAGACTGTGCGGCATTTGATGGTGATGTTTCATTTGCGGACTGTGCGTCATTTGAAGGCATCGCTTCATTCGCAGGCTGCACAGCAATTGATGCCTTGGTTCCATTTGCAGACTTTATGGCAATGGATGACGGTTCTTCTGCGTTCATGTTGGAAATGTCCTGCGCTCCATGTTCGGGTGCAGGGAAAGTTGTGGCTGGCCGCACACCGATGCCGGAAGGCGGAGTATTTACGGAAGGCCGAATATCCGCATCCGGGGAGGACGGTACAACAGCGGGGCGCACGCCTGCAGGAAGGGGAGCGGGCACAACACCTTCGGTCCCCCGTTCGGAACCGGATTTTGAAGTCTCAGGTCCCGTTCCGTACTTATACGGACGTTTTTCCTCTGCTATAAAACCGGTATTCTGCTGTGGTGTGTAAATGTGTGATTTCTGCTTCTGCGGTGTATTGGAAATGCCTGCTCTTCGTCTCTGTTCAAAGGGTTCCGGGCCGTTTGGTTTTCTGCCGCCGCGTTCCTGCTCCTCCTTGTCCTTTCCCTGGTCAAAATCAATGTCGGGGATCAGTTCCCTGTGCGCCAGCACAGAAGTGAGCGCCTCATAAGTGGCCTGGTAAACAGCCTGCTGGTTCTGAAACCGGACTTCCATTTTTGTGGGATGTACGTTTACATCCACCTCATCTCCCTGAATGTTGTACTGCAGGCAGACAAAGGGGTATTTATGCTGCATCATATAGGGCTTATAGGCATCCTCTATGGCCTTCATGAGCACCTTGCTTTTTACATATCTGCCGTTAATATAATAATTTTCAAAGGTTCGGTTGCCTCTTGCAATGACAGGCTTTCCCGCAAATCCCTCTATGGAAATCCCGTTCTTTTCATACTTCACGGCGGTTACCTCACGGGCTATATCCCTGCCGTAAATGCCGTAGATGACATCCTTCAGGCTGGCATTGCCGGAGCTGTGAAGCTTTGTCTGTCCGTTTACCATGAATTTAAAAGAGATGTCCTGATGGGACAGAGCGAGCTGTTCCATATAGGAACTCACATAACCGGCTTCTGTCATGGCTGTCTTTAAGAATTTTGCCCTGACCGGCGTGTTGAAAAACAGGTTGCGGACAATTATGGTAGTGCCGCAGGGCGCGCCGATCTCCTCCAGAGACTTTTCTTTTCCGCCTTCTATGAGATAGCGCACGCCTGTGAGGGCTTCCGGTGTTTTGGTTATCAGCTCCACCTGTCCGACTGCTGCAATGCTTGACAGAGCCTCACCGCGGAATCCCAGGGAGGATATCCGCATCAGGTCTTCCACCTTCTCAATTTTGCTGGTGGCATGGCGCAGAAAAGCAAGGGGCACCTGTTCCCGCACCATGCCGCGGCCGTTGTCGGTCACACGTATGAAGGAGATGCCGCCCTCTTTGATTTCCACGGTAATGGCAGAGGAACCGGCGTCGATGGCATTCTCCACCAGCTCCTTCACCACGGAGGCGGGACGTTCCACCACCTCGCCGGCCGCTATTTTATCTATGGTATTCTGATCTAAAACAGCAATTTTTCTCAATTCTATCACCATCTGTTCTTCAGTTTGTTCTGAAGCTTATAAATTGTGTTCAGCGCGTCAATGGGTGTTAAATTAGAGACATCAATATTTTTCAGTTCATCCAGCACATCATCATCCTTCACGGTGTCAAACAGGGAAATCTGCTCTAAGTCCAGTTCGTCCAAATGTACCTGGGGCTTTGTCTTCGTCTTTTTATTTTCCGAGGCGATATCCTTGACCGCTGCAGTGATGTCCGCGCTGACCAGTTCCTCCACCAGTTCTTTTGCCCGCTCAATGACCACATCCGGCACACCGGCCAGTTTTGCCACCTGGATACCGTAGCTCTTGTCCGCACCGCCTTTCACGATTTTCCGCAGAAAGACAATGTCGTCTCCACGCTCTTTCACGGCAATGCAGTAATTGTTCACGCCGGCCAGCTTGCCTTCCAGTTCGGTCAGTTCATGGTAATGGGTGGCAAAAAGTGTCTTAGCTCCCAGAATCTTCGTGTTGCTGATATATTCAATGACTGCCCAGGCAATGGAGAGGCCGTCAAAGGTGCTGGTTCCGCGCCCGATCTCATCCAGGATGAGAAGGCTTCTGGACGTGGCGTTCCGCAGAATATTGGCAACCTCGGTCATCTCCACCATAAAGGTACTCTGACCGCTTGCCAGGTCATCGGAGGCGCCCACACGGGTAAAGATACGGTCCGCAATGCCGATGTTGGCCTTTTCAGCGGGGACAAAGGAACCGATCTGTGCCATCAGGACGATCAGGGCGGTCTGGCGCATATATGTGGATTTACCTGCCATATTGGGTCCGGTGATGACAGATACCCTGTTTTTGCTGTTGTCCAGGTACGTGTCATTGGGAATGAACATGTCGTTGGGAATCATTTTTTCCACCACCGGGTGGCGTCCGTTTTTGATGTCAATGACTCCTTTGGTGTTGATCTTGGGACGGACGTAATTGTTCCTGGATGCCACCAGCGCAAGGGAGATATAGGTGTCCAGCTTGGCTATGGCCTTGGCTGTCCGCTGAATCCGCTCCACCTCCCTGGAGATGGTATTGCGCACATTTACAAAAAGTTCGTATTCCAGGGCGTAGAGCTTATCTTCTGCCCCCAGGATCATATCTTCCAGCTCCTTCAGCCTTGGAGTGATATAACGCTCTGCATTGGTGAGGGTCTGCTTTCTGGTATAGTATTCTGGCACCATATCCTTGAAGGAATTGGTCACCTCCAGATAATAGCCGAATACCTTGTTGTATTTGATCTTCAGATTGCGGATGCCTGTCTTTTCCCTCTCTTCGGCTTCCAGTTCCGCAAGCCAGGATTTTCCTTTTGTTTTTGCCTCGCGGAAATGGTCCACATCTTCATTATAACCATCTTTGATGATGCCGCCCTCCTTCATGGCAAGAGGCGGTTCCTCCACAATGGCGGATTCCAGAAGGGTATACAGATCTCTTAAGTCATCCATATCCTCGTAGACGCACTGCATCTCTTCTGTGGAGAAGCTTTTGACAAGCTGTTTGATATACGGGATCATGGAGATGGAGGATTTGAAGGAGATCATATCCCGTGGATTGGCGGACTGATAGCTGACACGCCCGATCAGACGCTCCATATCATAAATGGGATTTAGATATTCCCTTATCTCCTCCCGGTCCATTTCCCTGGAATTGATCTCTTCCAGGGCATCCAGACGGCGGTTGATGGCATCCTCGTCAATGAGGGGCTGCTCAATAAAGGAGCGCAGCATTCTGGCTCCCATAGCAGTTTTTGTTTTGTCCAGAACCCACAAAAGGGAACCCCTCTTTACTTTCTCACGGAGGGCTTCCGTCAGTTCCAGATTCCTTCTGGATGAACTGTCAATGACCATGAAACGGTCTGTGATGTATGGGGTGATGGCACGCATATGCTCCAGGGAGTTTTTCTGTGTTTCCAGCAGATAAGTCAAAAGGGCGCCTGCTCCGATGACAGCACATTCATAATCCTTCAGTCCCAGGCCTTCCAGTGTCCCCACACGGAAATGCTCTTTCAGGGTTCTCACACACAGGTCATCATCAAAGTACCAGCTCTCCAGCGGATACAGGGAGATGTTCAGCCGGTTCCTGATCTCTTCCAGGTCCACGCCGCTCATACAGAATGCCTCATTACAGATGATTTCCGCCGGTGAGAACTTGTATACCTCGTCCAGAAGGGTTCGGATCTTATCCACCTCTGTCACCATAAAATCACCGGTGGTCACATCCGCAATGGCGATGCCGAAACGGTTGGACAGATAGACAACTGCCATAATATAGTTGTTTTTCGTCTCATCCAGTGCCTGGGTATTCAGATTGGTTCCCGGTGTGACCACACGGATGACCTCTCTTCTCACCATCCCCTTGGCTTCCTTTGGGTCCTCCATCTGCTCGCAGATCGCCACCTTGTAGCCCTTCCCCACCAGACGGTTTATGTAGACTTCTGCCGCGTGGTAGGGGACGCCGCACATGGGCGCCCGCTCGGACAGGCCGCAGTCCTTACCGGTCAGGGTCAGTTCCAGTTCCCGGGATGTTGTGACCGCATCGTCAAAAAACATCTCGTAAAAGTCGCCCAGGCGGTAAAATATAATACAGTCTTTATTTTCCTCTTTTGTCTTCACGTAATGCTGCATCATCGGTGAGAGTGATGCCACATCCACGTCTTTAAATGTAAGTCCCATATATTGTCATCCTACTTTCGTACCCATATAATAAAATCCTCTGCACTCATCAAGCCGCACACGGACCAGACTGCCGATCAGAGAGCTGTCTCCCGGAAAATGCACCAGTATGTTGTTGGAAAGTCTTCCTGTCATAAGGGTTTTATCGTGTTCATTCTGCTCCTCCACAAGAACCTCCTGTACGGTTCCGGTGTCCCTGGCAGACATTTCCCTGCCTATGGCCTGCACCCGTACAAGAAGCCTGTCAAAACGGTCTTTTATGACCTCCTCGGGAATCTGGTCTTCCATGACAGCAGCAGGCGTTCCGGTCCTCTTGGAATAAATAAAGGTAAAGGCACTGTCATAGCGCACTTTTTCCACCACGTCCATGGTCTCCAGAAAATCCTCTTCTGTCTCACCGGGAAATCCGACGATAATATCCGTGGTAAGAGAAATATCCGGCACTGCGGCACGAATCTTCTCCACAAGGGCCAGATACTGTTCCTTGTCATATCTTCGGTTCATCAGTTTTAAGATACGGCTGCTGCCTGACTGCAGGGGCAGATGAAGGTGTCTGCAGATCTTTTTGCTGTTTTTCATCACCTCGATCAGCTCGTCCGACAAATCTTTTGGATGTGAGGTCATAAAACGGATCCGGCGAAGCCCTTCTATCTTCTCAATCTCCTGTAAAAGCTGTGCAAATGTCATGGGTTCTTCCAGGTTCCTGCCATAAGAATTTACGTTCTGGCCCAGAAGCATCACCTCCACAACACCGTCTGCCACAAGCTGTTCAATCTCTCTTACAATATCTTTCGGGCTTCGGCTTCTCTCCCGGCCGCGCACATAGGGAACAATGCAGTAGCTGCAGAAGTTGTTGCATCCGAACATAATATTGACACCGGATTTGAAGGAATACTTCCGTTCTGCAGGCAGGTCCTCCACGATTTTATCGGTGTCTTTCCAGATATCTATGACCATACGGTCAGAAGTAAGGGCGCTTACGATCAGCTCTGAAAATTTATAGATATTATGTGTGCCGAAAATGAGATTCACAAAGGAATAGCTCTTTTTCAGCTTTTCCACCACGTGAGCCTCCTGCATCATACAGCCGCAGAGCGCGATCATCATGTGGGGATTTTTCTTTTTCCTGGCATGAAGCTGGCCCAGGCGGCCATACACACGGTGATTGGCATTCTCCCGGACGGTACAGGTGTTGAAAATGACAAAATCCGCATCCTCGTCCTGCTTCTCCACATATCCGATATTTTCCAGCACGCCCACCAGTTTTTCCGAGTCTCTGGCATTCATCTGACAGCCGAAGGTATTGACGCAGAAGGTCAGAGGACGGCCCAGCGCTTCACTTTTTTCTTTCACCAGAGCCCGTGCTTTTTTCATAAAATAATACTGGCGGTCCGGCTCCTTAGCCGGCGCTTCACCGCCTGCATCTATATTTCCCAGAATTTCTTCCAAATTTTCCTGATTCATTCCTTATCCTTTCCAAAATGCAAAATCAAAACATTCACGATTCCTTGTCACTGTTCTTATACACGTTTTGAACATTCACGACTTATTTTACTATAACGGATTTTAATTTTCAATCATTAAAATTTACATAATATCGGAACAGTAACGGAAAAAAGGGCGGAATGTATCAAAATTTGTCATACATTCAACCCTTTTCTTTATGTATACGGCAGATCTGCAAGTCTGCCTGCTGCGCTTAATGTTTTGTTTTCAGTCCGTATTTCGTGCCTAAGTTAGTGACGGTTCCGTCTTTTTCCTGGATATCAATATTGTCCAATTGGGCACGCATGTTCATGCGTATGGTGGCAATATATTCTGTGCGGAGCTTTTTCTGCTCCTCTTTTTCTTCCGGGGTCAGTTCTGTGACCTTTGATTTTCTTGCAAGCTCGTTGATCCTGTCGATCTGTTCCTGTTTCATGTGTATGGTCTCCTCTCTTATTGTCTCAAAGGGGCGGCATCACAGCTTCTGGATAATGTCATCCAGGTAAAAGCCTTCTTTTTTGTCCGCTAAGAACAAAGTGCCGTGGTTTCTTCCCTGCATTATTTTATGTATCACGTGGAAATCCTCTCCGTTGGCGATCACCATGTCAGCGCCTGCGCTGGTTGCAATATGGGCGGCGGTGAGCTTGGTTGCCATGCCTCCTGTTCCCACAGAGCTGCCTGTGCTGCCTTTTGCCATTTTCTCCAGATGGCTGTCTATCTTCTCCACCACGTCAATGAATTCGGCGTCCGGGTTCTGGTTGGGGTCATCCGTGAAAAGCCCGTCAATATCGGACAGCAGGATCAGCATGTCCGCATCCACCAGGGCTGCCACCAGAGCGGAAAGGGTGTCGTTGTCACCGAACTCAATCTCATCTGTGGAGATGGTGTCATTTTCATTTACAATGGGAATGGCTCCCATATCAAACAGCTTGTTAAAGGTGTTCATGGCATTTACTCTGGTGGCTGCATTGATCATGGTGTACTTTGTCATGAGCACCTGAGCTGCGGTCTGGTTGTACTCAGAAAAGAGTTTCTGATAGATCATCATAAGCCTTGCCTGGCCCACTGCGGCACATGCCTGCTTCTCCGCCAGTTCATCGGGACGCCTGTGGATGCCCATGGCGCTTCTTCCCACCGCAATGGCACCGGAGGAAACCACGATCACATCCTTGCCCTGGTTGTGAAGGTCTGCCAGTTCCCTGACCAGAATCTCCAGCTTTGTCAGATTTAAACGTCCTGTCTGCTCATGTGTCAGGGAGGAAGAGCCGATTTTTACTACAACTCTTTTTTTATCTTTTAATTTTTCTCTTATGTTCATTATTGATCACTCCATCGTTTTCATGTTCTCTTATATTACACCATTTTTAAGAGTTCGTCCAGAGCGGCTTTTTCTTTAGCTGGAATAATTCTCAAGGAAACTGTAGAGTTCATCTGTCCCCACGATCTCTTTGCCTCCCAGCACCTCCGCCTGTTCCTCGCTTGGCAGTGCTTCCAGAGGAATGTCCGTGTACTCAAAGACTTCCTTTCCATCTTCCAGATAAACGACCAAGCTGCCGTTTTCCATACGGACACAGTAGCGTGTCTCCTGATCGGATGCGGACATATCTCCCAGCTCCTGCCGCAGTACCACCTGGTTGTCAGCATAGGAGGATACCCGGTAACGTTCCTTCACCAGTTTTCCTGTATCCGAATTGAAGGATTCAAAGACATAGTCACTGTCTCTGGAAAACGGATTGGCGGAGACCTGCTTTCCCATCAAAGCGCTCTCCTGTTCCAGCCGGTTCATCCTGTCTCTCAGAGAGGTGAGCTGATAACTCAGGAAAAACCCACAGCTCAGGAAGAAAATGGCAAAGACAAGGCCGATACTATAAAAAATTCTTTTCATGAAAGAATCACTCCTTTATTCATATAAACTATCTATGAATATTAGTATCGGCCTTTTTTTCCACTTTATTCAGTTATTCCCTGCATTTTCAAAAGCGCAGCAGAGATTTTTCTTATTGGGCAGGCACTTCGGCTGCACCGGTATCTTCCGGAGTCTCTGCGGGCGCTTCTGTTCCCTGTGCCGCATCCGGGTTTTCCGCTGCGTCCGGATTCTCAGCAGCTTCCGGGGCTGCCGGTTCCGGGCCTGAGATTTCCACCTGGTCCGCATTGGTATCCTGGATAATGCAGATCCAGGTCTTTCCGGGATTCAGGGTGATCTCATTGCCGCCGGCATCGTAGTAATGGGTCGGTTCCCATTCGGAATCTTTCTTCCAGGTAATGTCAATGGCTTGACCTTCCGTGATATACTTGCCGCTTCCTCCTGCCATCACGTTGATGTTCAGATATCCGTTATCGTCATAATTTTCCCAAGGGCAATACTGGAGGATGACATTTTTGTAGCCCAGCTGGCTGCCTGTCAGCTCGTCAATCTGCGGTTCCCCGTACTGGGAACGGTAGTAAAGCTTATCCTCCGCGTTATAGTCAAACCACGGGTCATTGACGGAGTAATGGGGCTTTATCAGGGTTGCGGGTGTGCCCCCTGCGGGAGCTGCCTCCTTGCCCACCCATGCGAACTGGAAATGTCCCTTGTACTCCGGGGAATACTCCTGGCTGTAGGCATTGATCTCAATTCCCTTCTGCAGTCCCGCAAAGCTTGTGTATGCGTTGTGGGGGGCCACACGGTCTGTAGTACGGTAGTAGACATCCGCACCGTATCCTGAGAGGCCGCTTAGATTATTGACTTCCGGCAGTTCCAGATAGGGAAGGGCATAAGCCGCCTGTCCATAATGAGCGTAGATCGCTTCAAATTCCATGGCATAGAAAATATAGTAATCCCTGCAGCTTCTCACAGAGCCGATTTTCTCCAGATTGTCGTAATCCTCAAAAATACCCATAAGCCTGGTAATACCGCCCTCCACAGGTGCCTCATACACAACACCTGCATTGGCAATTCCCGCCTGGGGGACCGCTGCCTGGATATTGTTCAGCATAACAGCCACGGGCCTTCTCTGTCCGATGGCAGGACTTACATACTCTCCTGTCAGGTAACTTTTCATCATGCCCTCAGGGATCTGTTCCGTCTCCGGTTCTTTTGGCTGCAGTACAATCTCCTTGACCTCTTCTTTTTCCTCAGGCTCCTCTACCGTCTCCTGCGGAATCTCCTTTTTCTCAGCCTCTTTCTTTTTCCCGCATCCTGCAAGCAGTGTGGACGCACAGACAGCTCCCACCAGCAGCCATGCGAGATATTTTTTTGTTCTCATAATTTTCCTCCAATTTCTTATCTGCGGATTCCAAGCCCCTCAAGGATGGCCTCCTGTTTTGCTTCCATGACAGCAGCCTCTTCCTCTGACATATGGTCATAGCCCATCAGATGCAGCATGCTGTGGGCTACAAGAAACGCAAATTCCCGTACAGCGCCATGTCCGTACTGCACGGCCTGCTGAAGCATTCTGGGCACTGCGATCATAATATCCCCTAAAATCAGCTCCCCTGTCTCAGGATGGAATGCGTCCTCGGATTCCTCTAAGAAGGAAAAATCCCCCGGTGTATCATAATCCAGCATGGGAAAGGACAGCACATCTGTCACCCTGTCTATCTCACGGAATTCCCGGTTCGTTCTTTGGATGTCCTCATCTGTGGTGAGTACCAGGCTCACTTCGGCCTCATAGGGACAGTTTTCAGAATCCAGGGCTGCTTCCACAACCTGCCGGGCAATGGACTCATAATCAAAATCCACATTTCCGGGATATTCCTTGTCAATATTCAGTGTCATACATTTTCCTCCCCATTATTCTCTTTTGTATGAGTTTCTATCGGTTATTATTCATTTATTTTCTGCGCATATGCGTCTGTCTGCCGGACGGTCCCGGCTTTTTATCCGCCTCTGCTTTCTCAAATGCCTTCACAATATCCTTCACAAGCCTGTTTCTGACCACATCCCGGTTATTCAGCCGCACTATACCGATCCCGTCAATGGAACCCAGGATAGCGGCGCATTTTTCCAGTCCGGAATCTGTGTTCTTTGGAAGGTCAATCTGTGTCACATCTCCGGTCAGGACCATTTTTGATCCTTCTCCGAGCCTGGTCAGGGCCATTTTGAGGGTTGAGAGTGAGGCGTTCTGACTTTCATCTATGATAATGCTTGCCCGGTTCAGGGTTCTGCCCCGCATATAGGCAAGCGGTGCGATCTCGATGGTTCCCCGCTCCAGATATTTCTGGACCTGTTCATTTCCCAGAATATCGTTGAGGGCGTCATAGAGAGGGCGAAGATAGGGGTCTACCTTCTGGGATAAATCTCCCGGAAGAAAGCCCAGCCGTTCCTCCCCGGCCTCAATTGCCGGACGGCTCATGATGATACGCTCAATATTACCATTTTTCAGATCCGCCACAGCCTGGGCAACCGCCAGATATGTCTTTCCGGTACCGGCAGGGCCGATGCAGATATTTACCGTATTTTCCTTTAGGGCTTTGGCATAGTTCTTCTGGCCGATGGTTTTGCATTTAATGGGACGGTTTCTGTGGGCAAGGACAATGACATCGGACATGGCCTTCATGGTCTCCTCAATCTCTCCTGCCTGGATGGATTCCAGCACGCGGTAGACTACATCCGTGTCAATCTTCTCTTTTCTGTCATGAATGTCCCGGAGGGATTTGAGAGTACGCACTGCACTCTGTACAGCCTGCTCAGAATCTCCGAGAATCTCCACATGGGAGTTTCTGGCGTTTATTGAAACAGACAGGGCATTTTCAATGAGCTTTGCATTGCTGTCCTGAACACCGAAAACATCCATCTGCTGATCTAGTGTAAATTCTAGTTCCTGCTCCTGCAAATAATTTCTCCTCGCTTTCCTGCAAATTACAAAAATCCAAATTAAATTATACTGCAACTCTCCGGCTTTTTCAAGCCCCGGGGATTTTGAGGTGCGCAAACCAGCCAGTAAACGGTTGATTTTCGCACCTGTTATTTATCTTTCTATGCAGAGGCTATGATAATACCTCAACCTGATCATACACTACCATAGCTGAGAAGGTTTCTTCTTTTGTCTGCAGGTTCATAGAAGCTGCCGCATATCCCCATATTCTTACCGGAACAGCCATTCCTGCTGCCATCAATGCCAGGTCACCACGGACAGCTGCTGCATTGTACAGCCTCTTGCCGAATTTCGAGTAATACCCGCCATACCAATTTGATACCCCCGCAAACTAAAATAAACAAGTCAGCTTAAACACCATTTCACAATATTTTCAATCAATTTTGTAGGTAATGCTTTATCATAAGGAAAATATATTGCATTTTTCTTAGTGACAAATTCGTTTAACTCCAATGCAAACTTTCCAATAGCTTCAACCCCTACATAGAAACTGATGTGCTTTTTACAAGCAGAAAATGAGATGGATTTTCCTTCTTTCTCATAATATGGCATACTCCATAATATACGTTCATTTACACATGGAACACTGTTTTGTAATATAATCATCAGTTCTGTTAAGTGGGGGTGTGTTTCTATGGGCTGCGAATCTATATATTCTAATACTGTTTTGGGTGCTTTCCCGCAGTAATGACCTTGATTTATTCTTTTAAATTCTCTCCCGCATTTGGGGCATATCCACATATTCCGTTTCCTCCGTAAATTTAAATTTTTCAGTTTACCATACTGGGGTTCTATAATTCCATTCTTCCCGGAGTATGTTGGCCATTTTTGATCCGACAAAGAACCATCTGAATAAAATCCATTCCCTCAGGCCGATTTGAATATGCTGTATCCAATTTCGATACTGGAAATGATAGGCTCTGTTCCATCCACTGCCCCCTCCTAACACCACACTTTTAAACTTGCCTTATTATACTATATATCAGTTCAGATGTATAGGCTCTGCTGTTTTCCAACTCCCGCTTCTTTTCCACACTGTCCGGGGCATCCTTATGCGGCATGTCTTTCCGGTTTGCTTTCAATCCGCTCAATGAATTTCCCCTGTACCTCTTCGGTATACCGTTCTTTCAGTTGTTCGGCCTCATCATGTCCCGGGGTAAAACTTAAGATCATTACTTCAAATGTAGGATGACAAACGCAAGCATTTTCTGACATGGCAAATGATTTATGAAAATGGTATAATAGAAACATTATATCCTATTAGTTTCATTGCAATTTTTATGGAATCGAGGTGAACACATGGACTGGTTACAGCGCATCAACGAATCAATCAATTATATGGAAACACATTTAATGGAAGAATTAAGCATTGAGCAGATATCAAATTATGTATTCGCTTCAAAGTCTAATTTTCAGCGGGTGTTTCATATGGTGACAGGTGTGACGATTGGCGAATATATCCGAAACCGCCGCTTAAGCCTGGCCGGGCAGGATCTGCTGCTTACGGACAATAAAGTTGCTGACATAGCGCAGAAATACCGTTATGACACTTCTGAGAGCTTTTCTAAGGCGTTTTTGCGTTTTCACAGCATTTCACCTTCAGATGTCAAAACATCCGGCGCTGTGCTTCGATTTTTTCATCCTCTCTCTATTAATATTTCAATCCGTGGTGGATTCAACAGGGCTTATCAACAGATTGATGAATTTTGTTGGAATAATCTTGACGAACAAATAATTAAAACGCTGACCGATGCAGAGAAGTATCAAGAACTCGTTCATTGGGCGATAACAGCGAGAGGGAAAAACCCAGGTGTTTTTGATGCGTTGACGGAATGGCTGCTGGATGATATTGAATGGTGCGAAGATAAGCTCAATGAAAACGAACAGATTTTGATGCAGGGTGTATTCGCACGGTTTTCAGAACAGAACAAACAGCTCCGCCGATACTTGTCGGAATTAAGGCCGGCAGGGGTGGTCAACGAAGCGGTATTCAAAGCCCTGGATCAATTTAATGATCAGTTGTCAGGACAGGTTCCAGACGAGCGGCTGCAGAAAGTGGTGGCACAAGTATTGGATGATTTTTCCCTTATGAAACAGCGCGGCATCAGAGAGCAGATTGCAGGAAGCATAACAGGCCCCACCGGCACGGATCATGCGGACATATACGGCTTTATCAATTATCTGAAAGAATGTGACGCGGAGGTGCAATGGGCGCTGTTTATGCCGGATAAAGTAAAGCGACAGCAGAACGGCTTCAAAGTAGTAAACTATGAATATAAAGAAATGCCCGGTATGCGGTTCATCGGATGGGAAGACGACGATTTGACCGACAGCGAATTGCAGGGGGAGCGTTTTCGTGTACTGGATGCCATGAATGGTGATCCGTCAGGTTTTGACTATGATATTCTGCTCTCGCATCATGAGGGCTTGTCTATCGATGTGGAGCCCGTACATCTTTTTTGGGGACGGTTTATGAGGGCAGACACCCCTGTGCCAAAAGGATTTCTCTCATTTGATTTTCTGCCATATCATGATGGCAGGGCAGGCATTCCATATATTTCTCAATTTGCCTATGCGGAATTCTCAGGAGATTATGATGCTATGCACAAAACGGAAGGATATGACATCAGTGCCATGTACGACGTCACCAGAAACATTATGCTCAGCCAGGGAATAACGATTCCGTATCCGGATAAATATTGGACAGCAGAAGTATTTAAAAATGGATACGACAAAGGTAGCACTGCTTATATGTTCAGCGCAGAGCTTATTGATACATAAAATTGTTCAAAGCGGTGTTGTCAATGTCTCGTTCAGTGGTGAAGACACCCCGACAAACTTGAATTTGGAGGAAGAAATAATAATGTCAGGATTAGAAGTGAAGCTAGAATATATCGACCAGCAAACAATATACGGATTGTGGCAAAAGTCAAATGATAAAACTATTTCCAGAGATATAAAGGCTCTGTCTAAACAGTATCATGCCGTGGTTTCCATGCCGGAGGGAAAGGTGTTACCCTATTTTGTACTTTCCAGAAATTACAATGAGCAAAGCCGCGATTTTGAATTATTTATTGGCAGTATGATTGACAAAAGCGGTTTAGAAAGCTGCATCCTCTCAGCCTGCGAATACGCCAAAATCACAGTAAAGCCTAAATTGGGCTTTTTGTGGGGGGCTTCTATCGGAGAGGCAAAACAATATTTCTATACAAAATGGTTACCCAAAAGTTCCTTTGAAGCATTGAATTTGGAATATGAGTATCACACAGAAAGAAGCACGGAAAGGCAGCCAACGATTGACATTATCTTTGCCATTCGACGCAAAGCGATCAATTAAAATCAGACAAATCTCATTTTTTTAACTTAACGCTATTGGTAGAAAGAAAAATAAGCAATTCCCAGTTTGTTGAACTGCACTAATGCAGCCTTTTGGGATAAGGTGTATCATCAAATAGTAATTTGGAGGACTTGAAATGGCATGTTATTTTTGTGTTGATGTATATTTTAATAAAGATAATGAACGTAATGAATATGATGAATATATTGCAATGGTAAAACCAATCGTAGAAGCTTATGGCGGTAAGTATCTTGTTAGAAGTGAAAATGTAATGGCACTCTCAGAAACCAGAACACCAAATAGAGTGATTCTAATTCGTTTCCCAAATAAGGAAGCATTGGATAAATGTTTTGGATCTAAAGAATATATCTCCATTATGCATAAGAGAACATCAACAGTGGATGCAAGGGCTGTTGTGATTAATGAGGAAATATTATGAAGATACATCAAATTGTATCGCTGTTCGTTGAAATTCGGTCAGGTAGACTCTGACCGTGCCGACGGGGGTCCTCCTTGTGATAGGCCGCTCTTGTATTCTAACCTAAAGGAGAAATCGTATGTATGAAAGAATGTTAAATAAACAAGCTGTGCCGACCATTGAGGAAATGACATCGTATTGTGGAGTAAACGCCGAATTATTTACAATGCTGAATCAGTGGTTATCAAATCAATATTGCACTTTGCAGGAAACGGTTTTCCCCTATGGCAATCATTATGGATGGGGAATTGCTCACAGATCAAAGAAAAAGCTGCTCTGCAATATTTTTCCGGAAGATAATGCTTTTACAGTAATGGTCCGGCTTTCTGACCGGCAGTTTGCTTCGGTCTATGGAAATATGCAAAAATACACGCAGGAATATATGGATCATAAATACCCCTGCGGCGATGGCGGATGGATACATTATCGTGTGAAATGCAAAGAACATTTGGAAGATATAATGAAATTGTTGATTGTCAAATCGGAACAGAGGATCTGGAGATTTTAGACACGCTGTCTGACGGCGCTTTCATGTTCCTGTTAGACGAAAAAAGCAGATCCCATGTGAAATCTCTGCTGTTCCAGCGAACTTTGATTGGAGTCGTTGCTGTCCATGCTGACAAAATCCAATTCTGTCAGGATTTTTTGTCCGTTATTGAACACGCTTAATCCGGCACCCTCATAAATATCAACGGCGGGCCTGCACAATAATCCGCCGCTCTGAGATTTCGCACTCATATTCATCTGCTGAACAAGTATCGGTACAAATAGATGCGCCCGTGTCCCAGGTATTGACATAGCCCTGTGGGAGCTTACCATGATCCTCTAAAACTTTTTTCATTACTCCTCTGTACTGTTTGCGCATTTCTTTTCTTGCGTCTTCCTTATTCCAAAACAAATCCATCACAATAAATACTTCTGCTGTCGTCATCCTTTATGAGAGACATCAGGACAAACAATGGTTTCCCTATCTGCTTTGCGTGATTCATCTTGTTTACCTCCCATCGTCTTTTTTGTTTCATACTAAATATGCCGGATGATGAATATATGGAATAAAGAAAAAAGCCATCGGCATAAGCTGGATAGCGCCAAACTGCTATACAATCACATTAAAATACTGTATGATGAAACAAATGGAAACTGAGGAGGCAAGAAAATGATAACAGGGTACTATTGTACAAATACTTTTTCAGAGTAAGTATCCCAGTTTACCAAGCCAAAAAATAGAATTTGGGGGTAATACATGGAATACAAAGAAAATATGCTATGCTACGAAGATTATTATAGGTTAAGAAAAAGCGTCGATTGGTTAAATTTTTCAGAACAACAGGCTCAAAAAGCTCTTGACAGAAGCTTATATACAGTAATTGCAGTTGAAAATGACCAAACTGTTGGCATGGGAAGATTGATCGGAGATGGTCTGTATTATATGATTATTGATATTATAGTCCATCCTGCCTATCAAAAAAATGGCGTGGGAAGTCAAATAATCAATATGATAATCAAATATGTTGATGATGAAACACCAGTCAACGGGCGTTCCAGCATACAGCTAATCGCGGAAAAAGGAAAGGAAACATTCTATCAAAAAATGGGATTTAAGTTAATCCCTCATGATTATTGCGGTTCTTGTATGAGAAAAGTAATTCATAAATAAATCCCGGGTTGTTGAACTTAAAAAATTAGAATTTGGAGGAATATTAAATGAATAAAAGATTTGAGTTTACAGAAAAAGAAGGGGTTTCAGAAGGAGCTAAAATCGTTGTTGATAAAGAAACGGGAGTGCAATACTTACTGGCTCATTGGACAAATGTTGGAGGGCTTACTGTACTGGTAGATAAAGACGGAAAACCATTATTAGACCCACGATATGCTAAATGATATAAATCCCGGTTTTTCTGTCTGGAAAATTTGAAATTCGGAGGGATGTATATGTATGAAAGAATGTTAGAGAAATAAAATGAGCCTACCATCGAAAGAATCCGAACAGGCAATCACGTTTCCCTATGGGAATCAATACGGCTGGGGAATTGCCCATCGGAAAAACAAAAAGCTGATCTGTCATGTGTTTGCCGAAGAGAACGCATTTGCCGTGATGATGAGATTATCAAACAAGCAGTTTGAATCCATATATAGTCAGGTGCGGACGTATACGCGGGAACAGATTGATCATAAGTATCCCTGCGGTGACGGCGGATGGCTTCATTAGAAAGTGCATCCCTGATTTCTTCCTCACTGGCGGCCTCTGTGATGCAAAGCTGCACCTGCCCGACGTTTCCTGTGGAATTCAGGAGAAGTTCAAGCACAATATGGTCACTGCATCTGCCTTGAAAAAGGCCGGCTCCGAGATGATCCAGCTCTGCCCCCAAATAATTTGACAGTGACTGAAGCAAATCCCCATTGAATACGATATCTAATCCACTTTCTTCCAGAATATAATTTTTTCCTGTCTCCAGGGCCGCTTTTACTCGGGCGTCTGCTGACGCTGTCACCGCCGGTACATCGCCGGCATCCCCTTTATTATTTCTCACATGTTCCGGTACTGACATATATGCGTGGATTGTAGGAATGCCAAAAGTCCTGCAAAAAGGATCACGGTACCAATGATAAATTTTTTCTGAGATTTCAGAGAAAAAGGGGCTGTAAAATAAGTCCCTAATTAGGAATCGCCAGCTCCGGCTAATACCGGCTCTGGCGATTCTTTCTTTTTATACCTACTTTTTTAGACAATTCTTGATTTCACTCATAAAAATGGGTTCACTTATTAAGCCTATGAGGCTAAATTTTAGGCTTTAAGCAGCTAGTTCTTTTCGCTGCTTTTTGTTATGATATTTATAGATATTATAACCGCAAGAAATTAACGTGAGTTCGAGAATCACATTTTTCTCGCCTCTTCGAAATAATCTTTTGTAAGATTTGTCCCACTTTAATATACCGAAGGTTCCTTCTGCCTGTATACTTCGATTCATTCGCAAAAGTGCTCCTTGTATGGACTCAAGGTTCGAAATTACTTCCTGATGTATGGTAGTCAATTCCTCATTCATGCGAATGGTTCGGTTTCCCGATGCCTTAGGACAGCATTCGCTTTTATGTTGACAACCCTCACAGGATTCGCATTCATAGAATTCTTCTGTTCTCCCATATTGATTCCTATAAACAGGCCGCTTGCATTTGAAGCGGAATCTTCTTCCGTTTGGGCAGAGCAGATTTCCGAATTTATCTCTTTGAAAGTTTACAGCACGATATGGATTTTCATGATACTTTTTATCGTTTGTCTCTTTTTTGAACATGGTGAATTTCATATATTTTTCCATCCCATGCTCTTCGCAATAAAGATAATTATTGTAAGAACCATACCCTGCATCCGCAACAGGATATTTTGGATAATGCCCATATGTTTCCTAAAACTTCTCCATCAGTGGAACAAAGCATTCCATGTCTGATGCGTATGGTTTTACATCCACTATTGCTATGTATTCATCGCAAACAGCCATCTGGAGGTTGTAGGCCGGAAGCAACTGATCATTTCCCATGTGATCTTTTTTTAACCGCATAAAAGTGGCATACTCTTCCCGCTTCTCAAGTTTCAGATTGAAATAGCCTAACACTTCCTGGTTCATAGCGTCGATCAGCATCGAAATCTTTTCAAAAACTTTGCTATGATTCTTTGTACAGGATTTTTTTCGTACCCAGGTATAGCGGTTCGCATTTGCCTCTATTTTCGTGCCATCGATGTAGGTATGTTCCAGATCCACGTGGTCTTGTTGAAAAATATAGGCATTCACGTCCAGAAAAATCTTTTCTATGGAATCAGTAAGCTCATTTCGAATGAAGTTGCCAAAGGTGGCAAAGGAAGGTGCCTTCATGCCATCAAGAAGATACAGGTATCGGATATCGTTCCTGCAGAATTTTTCGATATCACGCAGAGAAGAAATCCCGTTTTCCATGAAAGCAAAGAGTATCACTTTGAGGAGTTTCTGTTGATCACATCTTGGGCGGCCTGTTTTGTATCCTTTCACTACAAAATATTTTGATAGGTCGATGTGATCCATCACCTCACAGAAAGTGTATACCGAATCAGAAATATCAATTAATTTTTCAATTTCTAATGGTAATTTTAATTGACGTGGAGTATAATAATCATTGGTAAGGTTAGTTAGTCGCATAATTAATTATACCAAAAAATCGCTGAAGTCTCACGACCTCAGCGATTTTTCTGTTTGGGGATTTTTTTTTATAGCCCCTTTTTCTGCTCCCCTTATTCCAGCCCCAGTGCATCTTCCACAGGAATGGACAAAACCATACCATGTGCCGGTGTTTTCAGTCCGCATGACTGGCTGATCACAGTCATGATCTCCGCTTTCTTCTCTCTGGGAACAATGACCATTGTAAATTCCTGTTCGTCCTGCAGGGAAATCCCCATATATTGGCTGACATGCTTGGAATTTCTCCTTCTGCCTTTCATGACCGTGCCGCCTTTGGCACCTGCTTTATGTGCAGCTTCAATTACATCCTCGCTATAGCCGCTGGCTGTTGAAACTAAGATCATTGTATATTCCGATGTCCCCTTCATCTTTGTTTCCTCACTTTCCAATTTTTTTATTATATTACTTCGAGCTTCATCGTTCAGTACATCCAGCACAGGGGACTGTATGCCTGTTAGTGGTACTATCACAGCAATCCCCCGGCCTTTCTGGCGCAGCAGCAATTTCTCCTCCATAAGCTTAAGCGCACCTTTTATCATTAATTTCGGCAGGATCCCGATGGTGATCAGCTTCGTCGTTCCGCATAAGCCAAAGATGTCCATGATCTCGGTTGGCGCGGTCCCCTTCCCTCTGCACTGATAATAGATGGGGATGTGGAGCATCTCAAATACATCCTCCAATTTCTTTTCATCCTCTATCCGCATGATGGAGACCATCACACGGGGTGAGATCATTTTTTCGTCCATATTATTCATCTTCATCCTCCTCCAGTTCTATCACTATATCCTCTGCCAGTGTCGAGCCTGCCAGCGGGACTGCTTTTGCTTTATGATTATAAACAAGGCCCATAATCTGGATCGCGATCAGCGGGGCCAGCGCCACCAAAGCCACGATGCCGAATGCGTCCCTTACTACATTGCCGCCGATGGCAGTACATGCCCCCATAGACAGCGGAAGTAAAAAGGTAGACGTCATCGGACCACTGGCGACCCCTCCGGAGTCAAAAGCGATACCTACAAAAACCGGCGGGACAAGCCGGCTCAGCACCAGTGCCAGTATATAGCCGGGGATGGTGATCCAATAGATGCTGATGCCGCTTAAAACACGTACCATAGATAACGCTACTGCACAGGCAACGCCCAGGGAAAGCGAGGCATTCATCATTTTATGTGAGATCGCGCCTCCGGTGAGATCTTCCACCTGTTCGTTCAGAAGCTGTACGGCCGGCTCTGCTTTAACGATATAGTATCCGATCAGGATTCCAACAGGGACCATCAGCCATTTCAGCCAGCCGTCTGTCAGTCCGCTTCCCAGCAGGTTTCCTACCGGGGCAAAGCCCACGTTTACGCCTGTCAGAAACAGGATCAGCCCGATCACCGTATATAAAAATCCGATGCACATGCGCAGGATATGCCGCCTTCGGAAATGCTTTGAAAAGATCTGGAATATAAGAAATACACAAAGGACAGGCAGTATGCTCTGGGTAACTTCTCTGGCATACTTCGGAACTGCTGATAGGAATTGTTTTACTACATCATGGGTCGTAATGACTGGCATCAGTTCAACCGCACTGTAGGTCGCCTCAGTTGGATGATAGAAGATCCCAAGCAGCAGTACCATCAGGATGGGCCCGATACTGCACAGGGCAATCAAGCCAAAACTGTCATTGGCGCCATCTTTGTCACTTCGTGACGCAGACAGGCCGACGCCTAATGCCATGATAAACGGAACCGTCATAGGTCCTGTCGTAACACCGCCGGCATCAAAGGCCACGGCAACAAAATCGGAGGGGGTTAAAAAGGCGAGTATAAACAGCAGTATATAAAGTACCGTCAGCATTTTCGAGAGGCTGATGTGGAATAAGATCCGGCAGACTGCCACCGAAGTAAAAATGCCGACCCCAACTGCCACGGTCCAGATCAACACCTCATTGGGAATGGAGGCAACCTGGTTGGCCAGAACCTGCAGGTCAGGTTCTGCTATTGTAATAAATGCTCCTATCAGGAAGCAGACGGCAATGATGAGGAGCAGCTTCTGGCCTTTGAGAAGCCTTCCTCCAATCCCCTGCCCTAAAGGCGTCATCGCCATCTCTGCCCCCAGCTGAAAGAATCCCATACCAAAAATCAGGAGCATCGCCCCGGTAAGAAACAAAGCGATCGTGCCAATCTCCATCGGAACGACCGTAATGCTAAGAACCAGGACGATCAATGTGATTGGAAGGACACTTGAGAGTGCTTCTTTCGTTTTTTCTTTCAATTTTTCATTCATATATAGTGATGATGCCTCCTTTGGTTATATGCAAGTAACTAACAATGTTAGCTATTAAAGTGACAGAAAAGTTACGGCGGACCGCCGTAGCTTTCTTAACTATGTCTGGAATATATTTGGATAAGCTTTTTTTGTATCCGAAGATATTCCAGGGCATCATCTTCCCCTAATTGTTCCAGCGTCTGGGCCACCACATCTGCTACTTCCTTCCGCTTTTTACGGATCGTCTCGGTCCCTTTAGAGGTTAGATTGACGATGATATGGCGGTTATCTTCTGCATCTGCCGTGCGGGCGATCAGGCCTTTTTCTTCCATATGGTTCAAAAGGGCCGCGATTCTGGCCGTACTGACCACCAATTGCTGGCTTAATTCCGAAGGATATACCGCATGTTTACGAGTGAGCAGATAATTCAGGACAAAGTACTCTCCCTTGACCAGTTCAGATAATTTTCTATTTGCCGGGATCTGCAGCATACCGGCGCGGATGCCCAGCAGTTCATTTGCAAGTGATCGATAGTCCATGAATCAGAGCCCTCCAAATGTTCTGCTGCGGTCTGCTTCTCTTCTAAGGAGTTCTTCCCAGATCCCGGCAAAGCCTTCTATATCATCTTTAGACAGAGCCTGTATCATACGGCTTATCTCATCCAGATACTCACTGCACATCCTTTGTTTTTGAATACGGATCAGTGCGAACGGGTATCCCCATGCCAGTAATTCACGCAGTTTCCCATAGCATTCCTTTATGACATCCAGCGTACAGTTTTCTTCAATAAAGCTGAGCAGTATCTCAAAACAACGGTAACTGGTCTTTTCTGACAATAGTGTTTCAAATTCCTGCCGTAATGCTGCCCTTTTTTCCTTGGATGTTTCTGCCAGCACATACTGGGCTACAGGATAAATGGTCAGGGACAGGATATGCAGGCTCTCCTGATATAACCGAAAGCCTTCCCTTACTCCTGACATAGAAAGATCAATCTTTCCCTCCTCCATACAGACCAGTGTCCCTCTGCCGTGATAGGATCTTGTAACACCAAGGCCGGCTAAGATATCCAGTGTCCGCCGGATGGTCATATCCGAGACTCCATACAGCTCAGCCATTTTGGAGATCGACGGCAGATAAGTGCCCTCCGGATAACGTCCGTTCATGGCCTCCCGTATGATCTGGGACGCCAGGGTATAACGCAGCTGCGGACGGTGCCGGTAGATACTCCACTCAAAAGGTACGGGTTCTGCTTGCTCCATTGCAGATTCCGGTTTCGACTCATCTAAAAATGCAAATACTTTTTCAAGCTCCAGTTCGTAGTTCCGAAATAGATTTCGGCCGATAAAGGTGAGGATATCCTTCCGGGGCAGGCTCGTAAGGTCCGACGGAAGGGGCTCTGTTTCTTTCCGCAGGTACGGGAACCGTACATACCGTATGATCTCCCAGAAAAAGTTCAGAACCAGCTGATTGTCCAGCATATTTATTGTATACAAAAAGAACCTGACCGCCATTGAGTCGGGATTCTTCTGAGCCTTTGCCAGAAATTCCAGCAATAATTCATCACTGCATCTGCTCAGCCCTTCTTTCCAAAGCGGCTGAAGGAGCAGGCGTCCGGATTGATTGAATTCCGTGATACCCTTTCTGCGCTCTGCAAAATACCGGTAAGCTCTTTCCCTGCATTCCCCTGGCGCGGGCTGATAGGCAACCCTTGCCACCTTTCTTTCCTCCAGCTTTACGTACCCCTGCTTCTCCAGCTGAGAAAATGCCTGCCGAACAGTAGATGGCGAAAGGTGGAAGGATTCCGCAATCTTTGGAGCTGATTGTAGTTTTTCTTCAAAATCATAAAATCCAAAAAGGATCCTGGCCTCAAAATATTCATACACGAGCATATGCAGCTCACTATCTATATCTATCTCCATATCTGTACCCTGATTCTTCCTACTATAATTATAAAACAAACAGGGCACGGAGGGATCCCGTTGTGCCCTGCTAAACTTTTAACTAAATTTTAAGCTCTGGGGCACAGAATGTCAATATCATCTGTGGATTATCATTGTCTTAATCATCTGTGGTCTATCATATCCGAAAGCACTGACTGCAAAAGATCCGCGTCAATGGGTTTGGGTACATGGGAATTCATGCCTGTACATTCTCAGCAAAGGCATTGGCCCTTAGCCAGCCGGTTCGCATATAAGAGGCTGCGGTCATCGACGGAGCTGACTAACTCCGCCACCGGCGCATGGTCCAGCACTGCCACAGACTGGAAGGGGGACAGTGGAAATGACTTTACCATACTATACCCCTCCATTCAGTTGTACCCAGAAAGCTTCCACTTTTTTATGCTCACTCAGGATTCCGTTATAAAGTGCCGGATAATCGCCGTACTCCTCTTTGGCCCTCAGCGGCTCCATGATGGCACAGACCGCCTCACTGAAAGGCTCCAGCCCCATATTCCCCGCCATACCTTTCAGTGTATGGGCTGCCTCAAATGCAGCCTGAAGGTCACCGGACGAAAGGGCCTTTCCCAGTTTTTCAAGGTTTTTATCCTGAAAGAGCATCCCAAAACATTTCAGGTACATTCCTTCATTTCCCATGAAACGCCTCATGGCAGTATCATAATCGCCGCCATATGCTTCAAATAGCTCTCGAAATTCTGGCATTCCTATTCCTCCTTTCCGATGATAAAATGATGAAGCGTCTGATACAGTCGGTTAGGGTCAATGGGTTTCTCCAGATGCGCATTCATACCGGCGGCTTTGCTTTTTTCAATGTCTTCATCAAATGCATTGGCTGTCATAGCAATAATGGGGATTTCCCCGGCATCCGGATTACTTAAGTTTCTGATATTTCTGGCTGCGGTCAGACCATCCATGACAGGCATGCGGATATCCATCAGGATCGCTGCATAATGGCCCTTCTCCGTCTTTGCGAACATCTCCATCGCGCGCAGGCCGTTTTCCGCTGTTTCTACCATGAGTCCTCTGCTTTCTAAAAGCATCATGGCCACCTCGGTATTCAGAGCATTATCCTCTACCAGCAGTACCCGCCTGCCTGTAAAATCGTATGCCGGCGTGGTATTTTTTTTCTGTTCTTCCTCTTTTTCCCCCAGCGTTTTTGAAAAAGCTGAGATAAGTGAAGAACGGAACATAGGCTTGCTCACCAGCAGATTGACACCTGCCAGCTTTGCTTCATGTTCAATGACACTCCAGTCATAGGCGGTCATGATAATGATTGTGACATCCGGGCCTACGATTGTTCGGATCTTGCGGGCAGTCTCAATACCATTCATCCCCGGCATTTTCCAGTCGATCAGGACCATGTCGTAATACTTGTTTTCTGACCAGAGCTCTTCCACACGTTTTACCGCTTTACTGCCGCTGTCCACCCATTCGCCTGTGATCCCTATTTCTTTTAATGTAGCGACCACACTGATACAGGCTGCTACATCATCATCCACCACCAGAGTCTTCAAATGGGCAAAGTTATGGATCTGCGCTTTTTTCCTGCTTTGCAGCAGCGCCTCCTCTGTGATTCCCAGTCTGGCAACCACAGTGAACTCCGTGCCGATCCCTTTTATGGAACGCACCTCAATGTGCCCGTCCATCAGATCCACAATGTTTTTGGAGATTGCAAGTCCAAGTCCTGTTCCGCCGTATAAAGCCGTGGTACCGGTGGACTCCTGTGAAAACGGTTCAAATATATGGGGCAGGAATTCTTCATTCATGCCGACCCCTGTATCATTTACCACAAAACGCAGCTCAGCACCTTTTCTGCTGCGCCTGCACTGCTCCACGGAAAAAGTGACCGTCCCGCCCTCTGGGGTAAATTTGATGGCATTTCCTATAATATTGACCAGCACCTGCTGCAGCTTCATCGCGTCACCCACGTAATAGTCATCCAGTACCGGGTCCACGATACACTCATATGCAACGCCCTTGGCTTCTGCCTGGGAAAAACAGATGGCATTGATGCCGTTGACAAATTCTTCTGTAGGTATCTTTTCATTTTTCAGCAGCATCTTGCCGCTTTCAATGCGGCTCATATCCAATATATCGTTGATCAGGGACAACAGAAATCTGGATGAGATTCCAATCTTTGACAGGCAGTCCGCCACCTGCGTATTGTCATGATTTGCCTGGACAGCGATGGCTGTCATGCCGATGATGGCATTCATCGGGGTGCGTATCTCGTGGCTCATACGGGACAGGAAATCCGTTTTTGCAGCATTGGCCTGCTCGGCTGCCATAAGGGCGGATGACATATCCTCCCTTTGTTTCCGCTCCTGTTCTACTACATCTGTGACGTCTGCCCGGGTCATACACACCCGTCCAAGCTCTTCACTAATGTAAAATACCTGAAAACGCTTCATCCGTGGGACCTGCTCATCCCAAAGCTTCAGGATAAATGTATAAGAGCCGTGTTCAGCCAATTGCTGTTTCATATATTCAAAGTCCAGCTTATTCAGGAATTTCTCTTTGCCCCGCTCATCCATGCATCGTAAGGCTACCCGGCGGATTTCCTGCTGGAAATCCCCCTGTAGTGGGATTGAGGGGTTCCATCCATCGGAGAATCCTACCAGACGGTAGCCGGAGGTCTGTATGTCTATCTCCGTGATGATGTCATAGTCCAGCCTGGTGACCTTCTTTAACAGTTCTTCCTGCAGCTTCTGCTCTGTGATATCCAGAGTATAGAAAAACATGATCACATCACCGGTGGCAGGGTTCAGACAGGTACGGAAATTGGAACGGCTCCAAAAGGCAGTACCGTCCTTCCGCCTGCGCATGAAGGTGAAGTGATAATCCACCTTTCCCGCCCCGTAATCTGCCAGAACCTTCTCCCGCTCCAAAGTATTCATCATATCCTTTCCGTAATCGGGATTTACGGAAGAGTCCGCCAGATTTTCTACCGTCTGGTCATAGGTATCGCCCAGTCGGGCCACTGCTACATTTGCGGTTGATATGTAGCTCTCTATCTTATTTTGCGTCACATTGATGCGGCCCTGGAATGTGCCGTCCTTGGAGGAAAGCTCAGCAAAATAAGTCATTTCCTGTTCATACAGTTCATTGATCCGCTCCTGCAGGCGCTTCTCCTCTGTGATATCCACAAGGACGCAGTAGAAATGCCGCTCCCCGTTTGGCGCTTCAAATAAGTGGCCTTTCACAGATACCCACTTAATACTGCCGTCTTTACAGAGGAAGCGGTTCTCATTTTTTATGGTATTGCCATATATTAGCTGTTCATTCAATCTGTCTGTCAAAACGGCCAGATCATCAGGATGCATGACCGCAGACATCTTATTGCCCAGGGCAGCGAATTCTTCCCTGCTGTAGCCAAGGAATTCAAACAGCCCGTCATTTGCATCGATCACAGGGAAGTCCGCATCAAACCGGCAGCGGAAAACCCCGCCCGGAATGTTGTTATAAAGATGAAGGATCTCATTGCGGTCGTTCCGCTGGGCTGTGATATCCACACACACAGAAGCAATAGCAGGTTGTCTGTTTTCCGCCGCGACCACCCTTCCGATGTCATGGACCCAGATGTAGTTACCGTCCTTCTTTTTCATTCGGTACTCTACTGCATAATCACCGGAATCTTTGATCTGGCGCCGTACTGTTTCATTCACCATCTCCCGGTCATCCGGATGCATGCAGTGCAGGATTTTCCCTCCGATGTCTGTGACAAATTCTTCCTCATCTGCATATCCCAGGTAGTCCAGCATCGGTCTGTTGACGAAATAGAACGGGAATCCTTCGTCCAGATAGCTGCCCATCATGCCTCCGGCCAGGGAGTCATTGAGGATTTCCTGATGCCGACGTGCTATGTTCTCCATCACCAGTGTTTTTGGGTAATGCTCATCTTTTTGCTGAGTCACACTGGGCTGTGCAAAGTGAAGGCTCCGTATCTGCCAGAACCCCTGCCGGCACAAAAGCAGGATAAAACCGCGTAGATACCATGTATAGAGGGAATTCTTCAGACACATCTCAACAGAAAGATGACAGGCATTCTCAGATACCAGTTCTTCATCCAGCACCGCAAGGCCGCAGGCGAATGGCTCCTGCATTTCCCTGATATCTTCCCTGAGGTATGCCTCCATTTTATCCCGCCCTTTGATATGTACCTGCTCCCCTACCCCGATGAAACTTACATTATCCGCCAGAAAGCTGGCCGCCGCCTCGGCATCCCGTTGTTCAAACCATGTGCGGCAAAAAAGCTCTGCCTGTTCTCTCGCCTCTTTTCGCTGGCCTGTCTGTCTTATTTTCTCCACAGCCGGCATCCTCCTTTATTCCCTGTTTTCACCTGATACAGTGCCTGATCTGCTTTCTCGAGCACTGCCTGAATCGGTTCTTTCAAATCCCAGATGGCAACACCCACTGAGCAGGCCGCCGGTATCCTCTGAAAGGCGCGTTCCTTCTTCATGGCCTGACAGATATCCTCCCCCTTTTTGAGTGCGGCTTCTGTTTTCATGCATTTCATAATTATTACAAACTCATCGCCGCCGTATCTGGCCAACACGTCCGTCTCTCTGGCATGGGCGTTTAAAAAATCTCCAAACTGGCAGAGCGCCTCATCGCCCTTCCCATGTCCCAGGGTGTCATTGATTCTTTTAAGGTCATCCAGATCGAATAAATACACCGCACAGGGTGCATCCCCCTCCCGGAAGGTTTCGATAGCAGTCATAAGTCCCCGGCGGTTTAAAAGGCCGGTCATATAATCCATGTAAGCCTCCTTTTTAAGGTCAAACTCTTTCATTCTGAATAAGGTCAGCTCAACTGCATGGAGTGTTCTCTTACGAAGGCTGCTCTGTAGATGCGGTTTCGCCGTATAATCCGCGGCTCCCAGTTCCATCGCTCTGCCTTCCAGCTCTTCATCGGCCGGGCCCGTGGCAATGACAGGGATATCCCAGACCACTTTTGAATTTTGCAATGCCCCAAGTATTGTGAATCCATCCGGGTTTTTTATAGACAGGTTCAGGATGGTGGCAGCAATCCTGTTCCCATAACGGGTGAGCATGGTCAGGACTGTCTCTCCGTCGGCAGCCTCCAGGACCGTATATTTATCCGAAAAGGTTTCACGCACCTTATTGCGGTAAGAAGCCACCTCGTCAGCAACCACCAGAAATCCCTTCTCCTCCAGCAGAGGCAGTTCTTCCTGTATTTCTGACTGTTTGTCGGATTGGCACATAAGGGCTTCAAATTCATCACATGGCATAGGCTTTGCAAAATAATAGCCCTGCACGTAGTCGCAGCCATACTGACGCAGACGCTCCAGCTGCTCTTTTGTCTCCACTCCCTCTGCTATCACACTCAGGCACATGGAACGTGCCAGACCCATGATAAAGCGCAGGATCCCCTGATGGACCGGTTTTGCTGTTTCAATCTGGATGAACTTCATATCCAGCTTCAGGATATCCATAGGCATCTGGTTCAGCATATTTAAGGAGGAATAACCGCTGCCGAAATCATCCATCTCCACGATAAAGCCCAGGTCCCGCAGACCACTTACCGTATCGATGATCTGGTCAGGATCTTCTGTATATGCACTTTCCGTTATCTCTAAGTGAAGCCTTGAGGGTTTCAGTCCATATTTTTTCACAAGGGTTGTCAATATCTCTGCGAGTTCCACATTGTAAATATCCGCTCTGGAAACATTGGCGGAAATAGATGGAAGATGATGCCCTTTTTGGTCCCACTCCTGCAGCATGGCACAAGCCCTGTCCCACACAAACTGGTCCAACTTCGTGATAAAGCCGTTTTTCTCAAACAAGGGGATGAACTGTCCCGGAGCCTGCATGCCGAATTCCGGATGCTTCCAACGGATCAGCGCCTCCGCCCCGGAAAGGGTGTTGTCCTCTATCCTGTATTTGGGCTGCAGATATACTTCAAACTGTCCTTGTTCCAGGGCGTCCTCCATGCTGTCCGTGATCGCCTGTTCCAATAATAGTTTCTTTCGCAGCTTGTCATCATAGACGGCAAAATGTTTCCCGTACTGCCCTTTTATACTGCGTACAGCCAGAAACGCCCGGTCGCACATCTGTTCCACCTTGATCGCCCCGTCCTCGATGTAGTAGATCCCCCATTTCAATACGATATTCTTCGTGCCGGATAAGGTATTGATCTTATTCTCCGCCTCCACAAACCATTGTTCCCTGTAATCCGTTTGATGCTCCAATAAACAGGCGAACTTGTCTGCGTTCAGCCTGCCGTAGATGCCCCGGTCCCCCACATCAGTTATGTACATATTTGCCACCTGGCACAGAAGGTTATCTCCTGCGGGAATGCCGAAAATGTCATTGACCAGTTTAAAGTTTTCAATGTCTGAACAGAGGATATCATAGGACTTGTCTGGGTTGTGGTCCAGGACCTCCCTGACCTTCTGGTAAAAGAACTCCTTTGTGTAAAGGCCTGTCAGCCGGTCATACTGCAGCATGTTGACGATGGCTGCGGTTTCACGGAAGTTGATGATATTCGCTATGCGGTGCAGGATGACCTCCGGCCGGTAAGGCTTTGAGACAAAGTCATTAGCCCCACAGGATAAAGCGGCGACTTCACTTTTTTCACCGTCACTTTGGGTTGTCACGATCACAGGAATGGAAGAATAGGCAGGATTCGCCTTGATAACTGACAGAAAGGTGTGACCGTCCATAACGGGCATGATGATATCCAGCAGTATGAGGGAGATTTCTTCCCCATACTGCTTCAGGACTTCCAGTGCCTCCTGTCCGTTGGACGCTTCTGCTACCTCATATATTAAGGCGGATGTCAGAATCCCGCTCAATATCATCCGGTTCATGGCATTGTCTTCTACGATAAGGATTTTCTTTTTTGGCATTCTGATTACCCCTCTATTCTGATTCGAATATTTGTCTGCTAAATATCCCTTTCAAAAGGATACAGCCTGGATAAAGCCGTCCTCTCGATTTTTGTCTGTCTGTTCATGTACATTACAGATTTTTATTATAACATGGAAGATGTCAAAACACAACAAATTTAGTCTGCAGGCTAACCTATGAAATATATTTCTTTTTCAAATATTAGTGAAACGAAAAAAGCACCCGTCATTGTGACATGTGCCTTCTTCAAGCCGATGATTATTCAGATAGTCTTACCTTTATATCACCATTCGTAACTTTGAACTCTATAAGCTTCGAACTTTCTATTACATGGTTATCCAGCTCACTCTTTCCATTCTTAACTTCTGTTACTATCAGATACTCTTCCTCATTCCCTTTTATCGTTCCTTTAATGCTGCCATTTTCAGTGGAGCACTTGTAATTAGATGCGCTGGGATCCCTAAAAACTATATTTCCATTTGTCGTTTCAATCGAAATGCTCTCGTATTCTTTTTGAGGTAATGAGATATTGACTGCGTTATCCTCTACCCCCACTGTACCACGCGTTTTTTCAATGGTTAATATGCCATTCGTTATATCAATCTCATACCACGGGTCAGTGGGGGAATCCGAGTATTTAACAAGTACATCTTCACGCTCTGACATTTTGACCGTTATACTAGCGCTTATGTCTCTTACTATGATATCAGAGACTTCGTCCGCGCTTTGAAACTTCTTTCTTTCGTATTCATCATAATCATCAGTCACTATACAACCGGATAATAATCCCACCATTACAATCATAATTATTCCTAAAGAGACCTTCTTCATCTTTTCCCCTTCTACTCGTACCGCTGATATACTTCCTGCCTCTGGTACTCAATGGAGCGATATTTTATATAAACACATTTAATAGGATTGTCCGATAATGAATCTGTATATAGCCGGAATCTGAATTATTTATAAAAAGCTATATAGCCGGTCTTTGTCGGATGGTCTGCAAACAAAGCATCTCTTTCTTTCAGGACCTTATGTGCGACGGCCAGGTTAGCTCCTGAGGCCACAAAATTTGTTATCACGGTGAGCATTGATATGGTGCCGGGATATACGAATAAAAAGATTGTGCTTCCAATCCCTGTTCTGTCCGCCGGTTCCACAACTTCAATTCTAACAGAAAGTGATCATCAAATAGAATATGATACTGTTCACGTACATCACAGAATTTATTATAACATGAGAGGCCTCTGAGCACAACTGATTTCGACTGCCGGCTTATCTATTTGGTTATATTTTATCGGCTTTACAAGACGCGGTGGGCTGTGGGGGAAGAATAATGCCACGATATACCGAATTGATTGTTTTTTAAAGGCTCCTATGTTATAATATTTTGTAATGTACATGAACAGAATCGTATCATGGCTAAAGTACGGGGCGGAACGACTATCTAAATAAAAAGGCCTTTGAAGATGACCAGGATTATCTGGAGGGGATCACCGGCCTGTTTGAAGATTACGACCTGACGGATTATGATGTGGAGACCTTCAGCTCGGTCAGTTCGGTTCTTTCTACCTTAGGCGGAAACGGAATGATCTCACATTTGGAACTCATTCTTCCAGGCGATAAGCTCCTGACCGCCGGCGGAGAGCTGCTTAATGTATCCGGCCAGCTCTCATTCACTGAGAATGCCGCCCAGGAAAGCCACATATCCCGGCTGTGTACGGACTTTCAGGACCCGGACACCCTTGGGTAACAGAGAGGCTTGGATGAAAAGGAAGGAGAGATCATGGAACTATTTGAATCGCCAATTTTCAAGGATGATATAGGGAGACGAACCTTTCTTGAAATCCCGTTCGATGCAAGGGAGCGGTTTTGCAAACCGAAGGGTACGATCTATGTAAGCGGAACGATCAACGGTACCCCGTACCGAGGTAAATTATTATCCCGTGGCGGCGGAAAATTTCTGATGGGTTTAGATAAGCCGTTACAAAAGTCCCTTGGATTTGATGGACAGACCATGAACGCGCATGTCACCATGTCCTCCGAAGAGCTGGAACCTGCTGGCAAGAAACGTGAAGAGCCTGTTGCTGTCAGCAGCGGTATGGATGTACTTGCGGCGATCAAAACGCGGCAAAGCATACGAAAGTTCGCCTCAAGGCCCGTCGGGGACGATATGGTTACGACAATACTTTGCTGTGGAATGTATGCGCCTACGGCGAAAAATAAGCGCCCCTGCCATTTCATTGTTATAAGGAACAGACAGCTTCTGGCAGAACTTGCCTCACAAAACTCACAGGCCGCTATGCTTGAATCCGCCGCTGGTGCCATCGTCATTTGTGGTGATAAGAATATAGAGGGAATGAAAGAGTTTTTGTATGCAGACTGTGCTGCTGCCACGCAGAACATCCTGCTCGGTATTCATGGCCTTGGGCTGGGAGGCGTTTGGTGCGGAGTGGCGTCAAACTCTGATTGGCGGAAGCGGATGATTGCTGCGTTAGAACTTCCCGTTAAACTGGAACCCGTCGCGGTGATTGCATTCGGATGGCCGGATGAGGAGAAGGAATTACGGGGCCGCTGGGAACCGGAAAAGATTCATTATGACAGGTGGTAATGATCTGTTGGAAAATGGTCTTGTTGGGAGCGAGCGTCTTATGAGGATAACAGGTGTATCAATAAATTAAAATTGAACAAAATTGCTACGCCACAGCCTCGGCAGGCTATCGCTCAGCTATTTTGTTCAATTTGAATTTGAGGAGTGAAGAGGATTACAATGAAAATCATGAAAACTATTTTGATAATGCTTTTGATAATCACAGCAATCAGCCTTACTGCATGTACAAGTGCAAAAAATATTTCAAATAGCCCCTTTCCTGGCGTTGATGATGCCGATATCCCCGATATATTGGAAACGACAGTCGGCAATTTAGGGAACGTCTACTATTCTGCCGGTATAACCAATGCCCCGGATTATAAATCGGTATTAACTGTAACCTTTGAAGATACAACCGAAGCAGATTATGATACCCTAATGGAGCATTATAAATCTGAATCGACGGGAACTGATGAAAATAACGCATTATTGTTTGAGTGGGGAATGCTTCAAGTATCGTCCAATAATAACTCAATTACAATTAATGCATTGATCAAATGATGCAAATTTGAATATGCAGGAGTGCTGAAATGATAAATATTATTGAAACAGAACGTTTAATTCTTCGTCCGCTTACACTTGAAGATGCGGATATTGCCTATTATGGATGGACTGGAGATGCGGAAGTAGCGGAATATGTAAGTTGGCTTCCTCACCATTCGATTGATGATACGATTGAATGGATAAAAGAAATTGAGTGGAAACAGGATGATATAGGGAATATCTTGGAAAATAACAATTACATTTGGGGATTTGAATTGAAAGAAACAGGTGAACTTTTCGGTTCTGGTGGGTTAATTTGGGAAGAAAAAAGGCAACTGTTTCAAGTCGGATATAATATCATGAAGACGCATTGGAATCACGGATATACCACAGAAGCGATGCAGGCAATTTTCAGTTTTGTCTCCGCCAATTTGGGTATAAAGCGAATTGCTGGCAGTCACGCAAAAGAAAACCTTGCTTCTGCAAAGGTACTTGAAAAGCTTGGCTTTGTTTATGACAGAGATGGTATTACTTCCCATGTTGATGGGGTTCGTCACTTTGATAACCGAGAATATTTTTTAGAGTTGGACTGACAAATTCAAACTTGTCTGGAAAACTGGAATTAGTAGATTCATTCCTCTATAAAATTTGATGTTTTTATGATCCAATCTGATTTCCACCAATTTTTGCTGATATGCCATTCCTCAGGATAGCCTGTCCAGGCCCAATTGATATTCCATGTCCCATCCTCATTTTGAGTGTCTGCAATAAACTTGCATTCAAAATCGCATACTTCTTGGTTCGCCAAATAGAAATCGCTCTTTTTAGAGGTGATAAACGGGGATGGCTTGCAAACATATTCCGTTTTCCAACTCTCGTCGTATTATCCCAGGAATGCCCATCAAAATTCACCTGCGAGGCCTTGCTGCGTTGAAATTCACTTTTTCCCCTCCTGTCTTTAGAAAACAAATCCTTCTAACCAACACACAGATTTATCGACAAATTCAAATTGAATTTGACAATCTCTTTTCATATACAGTAATAGACAAGGCTTTCCTTGTTCGTCTAATTCAGTTCTTTTATAAATATCAAATACCATGTGTTCATAAAATCCTTTTGCAAGAGGAATTAACGGAAACGGACATTCTGGGGACTGGGAGTGATAGTCTGCTCTGTCTGTATATAATCCTTTAGAACATCCGTCATTGACAGATCCGTCTCCCGGATATTTCCGGTTTCTTCCTCAGTCAGCACACCGCTTAAAAATGCTACAGTATATGTGGATTCAGGGTTCAGAGTATTTTGATTCAGCTTCACATCGCTGACCCTGTGTCCCTCGTCCTGTTCTGTATCATAGGTAAGTGTAAGGCCGGAAACAGCGAAGGGATGAAAATGGTCCACTACCCCTGTCTCCTGCTCTTTTATGGAGGTGGCTCCGTGCTCCAGAATATCCAGCAGTTCACTGCCCGTAACCGAAGCAGTGCTGCACAGCAGCGGGACGTCCAATTCTATTTGTGTAATCCTGGTTATATCGGCATTTGTTATGCCGCCCTCATACAGCCTGGACCGGGTTCCTCCTACAGGGGCATAAAAATCCGCTTCTGCCATGCCGATCAGTGCAACATCCGTGCCGGCGGCAGTACGCAGGGCGTCCGCCTTCAGGTTCCCTGTCTGCAATACCGTAAAATCCTCAGTGGCGCTTCCGATATACTCTTCGGCCTGCCCTCCCTTTTCCAGTAGTTTCTGACACTTTTCCAGTATTTCATCACTGGTTGTTTCACCGCGGATAAAGGCTGCGATTTCCGTTTCAAGCACAGAAGTAAACATGTCATATCCGGGACGCATGATATATTGTCCGCTCTCAATCTGGATCCTGATATCTTCCATAAAAGATTCATCGGGAACTTCTGCACCTCTGGTTGCCGACACCATTCCCAGTCCGTCTTTAATCAACAATTGCTGCCCTTCATCCGAGGCCATAAAAGAAAGGATTTCCATGACAGCTTCCCTCTTTTCTTCATTTCCCTCCAGGCTCAGTTCCTGGTTCGCACAGAAATAATAGCCAAGGTTCAGAAGCCATCCCTGTCCGTCCGTCATGCTGAAATGGGGCATAAAACAGTACTCGTCTGTCCCCTCCTCATTGTATGTGCGCAGCAGATCAATCTCCCCGGAAGTAATGGCAATCTTTCTATTAAGAAAGTCTTCATTGCACATACTGCCTGTAAACTCTAAATCCTCCGTGCGAACCAGGCCGGCATCCATCAGCCGCTCTAAATCCTGAAAAGCCGTCAGCATAGGCTCGAGCGATACCTTTTCCCCGGCCATAAGCCTGTTGTGCCACATCTGTCCGTCCACCTGGGTGAGCGTGTCAAGAGCGGAATAGACACAGTAATTATATATTTGAAAGCTTTGCAGACTGGAATCATGAAAGACAAACCGATATCCGCGTATCCCGCTTTTATCAATTTCTACCGCTAACTTTAAATATTCATCGTAGGTCTTTGGTACGCTCCATCCATTTTCCTCGAACAATGTTCTGTTATAAATATTACAATTAAAGCTGAGAGGACCGGGAAGCAGATAAATATGTCCTTCTTCATCCATCTGAAGCGCATTTGCATTATAACTTGCCGGAAATGACTGGGTAGAAAGATCCAGAAGCAGTCCCGTTAAGTCCGCTTTTGGTATGTGCCCTGCCTTGATCAGGACCAGATCCCCCATATCCTTGTTTTTAACCCGGGCAATGTGTTCATTGATTTTAAAAGAACCTGCATAACTGTCCTGAATTAACCGGACATTCTCAAAACGCTCCTCCACTGCTTCGGCAAAATGATTCACCGGAATGCTGGTTGTGATTGTGACTGCAATACAGTCGCTTTCATCTTCCTCCGCCGTCCCGATGAAATTCTCGCTCACGGAGTTTTCCTTCACGGTGCATCCTCCCAGCAATGCGAGGAGCAGCATCAGTCCGGCACATGTTATCATAATATAGTACTTTCTTTTGCCTTTTCCCATTTCAGACCCCGCCTAATCTATATATTTTTTGATTTCCTTTATAATTGCTTCCATATCCAATGGTTTCGCAAAATGACTGTTCATTCCGGCCTCTTTCGCCATGATAATATCTTCTGAAAAAGCATCTGCTGTCATGGCAAATATAGGGATGCGGCCTGCATCCTCTCGGTCTGCGCTGCGGATGGCTCTTGCAGCCTCATACCCATTCATAACAGGCATCTGAATATCCATGAGAATCATATCGTAATATCCAGCCGGTGAGCGCCCGAACAGCTCCACGGCCTCTCTCCCATTCCAGGCTGTCTCGACCTCTGCCCCAAGTTCACTCATAGAATACAGGGCAATCTCCTGATTGATTTCGTTATCTTCGACCAGCAGAAATCTTCTGCCCTTCAAAGTCAGTCTCTTTACGGCACTTACCTTTTCCTTCTTATCCTGGTTAAGATAATATCTCTGGATACAGTCATACAGGGTGGATTTAAAGAATGGCTTTTGAATAAAACCGTCAATCTTTGTATCATTGACCCCGGATTCAATCTCCGACAGGTCATAGGCACTGATGATCAGGATCGGCACGTCATCTCCCACGTATTCGCGTATGGATCTGGCCGCATCTGCACCTCCTAATTTCGGCATTTTCCAGTCCAGAAGAATCATCTGATAATCGTCCCCTTCAAGACAGGATTCCCGGACCTTTTCAACAGCCTCCTGACCGTTGAAGGCCACGTCCACAACTGCTCCCATTGTTTTTAAGAACTCAGCCGCAGACAGGCATGTATCTGGATCGTCATCCGCTAATAATACCCGGATGGCAGGAAGTGTCAGCTCCTGCGGCTCTGCGGCAATCTGCAGGTCAAGCTCTACAGTGAATACACTCCCTTTATCAAGCTCACTCTCTACCCGGATGGTTCCGTCCATCATATCCACAATCATTTTAGTGATGGACATGCCCAGCCCGCTGCCCTCAATCTTATCAATCCGGCTGTCCCGTTCCCGTGAAAAGGATTCAAACAGATTTTTCTGGAATTCAGGCGATATCCCGATTCCTGTGTCAGCCACGCAGAATACAAAATGCCCACAGCCCTTTACAGGGGAAGGCTGTTCGCATACATCCACACTGATCTTTCCTCCGTCAGGTGTAAACTTAAGGGCATTGCCCAAAAGATTAATCAGAATCTGGCTCAGACGCAGGGAATCAAAAACCAGCTCTTCATGGTCAATATCGTGTATTCGGATATTAAATTCCTGGTTTTTCTGCCGGATAGTGGGCCGGGTGATTCCTACCAGATTATCCATCAGCTCCACTAGAGATGCCGTATTGTTATTGAGGACCATTTTGCCGCTTTCAATCTTGGACATATCCAGAATATCATTGATCAGACCGACAAGCAGATGCCCTGACAGATTAATTTTCTGAAGGCAGTCTCTTACCTTCTCGGGTTCGTTTAAATGACCGGACGCTATTTTTGTCATTCCCACAATAGCATTCATCGGAGTACGGATATCATGTGACATATTAGAGAGGAAACGGCTCTTAGCCATATTCGCACTTTCTGCTGCTTTCCTTGCCTTTTCTTCTGCATGCAGGACTTTTTTTGCCGAGTCAGAATAAAGCAGAATAAAGGCTGCTATAATCAGAGCCCCTATCAGCAGCAGACAGAGAAACGTAATAATGGAAGACTGCTGTATACGCCCGCTGACTACATCCATAGGCACCATCATGATCAGCTGCCAGTCGTCAACCCCTACCGGAGTATGATTCAAATAGTATTCACCATTGTCTGTGTGAACGGTCATCAGCTCCTGATGGTCTGAGTGTATATTCTCCCGAAGCAGCTGTGCAGAACCTCTTTCAAATTTCTCTTCTGCCAGACTGTTGAAGAGATTATAACCGGATATGGCACTGTCCTGAGCAGTCCGAAAGAGCACGACCCCGTCCTTATGAGTAATATACAGCTCCGCTTTTCCGTCAAATGCCTGTATATCAAGGATATCGAATAGATTCTGACTGTTGTATGTCGCTCCCATAGCTTTGAATGTTTTACCGCTGATGCTTAGGTTCTCCACCGGAGAGAGAAAAACAAGCTTATTTTCGTCTTCGAAAAGAACATTGTCCAGTATCACAGGGATTCGCTCAGTCAGCAGATTCACGATTATCTCTTTCTGTGACAGCAGAGAGAAGGAATTTTCATTATCATAGTACATGGCGTCTTTATCTACAAAGCACAGTGAGTCAAATCCCCAGTCCTCTTTCTTTTCTCTGATATAACTGTTAAAGTCTGTATCATCCTGATAAGGAACATCGGATAAATAATTGTGAAACATTTCTACCATATTCCACTGACTTTGGGACTGTTTGACAATGGAAGCTGCCATCTGTCTGGAAACCTCATCCAGATGCTCCGAACTTTCTGTATATGTAGTCTGTCGGATAATGGAGGTATAGTATAACAAGGTGCATACAATGATACACGCAAATGCTATTACCAAAGGGATTTTCCAGTTTATTTTTCTTTGTCCTCTCATTGTTGGATACCGTTCCTTTTATTGATTTTATGAAACACAGATGCTCTGATACTTCTTCTCTGCCGAATCGATTAGCTGGCTGACCGTCATGCCGTCATCCGGAAACTCCACCTGTATGTACCTGGGGATGATAAATTCCTTTTTTCCGTCTATTCTCTTTTTCAGGATCAGCTGCAATATGAAATCTTCAATGATTTCCTGATCCGTTTCTTTAAACAGGCCAATAAGCAGCACTTCTTCATTCAACCGTGCCGTAAGGGCATCTTCCTGAAAGCTGTTGTTTATGCTCTGGAATATAACATCAAAATATTCATCAATCTGCCGGCTTTGCAGTTTCTCGGCCAGATTATGAAAGTTTGTGAGATGGATGTACAGGAGCCTGATATATTTCTTATTTTTTATTCTTTTCTGATCAGCATAATGACAGAATCCGTCTAAATTCAATAAGCCGCTGTCCGGATAAGTATAACCGGCCCTTTTTAACCTCTTCTCTTTCCGGAACAGGATATATATAGTACAGATTAACAGATATACTGTTAAACCGCCGAAGATACACCCCAGACTGATCAGCGTCTCCGTTGTCCGGGATAGCCAGCCATCTTTGGGCTGTATACTGATATTCCAGTTTGCAGGAAGATTGAACTCCAGTTTTACTGCTTCAGAGAAATCGACTGATTCATCACTGACTGCAATAATCATCTTTTTCTCACCTAACTCATCGACTCTCCACAATTCATAGTCATACATCCCGGATTCCAGCAGACCTAACTGCAATTGCTCTATGACACTGTTGTGTTCCAGAGCAGCTACAATCTCACCTTGAAATCTGTTCCCGTTTACAATCGGATTAATAAAGAAAAAAACATCCTTTTCACAGAAATCTACTGTTTCGGGTCCTTCTATAACTTCACTTTTAATCACCTTTGCAAGAGTATGGCTGTAAGGAAACTCACTCAGGTTCTTTCCCTCTAGGTCCTGATACTTTGCAGGCAATATTTTAGCCATAGAATCGCCGTTAAAATATGCCAGATAAACTATTTCTTCGTGCTGTGCAAGTAATTTGCTTCCGATATCAGAAAAAACGCCGGTGATATCGTTATTTGTATCTCCAATGAAAACGGAAAGGATGGACGCATAATTTAACTGATTGAGATTCCCCCTGATTTTTTCCGTATAAACCTTCGCAACGGTGCCTGCATCACGCTGATGCTGATCGGTCAGCCACTGGCGGATCATATTCCTCAGTCCTAAAAAAACGCTTAAGATTACGAACGCTAATATAATAAACTCGAATAGTTTCTTCCTGCTTGTATTATTCATATACATGTTCTCCATTTAAAAAAAGAGAGTACCGCCCTTTACTGTGACGCTTTACATCATAGAGCGCCTTGTCAGCATTGGAGATGAGGGTATCCAGAGAGGATTGCCTGTCCCAGATACATGCCCCGATACTGCAGTGGACCTTAACTTCTTCTTTGTAGGAGACAGAAATCTGCAGGTTTTTTACAAGCTCCATTAATACTTCTTTCAATTCCCCGACATTTTCTATGTCCTTAAGCAGCAGAATAAATTCATCCCCGCCGTATCTTCCTGCAAAACCGTCATATCTTTTCTCATATTCACGCAGAATACTGCCGATTTTCTGTAAGGCAATGTCACCTGCTGCATGTCCATAAGTATCATTTAATATCTTCAGATCATCAAGATCCACAAAACAAAGCGTAATGATATCTTTATCTTCTTTACAATTCAGAAGAAGCTTTGCCTGATTCAGAAAAAATGTCCGTGTGGAAAGACCTGTCAGCTCATCCCTCAGTCCCTTGCTGGACATTTGAAGAATTGTTTCATAATCAATGTTTTCGACATCGTCACTATTATATAATTTCTTCTCAATATCATGGAAAGAAGCAAGCAGTTTTCTCGTAGCCTGCGCCTGCGTCTTTGTCTGCCGGACGATATATAGATAAAAGACAGTCATGGACCCTGTAAGCAAAACACAAAACAGCAGTATATAAGGAAGAATCGCAAGAAAACTGGAAAAGAAATCAGCCGTTACCAGTATGTCCCAGTTGGTCTGTTTGATGGGTCCATATAATGTATATTGAATACTTCCGGTTTTCATGCTTGTAAAAGAGCCTGCTTCGCGTGCAAGCAAAGACACTTCAAGCTGATCTGTTGTAGTATTAAATAATGTTCTGTCGCCTAATATATCCATGTATAAAGCGCCGTAATCCAAGTTATTGGTCGAAGACATGACCTGTCCTTTCGAGCCGATCAATATTGCGTCTACACCGTCAGCCGTTGCAGCCTGTTCCATCAGCTTAATTGTCTCATCAAAATATATGGAGCAAAACAGGCTTCCTGTCATCTCCTGCTCCATCATAAGGGGTACCGCGACAGTATAATTTAGAGTTACCCCGTCCGCCCCGGCGATGAAGCTGTCAGTCACAATATCATTCCTCGTAGAATAGAGCTTTTGCATATGCTCGCGGCTTGCCAGACTTGCGGGCTCTTCCCCCAGCGTATACACCTGGATCTCCTTATCAACATAGCAGATAAACATGTATCCAAACTGTTCATTGATTTTATCAATCTTTTCTACCTTTTCCTCCCAGGGTATCTGGGGATCATAAAATTCAGGAAGAGATGCGAGTGATTTTAATAGCTTTAACGACTCATCGACTCTTTGGGAAATCTGAGCAGAAGCGCTCTGACAGGCAGTCTCAGCCGATTGCCTCATTGTCCTTACACTGAGAAAAATCCCCGCTGCACCGGCAAGTAATATGCAGATTAGAGATAAACAAATAAACCTTTTGCGGATTGCCGGCAGCAAAAGGATTTCATAGTTAGAATTTTTTTCGTGCTGATCTGATTTTTTCATATAGTTTGTCCCCTATTTCCTGTTAGGAAAGTTATTCTGTTAAGAATGTTTCCCTAGCCAGCCTGTTTGCGTAAAGTAGGCCGTGGCCATCGACGGAACTGACGAACACAGACATCGGCGCGTGGTCCAGCACTACCGCAGATTGGGTGGGGGACAGTGGAAATGACTTTGCCATACTATACCCCTCCCTTCAGCTGTGTCAAAAACACCGCATTCATCCCCGTAGATCTGCTTTTTCCACAGCCGGCATCCTCCTTTATTCCCTGTTTTCGCCTGATACAGTGCCTGATCTGCCTTCTCGATCACAGCCTGAATCGGTTCTTTCAAATCCTAGACGGCAACACCCACGGAGCAGGCCGCCGGTGTTCCTATAAAAGCACGTTCCTTCTTCATGGCCTGGCAGATATCTTCGCTTTTTTTCATGGCTGCCTCTGTTTTCATATTTTTCATGATCACAACAAATTCATCACCGCCATATCTGGCCAGCACATCCGTCTCCCGTGCATGGCTGCTCAGAAAGCTGCCAAACCGGCAGAGTGCCTCATCACCCTTCCCATGTCCCTGAGTGTCATGGATCCTCTTAAGGTCATCCAGATCGAATAAATACACTGCGCAGAGAGCATCCTCATCCCGGAAGGCCTCTATGGCTGCCATAAGCCTCTTTTCGGAGGTCGAGTGCTGCTTTTCGTAATAAGGTCAGCTCAACCGCATGGAGTGTTCTCTTGCGAAGTCTGCTTTGCAGATGGGGTTTTGCCGTATAATCTGAGGCTCCCAGTTCCATCGCTCTGCCTTCCAGTTCTTCATTGGCCGGGCCTGTGGCAATGACGGGGATATCCCAGACCATTTTTGACTTTTGCAATGCCCCCAGTATCGTGAATCCATCCAGGGTTTTTATGGACAGATTCAGGATGATAGCAGCAATCCTGTTCCCATAACGGGTGAGCAAGGCCAGGACTGTCTCTCTGTCGGCAGCCTCCAGGACCGTATATTTATCCGAAAAGGTATCATGCACCTTATTGCGGTAAGCAGCCATCTCGTCAGCAACTACCAGAAACCCTTTTTCATCCAGCAAAGGCAGTTCTTCCTGTATTTCTAACTGTCTGTCGTCTAGGCACATAAGGGCTTCAAATTCTTCACATGGCATAGGCTTTGCAAAATAGTAGCCCTGCACGTAGTCGCAGCCATACTGGTGCAGACGCTCCAGCTGCTCCTTTGTCTCCACGCCTTCTGCAATAACACTCAGGCACATGGAGCGTGCCAGACCCATGATAAAGCGCGTCTGTTCATGTGCATTACAGATTTTTATTATAACATGGAGGATGTTAAAATACAACAAATTTAGTCTGCCGGCTAACCTATGAAGTATTTTTGTTACAGTTCACTCCGTGATCAGTAGTACGTTTCGCGATGCACAGAACTTATGCATACTGTATAAGTTCGCGCGTCGTATGTCTCGGGATTTCCGTGCATACTGCACGGAAACACCTCGCGGGATAACTAACGCGTGACAGTAACATATTCTTCTTTATCAATTGAAGAGAAACAAAAAAGCACCTGTCATTGTGACAAGTGCTTACGCTCCATGTTTAACTTCTTATAGAGGATGGATTATTTCCTGCCCAAAATTCAGGAACGCGATTTTCTTTCCGTCAGCGATATACCGAAATACTTTCATCGAAGTGTCCCAGGGATTACCGCGTCCTTTTCAGATAAACCATATCAATCAGTTGTTTCCCATCTTCAAACATCGGGTGGTCATAGTTATCTGTAAAAAAGTTTTTTATCCGATGTGACTCTGTAAAACCACATTTATTATAAAAGGTTAAAGCTGAAGGAACATCACCTGTCCCAACAAACATGGTCCTGCAATGGGTATAATTGGAAAACAAGAATTCTATCAGGCTTTTCCCATAGCCTTTACGTTGACAATCGGGTAAAACAGCAATGTTCTTCAGTTCATAAACACCATCACCTTCTTGCGTGATCACACATTCGGCTTTTATACCGTTATCATCCAAAACGAACATCTCACCACGTTCAAGGTATTTATCTATCATATCTTCCTGCTCATCAGCCAGCAATAGTAAGTCTATATATTCTTTTTTTCCGTCCATAACCTGTTTTATTGTCACTATCTTTCCTCCAAATTCTAATCTGCCCAGTTCGTTAAACTGGGATTTTCATTTATACTGGCTTAATTAAACCGTTTTCCCAAAAAGCATCAAAGGTGTTTACCGCACCACCGTGTTCAACGATTTTTCCGTTCACAATTTTATCAATATCTACACCAGTCATTTCTATAACCCTATTCGTTGGCGTTATTCCAATAAACTCGCCCTTGTGCGTTCCTCTCATAATAAATTCCGAAATAACAGTATCGCCGTCCTCAAACTGGCGGGTAATCTCCATTGTGTAGTCGGGATATGTATTTTTAACAGCCACAAGGTGTTGCTCCATTCCATCTATGCCGATAAAAATTTCGTTTTTGCCACCTCTTTGCACGCAATCTTTTGAGATATATTGCGGTAGTTCATCAAGCAAGTTTTCTGATACGACCACCTCGTAAAAGTATTTTATAATCTCTTTATTGTTCATTATACACCTCTAAATAAATTCAAATTCGTAATATAATAGTTTGTCAGTTCCGACAGGTCATACGCTGCTTCCATCAGCAGTCTTCGATAAAATGCCATTGCTTAATAACTCAAAATTTATAAAGCAGTTTCGCAAGCCCCATCTCATAGAAAAAAAGAAATGCCCCGCAAATATGACTATAATACAAATCGGAAGTTCTATAGCCGGAACATTCCGTAATTTGATTCGGTTTTTCGTACATATAGCAAATACTTTATACAACACGAATCCTATAGCTGCCCCCAGGGTGTTTAGTATCAAGTCATCAATATCTGTCCGCCGGTTGTTTAGTAACTGGCTGATCTCAATGAGAAGTGAAAACGAAAAACCAACGCCTGTCATACGGACAAACTTATCCATCTTCTCCCAGACAAGGGGAACTAAGAATGCCAGCGGAATAAACAGCAGAACATTGAGCACATACGCGATCACATCAATATCCTTGGAAAAAGGAAGGAAGTTAATCTGATCCTGCTTTACTTCAAATTGGTATGACAATCCATTATAAAGTGTTCCTGTACCCGTAAAATGATATACTGCCATGATGTAGAGTGCAAAAAGAATGATTGCAGGATAATAAGATTTTGATATGTTCAGTTTCTTCTTTTTATGCAGGAATCCAAACAGCGCAAGCATGACCAAAAAAGGAATAAACGATGACAGAAATTCATATCCCAAGAAAATCATTTGATCCATAGAGTGCCCTCCTTATATTTCATTTACGTACCCTGTGCTTCTCTTTTTTCTGCATATACATCTTTTTGTCTGCCGCCTGGACCAATTCTGCAAAGTCGGAAAAATCCTCTCCATCGATCACACCGTAACTGAAGGAAAGCGGGCTTTGGAAGCGCTCCGTCCGCCCCTGCTCCGCAAGTATAGAAAGGATCTCTTCCATGCGGCTTTCTACAATGCTGACCGCTGCCTCCGGAAAAAGCAGGAGGAACTCGTCCCCTCCATAACGAAACAGCATATCCTTCCCGCTCCGGCAGGCATGCCGCAGCTGCCCGGTCACTGTCCTGATATAGCGGTCACCCTCCGCATGTCCGTAACGGTCATTCATCTTCTTTAATTCATCCAGATCCACAAAACAAATAGTTATGGGAATACCCCTGCTTAGCATATCAGTGCCCACATCAACGGCATGCTGCCGGTTGTACAACCCTGTCAGCGGATCCCGGAGCGCCTTTTGCAGCAGGCGCGGCTCCTCCTGCCGGTAGGTCTCCAGCTCCTGCTCCATACTCTGGTTCATTTTCTGGTATTCCGCCATGACGCAGGTCCGCCATGTGTACCAGATGCCGATGGCAAACCCCATCATGCTGAAAAGGCCGGATTTGATGCTCCATCCCTTTAAGAGCAGGTTGTTTGCATCTGTCGAATAGATCAATAAGTTCAGGAACAGATAAAAGAACAGGCAGGTGAGCAATTCCAGCAAAAACCGCATACGCCGCCGGTAATCCATGATCAGGCGCAGATATCCCTGAAATCGGGCCCGGCTCAGAACCTGCATAGTAAAGCCAGCCAGAACGAATCCGAGAAATACCGGGATAGCCTTCAGATTCTGGGGACTGCTGATATGGTTATCAAAGGCCTGTAAAGACTGCCCGGTGATGATCGCTATGGCATTTCGGCAGAGGATATTAATCGCCAGGCCGTAAATGATCCCGGTCAGCGTACTGAACAACGTGCAGTGCCAGTCCCTATCCGTGTAATACATGGTCTCACCAAACAGGAGTACAGCAAAGCAAAGCCAGTTCATGACCAGATGGAATTCCAGCGCGCCGAACACAACAAAAGCCATATAATTGATTATAAAGAACAGAATCACCGCCCTGGTGCGAAGCCCTGGCATCTGCCGCTGCCTGCTGACAAAGTTGAAATAATTCCAGTGATAAAAGAAATATGCCGCTCCATTTAACAGGATAATGAATAAATGGAAAGGATTTAAAAATCTCTCCACAGCTGCCGCCTCCTTCCTAGTGCCTTCTGCGCTCTTTGTCCTGGTACATAACCTTATCGGCTCGCTCCAACAATTGGTATGTGCGCTCTTGTGTATCCAGGTCTGCTTCCGCGATACCGAAACTGAAGGCCGGAATATGCTCAAAGTTTCCCTCTGCAGCCTCAGAACGCATTTGCTCCAGTTTTTCGTTCGCATCGGCTTCATTACAACCGGAAAGCACGATCACAAATTCATCACCGCCAACCCTTGCAAATATATCCTCTTCCCGAAGCCGGCCGAGGATATATTGGGAAAACTGCACGAGATAAGAATCCCCCGCGGCATGCCCCTGACTGTCGTTGATACGTTTCAGTCCGTCCAGGTCTATGTACGCCAGGGAAAACTGCTGTTTTTTCTCCAACAGGGCTTCCATCTGCTCCATCAGGTACTGGCGGGAAAACAGCCCTGTCAGTGCATCCCTGTCGCTCCTGTTTTTCAGCTCCTCTTTCCGCCGCTCCTGCCGGGCAAGCTTTTGGGACAGCTCCCGGTGCCGGATCTCGCTCTGGTGTTCCACGATGATAGAATACAGATGGAACAGGCAACGGATAATGAAGAATTCTTTGAGTGCTGCCGCACCGATCAACAGTAAAGGCAGAAAGGTCCACGGGATCCTTGCGATACAGAGCAGGCTGTCCAGAAGCAGGAATATATTACAAAACCAAAGGAATACCATGAACGGCCGTGTTTCTTCACTGAGGGACTGTACGCGCAGCGCTTCCTTAAGCTTCGGCCAGCTCAGGATAACGATGTCCGCCACAATGCTGACGGCTACGGCTACCGAGATTGTCGCGATCCGCCATTTCGGCTGGTGGAGCAAGATTCCCATTGGCATCTTTACGCCCAAAGAAGCCATCCCGATCAATATCATATGAAATGCGATATAGAGCGGCTGGGTAAGGCTTACCATGAAGGACCCTTTGGACCATTCGTTTCGTTTTAAGCACCAGCGGAAGGCATCACATAGAAATGCCAGCACATAGACCACCGTCAGGTGCAGCTCCAGCATGCACCAAAGGCAAAACAAGAGCAGTTCGGGCAATATGTATAAGAAACTATGGACCAACGTACAATCACGGACATATCCCAAAGCTTTTATTGTCCGAAGGGACGTATACCCACGGAGCAGATAAAGGGCCGCCGGTATGAGCAGGCTCCATCCAATATAAATCTCCAGTGTTCTCCCCCTTCTTTCCTGCGGTATCTCCAGTTGACAGGTTCCTTTGCCGCCATATAGCAGCCACCATTTGCATTCAGATGATAAAGAGCTCTATGTTGTCCATCATCTTCCAGTACTTCCTGACGCTCATATTAATGCCATATTCCCGATCCTTCAGATATATCTGCCGTCCTGTTCCCTTTACTGTGAATGTCAGTCCATCATACGTGTGATAGACCTGGTCTGTGGTATAGAAAGCTCCATTCGCCAGAAAGATCTGATATTTGCACCCATAAAGCTTCTGACGTTTTTTTTGTATCCGATCTAATTCCCAATCCGTAAAGATTTCCATACCGATCACCAGGCTGAAAAACAAAAGGATCACTCCAGGAAATATAAAAATAACCCCCAAATTTACACCTCTCAACAATTTTTTTATTTTTTAATTATATTGTGTTTCAGCTGTAAATGCAAACGTTGCTTTCATGAATATGAAAAGAATTTTGATATAAGCAGAGATTGAAAAGATGCACGACAAAAGGGCAGGCGAATCATCACCTGCCCTTAACCTATATCATTCATCCTTTTACGCGTTCCCCGCTGCAGCAAGATGAGGCTTCGCTGCAGTGCATAACATAATTGCTCTATTTTACTATCATTATATTCCTTCCACTTACTCTGATTGTAACATATTTTAATTAAAAGGACACCAAATATCAAAACTCCTGCCTTTCTTATTTTTCACATTAAATATCACTTAAGAAACTACTGCGACGCTCAGTATACCCAATGCACTCACGGCTGTTGATAAGGCTGCAATAATAGTTTCATTTTAACATTTATGGTAAATTTTATATCTGATTTTCAATTATCCGCATAAATATTACACATTCAAGCGTTTTAAAATATAGAAAAACACTCATTTTACCACGAATTTACCACGATTGAATGAGCCTTGATATGACACTAAAATCAACATGGGAGATAGCACAAAACATCTGTGTATCTCCCGTTTTTCATTCATGTAATATGATTACTTCACTCTGATTTCAAATTTCAAGATTGCTTTCATCATTTCTGTATGAATTTGACCTTTTAATTCTTCATCAACCTGCATAGTGATTTTACCACTTTCAAAGTGGTAAAACGGACGCAAGCATAATTTACAGATATAGGCGTCATAGAATTTCAAAATTTCATTTATTGCAATTTCATTTCCAGCAGACGCTTTGCATATTAGTTCTAGTGAGGGATAGCCATAATCTTTTCTCATTTGTTCAACTCCTTTCAGTTAATAGTGCTTTCAGTTTCTTCAATCCGTTACTTCTTCTGCGATAAATTGCAGAACGTGATACATGATACAATTCTGAAATTTCTTTGTCGCTCATGCCTTGAAAATAGCGTAATAAGATAACACTACGCTGTTTCTCTGATAACTTATGTAAAGCAACAGCAAGTTTCTCATTTGATACTTGGATTGTATAATTCAAGACTTCAAAAGAGATATAATCACAAGAATAGTTATTCGTTGTTCCACATTCAAATTGTTTCGTATCTGATAATTCACAAAACAGAACTTCACGCTTGGAACGTCTTGCCAACTGTCTTTTCCTGCTTTTTACTGTGCATTTAATAACTGTCATCATCAAAGCGTTAAATTGTATTCTAACGATATGCTCGAAAGAAGATGTGTTCATAATCTCACCCCCTTTCCGCAAACGCTGAAATATATAAACGGAAATACCGTTTATACCTTTGAGAAATACGGAAAAGAGACAAAGAAAAAAGCCCACACAAAACATATGATTTGCATGAGCTAAGACATTAAAATATTCAGTTGTAATTTACATGGTTCGATATTAAATAATATTTAATCAGTTTGCCCAATCTTTTTTTATTCAACACAGCTAAGTTTTGTTTTTACAATGTATCTTATACAAAGGCATGAGAATATTACTATGATTAGAACTTGTAGTAAATTCTCTGCATAACCAAATGGAGATGAAAGTGCAACTTGTCTAAGAAATATAAAAAAGATTGAGCCGACGATTGTAAATGGAACAGACTTTTTCAACATACCTAAACAAAATGTTAGTCCGCCTAAACAAATACATACTAGTATAGTGGTAATTATTGAAAACAGCCAATTTATTAAATACGTTAACTCAAAATTCCCTGCAAGCAAGTCCAAAAGATAATCCACTATAACAGTATAACCACAACAAGCAAAAAAGCCTATAAGCATAGATAAGGAAATAAATATGCTAATCAAAAACAACTTCGCAAGAATAAGTTTTGCCTTTTGAATCGGATATGAAAACATAATCAGTATAGTTTTAGTGTTGTATTCCTTAATAATAATTGAAGAAACCAGCACCCCAAAAAACACAATGTATATGAACGAAAGCAATACCTCTATCATTAGAAAAATATTATCAAAAGTATCTTTGCTTTGTGCTGGGTCGGTAGCAGAGTCTATCAATGAAATAGTAATGAATAAAATTGAGAACAGTATTAAACCAACTGATATAAAACAGTATCTTTTCAAACTAATCTTCTTTAACTCTAATTTCATTAAATATGTCATACTTTTTCCCCTGCCTTTGTATCGGTAATTTGAAAGAAATAATCTTCTAAAGAATTTTGTTTACGTCCAATACTGTTAATGCCAATACTATTTTGAACAAGTATGGACGATATGTTTTTTATGCTTTTGCTTAAATCATATATTTCAATTCGATTTTCAGTAATAATTCTAAAATCTTGTATTTGTAGTTCATGTTCGAGTAAATATCCTGCAAGTTCTACATTATCAACGTCTATCTCAACATAATCTGTTCGATATTTGTGTACGTCAGACATAGAAATCTCTTTGATGAGCTTTCCATTTTGGATAATACCAATTTTATCTGCAATCTGTTCTACTTCGGAAAGAATATGGCTGGAAATAAAAATTGTTGTTCCATAATCTGTATTGAGTTTACGGAATAATTCTCTCATTTCCCGTATACCCTCTGGGTCAAGAGCGTTGATTGGTTCATCAAGTATCAATAGTTCTGGTTTTGTTAAAATGGCTCTGGCAATTGCAAGACGTTGTTTCATTCCCAAAGAATATTGAGATACTTTTTTATCAGCGTCTTTTAACAGTCCCACACATTCCAATACTTCCTTGATATGGTTCTTGTTATGATAGCCCATATATTCACAATGCAAGTCAAGATTTTCTCTTGCGGTTAATTTTTCGTAAAAATAAGGGTTTTCAATAATCGAACCAATCCTTTTTAACATTTCAAAGTCATTCTCGACAACCTTATTTCCAAATATGACAATCTCGCCAGAATTAGATTGAACCAAATTAAGTAACATTTTCATCAAGGTACTTTTTCCAGCTCCATTTGGACCGACAAAGCCGTAGATTTCTCCTTTTTTCACATGAATATTTACATCATTGACTACGGCTTTATCTTTATATATTTTCTTTAGATGATGAGTTTCTATAATATAATTCATCATGCTGCCTCCTTTCTAAAAACAGTATACAAAAGAAAGTTATCTTTTCTCTCTTTTAATTCTAACTTTTTTCTAACTTTATAATCTGACTGTAAATACTGTTTTTTCTTGAGGTATGCTTATTACTGAAATTGAACCTCCCATAGAATTTGCGAGCCCTTGTGAAATGGCTAAGCCTAGTCCGTTACCCTTTTTTCTGTCTGCTGTATATGCTCTTGTAAAAATATGTTTCTTGTCTTTTTCAGAAATACCTACGCCATGATCTTCAATTTCAATGCAAATATGGCTGTCGTTTTCGTAAAGGGAAATTCTTAAAAATTTACCAGCACTTCCATATTTGATTGCATTATCAATCAGATTTTTAAGGATACGCCCAACGGCTTCTGTATCAACATTCGCATATAACGGTTTATCTTCAATATTGACCTCTACATGGAATTTTTCTCTTTCCAATAGGTCGTAAAACTCTAAAATAATTTCATGACAAACCTGTGTCAAGTTTACTTTTTGGATATTCAAGACCATATCCCCAGACTGAATTTTTGCCATATTGAATAGGTTATTTACAGAATGAACCAGTTCTTGCGAATTACTCTGCATTTTTTCAACAGTTGTACGCATTGTAAGGGGTAATTCTTCTTTTTGACTTTGAAGATAAAGCATTTCAATGTAACCCTTCAAAACGGTAATAGGCGTTCTAAGGTCATGTGAGATGTTAGTAAATATCTGCAAAATCGTCTTTTGACTTCTATTGTAATCAATCTGTCTGCCGTAAAACTTTTCCAGAAGATTGTTGATGTTCTGCGTAGTTTCTTTTACGACTTTAATATCTGACGGTATGAGAATATAATTACTTTTATCATCATTCGTTACATCAAGAAGTCTTGCATTGATGTATTTATAATCGCTTTCCATTTTTTCGTTCTTGCTACGTTCCTTGAAATAGAGAACTAATAATATAATTGAAATGACAGCGAATACTAATTCCATTATTCTTCCTCCATTTTGTAACCAATTCCCCAAAGGGTCTTGATATAATTATTCTTATCTATACCGTCAGATAGTTTATTTCTTAATCGGTTGATGTGCGTATTCAGTACACTTTCGTTTCCGTAATAGGCTTCTTTCCAAATGGTGTTGTAAAGTTGTTCTTTTGAAAAAGCACGACCTTGATTAGTTGCTAGAAGTCTGATAATTTCAAACTCTGTATGCGTCAAATTCAAATCAGCACCATTTTTAGAAACAGTATATTTTGATACATTGATAGTCAAATCCTTGTACTTAATAACATTATCACGGGAACCGTCAGAATTGCTGTATACTGTGGCACGACGTATGTTGGCTTTCATTCTTGCCAGTAATTCAACAAGAGAAAATGGTTTTGTAATATAATCATCAGCGCCTAAATTTAGCCCCATCATTTTATCAGTATCGCTATCTTTAGCAGTAGCGATAATAACGGGAATTACACTTACACTTCTTATATACTTTAAGACTTCAAATCCGCTTGACCTTGGTAACATTAAATCCAATAGCACAATATCAAATGTATGCTTTTTGAATATGTCAATCGCTGTTTGTCCGTCAATGGCTGTTATGACATTATAATTTTCACTTGTCAAAAAATCACAAACCATTTCACGAATATTTTTATCATCTTCAACTAACAAGATATTCATTGTGTTTCAACTCCTTTTTAACAATATACTCCAAATGATATATCTATTGAAAAAAGGTGTCAATGTATATTAACCATGAAAAAGATTTTTTGAAGTACACCGCATACAAATTGTATCAAAGCATAGGTAATATACACTTACAGATTTTATCCTTTCTTCCTCTTGATTACCCAACACAGAAAAGAAAAAGCCCTGTCAAGAGCTTTGCCACCATTGGTGGTGCTTTGCACTCTTGATTGGCTTTTTGTTTGCTGTATCTTCTTATAAGAGGAAAAAGATTACTCGTCCTCATCATCAAAATGATTATTTCTTAATACTTCCCGTAACAGTTCTATATCTTCTTTAGAATTTGGATTTATCATTTTCACAACTTGGTAAGGCGTTTTATACTTATGTCCCTCTATGCTTTCCCCGAACATATCCATGCTGTATAAATCATCATAGCGGTCTAACACCTTTTGAAATTTCAAATGCTGGATAAATTCTTTGATTGGATAAAGGTCTTTTGCTTGTATATTCTTTCCGTTGATGTAGTCGGTAATATACCCTCGTAACTGTTCTAATTCAAATTCCAGCCATTCTTCCTCGCTGTCAAAGAAATTATCATAGTGTCCATGTTTCAGTTCTGTATTTAGGCGTTCTTCCGTTCTTAGAAACTGACAGACTTCCTTTTCCGCTTGATTGACATACTTCCATTCTCCCGACAACAATTCATTGGGTGTTACGTCCAGCACTTCCATTATCTTTTCCAGCGTATCATAGGCAGGATAATTCAACCCTCTTTCAATTTTGGAAAGGCTCTGCATATTGATACCGATTTTGTCCGCAAGCTCCTGTTGTTTCATTCCTCTGAATTTTCTTATGGTCTGTATGTTGTTTCCTAAAAAATTTATTTTCACTGCATAACCCTCCGTAACTTTGCATATCTTCTTATTTCGTTCCGTTATAAGTCTATCACGCTTAATATGGTTTGTAAAGATAAAAAAAGATATTGACAAATAAGCACATAAGAATTATTATATGTTTGTAAATAATTAAGCACAATAGAATGAAATATAAAACTATTTGAAAAGTAAAGTCTATCTGATTAAACCCGTAGATATGAATATCAGTTGATATGGCATGGTTAGAAAAGGCAAAACAGGGTTTGCTGACAAAGGATTTCTGACACGGTGGCGTGCGTAAGCAACAACGCCATGACGGCTTGCCGTCAAGGGGCAGAAATGCTTTGTCAGCGGGCGAGCCTGCGAGCCTTACCTGTGCCCCCGTTATCTAACAGGGGGGCACTATTTCACAAAAGACAAGTCAAAAACCATACAACCCCAAAGCTGTAAGGAGTAATGAGGAGTTTTAAGAAGATAGTAACTTCACATTCTTTTGAATAGTGGTTTACAGGTATTTCAAGGCTATTGTGGGATTGGAGGAATACAATGAACAATTTAGAATTTGCACTTGAAATGAAAAACAAACGTCTTGCAAGCGGTCTTTCACAAGGAGAACTTGCAAGTCTTACCCATGTATCAAGATATAGTATCAACCGCTTTGAGAACGGAAAAGCCAACGCTAGCAAGGAAACACAAAATATTATCCTGCGTTGTCTGAATTACTATATCTGCGATAAGCCTTTTTATCTGCTCGTTGATTATCTGTCTGTCCGTTTTCCAACGACTGACGCATTGGAAGTTATCCGAAAGGTGCTTGGCATGAAAGCAGATTATTTTATCTATTATGACTATGGGTATTATGGCTATAAAGAACATTATGCCTACGGGGAAATCAAGGTTATGGCTTCTGATGATGAACACATGGGCGTATTCTTGGAATTAAAAGGAGCAGGCTCACGCAACATGGAATATGTCTTACAGGCACAGAACAGGGATTGGTATTCATTCTTAAACCGCTGTCTTGACTGTGGCGGTGTTATCCGACGTTTTGACTTGGCAATCAATGATATGTGCGGTCTGCTGGATATTCCTGTTTTGTCTGAAAAATACAAAAATGGCGGTGCGGATTGTCGCTGTAAAAACTATGAAAATGTACAAGGTGGAAAATTAAGCGGGAAAAACCGCAATTTAGCAAGTACCCTTTATATCGGTTCAAAGGCAAGCACAAAATATTTCTGCTTATATGAAAAGCAAAAGGAACAGGCAACGAAAAAGAAACATACCGATATTATCAACCGTTTTGAAATTCGTCTGCGTGATAAAAAGGCAGTACAGGCAGTTGAGGAATTGTTATTGACATATAACCCTCATGGGCTAGTGTTTTACCTCATTACTGATTTTGTGCAATTTCCCGACTATCCGTTGTGGGAGATATTCATTTCCCATGACAGTTTACCTTTTGAAATGAACCCCGTACCTGTCAATATGGAACGCACTCTGCAATGGCTGGAAAGACAGGTCATGCCGTCTATTGTGATGATAGAGGAAATCGACAGGCTGACAGGCTCAAACTACATGAAAATGATTGATGAATGTACCCACCTTTCCGAAAAACAGGAAATGCTTGTGGAACAGATGTGTACGGATATAGCAGATGTAATCGAAAGTGAGGGGGTGTTTTATGAGTAATGCACAGGATATTCCCGTATGGGAAAAATATACCCTTACCATTGAAGAAGCGTCAAAGTATTTCCGTATTGGAGAAAACAAGTTAAGACGATTGGCAGAGGAAAACAAGGACGCTGGCTGGCTCATTATGAATGGCAACCGCATACAGATTAAACGCCGACAATTTGAAAAGGTCATTGACAAATTGGACGCTATCTAGTGCAAATGAGCCTTGTATGTGTTATGATGAACACAAGTCATATCAAGGCTCTTTCCAACAAGGAAAGGAGCAGACACCATGAAAGAAAAAAGACGGGATAACAAAGGTCGTATCCTGCATACTGGAGAGAGCCAACGAACAGACGGAAAATACTTATATAAATATGTAGACGCATTTGGAAACACAAAATATGTGTATGCTTGGAGATTGACACCCACAGACCCGACACCAAAGGGAAAACGGGTAAAACCCTCACTTCGAGAACTGGAACAACAGATAAGACGGGATATTGAGGACGGTATCGACAGCACAGGCAAGAAAATGACGCTTTGCCAACTCTATGCCAAACAGAACGCACAGAGGGCAAATGTGAAGAAAAGCACACAAAAACAACGGGAACAACTCATGCGGTTACTGAAAGAGGACAAGTTAGGTGCTAGGAGCATTGATACAATCAAACCCTCTGACGCTAAAGAATGGGCGTTACGCATGAAAGACAAGGGCTTTTCCTACAATACCATTAACAACCATAAACGCTCGTTAAAAGCGTCATTCTATATCGCCATACAAGACGATTGTGTAAGGAAAAATCCCTTTGATTTCAAGTTAAGTGAAGTCCTAGAAAATGATACCAAAGAGAAAGTCGCATTGACAGAGGAACAAGAACAAGCCCTACTCTCATTCATCAAAACGGACAATGTGTATCACAAGCATTATGATGATGTGCTGATATTGTTAAAAACTGGACTTCGTATCTCGGAACTGTGCGGACTGACAGTAGCCGACATTGATTTCAAGAATGAAGTTGTGATAATCGACCACCAGTTATTAAAGAGCAAGGAACAGGGCTATTATATTGAAACGCCTAAGACAAAAAGCGGAATAAGGCAAGTGCCATTAAGCAGAGAAACGATACAGGCATTTCAAAGGGTTATGAAGAAACGCCCAAAGGCAGAACCATTTGTAATAGACGGACGGAGCAATTTTCTGTTTGTCAATCATAAGGGCAAGCCAAAAGTTGCGATTGATTATAACGCCTTATTTATCCGTATGGTAAAGAAATACAACAAGCACCACAAGGACAATCCCTTGCCACATATCACACCGCATACGCTACGCCATACATTCTGCACAAGGCTGGCAAGCAAGAACATGAACCCGAAAGATTTACAGTATATCATGGGACATTCAAATATCAGTATCACAATGAACTGGTATGCTCATGCGTCCATAGATACCGCAAAATCAGAGGTTCAGCGTCTAATCGCATAAAAGTATTTACCACGATTTTAACCACGATTGATAGAGAAAATATAAGAAGATAGACCTAGATATGTGAGGTTTACCACAAAAGCAAAATGCCCGTAGAGCCGATAAAATAAGGCTTTGCGGACATTTGAGAAGATATAAAAAGATAGTCAAAAAGACATATATAATTTAAAGTAAAATAAAATAATTTATTCAGGGCTAAATGATGGATACGTGTGTAATTCAAGTATTTTCATGACTCCTTGCTGCTCCTTCTTTGATAGCTCCACTGTCATGCTGGCTCTTAAGACTTCCTGCTCATCATAGACATCATAGGTGACCTTTGCCTTGCTGTCCTTTGTTGCATTGTAATACTCAAGTAATTCACCTTTTTCATTATATATCTGGAAATTGTCACTTTTCCAGTAATCCGGTATCCAGTAAAGACATTCCTCTTTACTAAAAATGGTATCCACACCATAATCCGTATCCTCTATGCGGTTTTTATAGGAATAGTTTTCCCCTGCCTTTACTTTGATAGCATACCCTTCTCCAAATGGTGTATTTACTGCCTCCAGATATTCAAACTGCCCTTCCTTCAATTTTACTTCTTCCTCTCCTTTGATTTCCTGCGCATAAACCGTCAGGGGGAAAACACCATCTTTTATGTTTGATTGCCTCAGCGTCAGGCAGGCACTGCTTATTCCAATTGCTATAAGGCACCCAGCCGCATATCTTTTATGCCTTTTGTTCCTTTTCATCCTATCCTCAGCAATACGTTTGCTTTCATCAAGGATTCGTTTCCTGCCTTCTGCATCCATACGGATACTGTGTATGATTTTTTCATATCTGTTCATGACAACACCTCTTTTCTTAAAAGTTCCCGACCTCTTTGCAGTCTTTTTTTTACGGCGGATTCTGAAATCTTTAAAATTTTGGAAATCTCCTTTACGGAATACCCTTCAACTGCATGCAAAATCATCACCTTTCTAAGCTTTTCCGGAAGAAAATGCACGGAATGCATAACCTCATATACCTCTGTACTGACTATTGGATTCTGTAAATCCTCAATGTTATCCTGGGGATGCCTTTTACGAAACCGAAGCTGGTTTTTGCAGAGATTAATACACACTCGAATCAGCCAGGCTTTTGCATGCTCTTCATCATGAAATTTGGGCTGCTTTACAAGAAGCCGGATGTATGTCTCCTGAACAATGTCTTCCGCATCCTGAATACTGAACAGCATAAACAAAGCCACCCGATACAAGTGGTCCATGTATTTCAAAAAAAGTTCTTCTGGTGTCATTTTTTCCTCCTCACGTTATATATTCCCTCTACAATGCTATCTGGATTAGCTGAATATCGTAATAAGCACGTCTCCTATATATTACACACCGAGATACCATATGAGGTGACATTTTTTATCCTCTTCTCTCAACAGAAAAACTCCCAGTGTATTTTTACCTCTGGGAGTTCTGTCCATATAATTCTATGTATGTCCACTGATATGCAGCAAGACACTTGTTATGAAGTCTTTCTATTCCTCTGCCAGTATATCCACAATAATTTCTGAGTTTCCATTCTTTCTCAGGCTTGAGTCCACAAGTAATATTTTTTTCATAAGGGCTGACTCCTTTTATACTTCTTCCATTACACTTATGCTCTAAAGTGCATTTTCTACATACGGTATGATTGCCGGCTTCCTCTCAGAAACCGGCAATCACATTGGTCTCAAAGTTCAATCTGCCCCATCACAAAGCTGTCAGTACAAAAAGCTTCTCCCGCTTTATCTGCTATTTCACAATGTGCCGGGCTTGCCAGCAGGGCCTCAAAGCCCTCCTTATCTGCTACGTCCACCATCATCGTGACTACATTGCCGGGACCGGCCAACTCCAGATTTTTTGCAGTCGGCGCCAGCCGTCCCGCTTCCAGAATGGCATCCAGCTTTGTCTGTTCCACCGGACGGCTGTCAAACTTCTTGCAGGTAAAACGCTCCCTGATCACTTCGTAAAATTCCATTTTAATCTCCTCCTTGTATTATAATAATTTTGTAATCTTGTAAATTTGCATATTTCCCGTGCCGTCTTCTATCACTTCACACCAAACCGGGCAAAGAAATCTTCAATCTGCACCGCGTCCTCGTGATCCATAAAAATATTCATGCCTTGATCCAGAGTCTCAATCTGCATCATGTCTTCGGTGTCCAGCTGGAAGTCAAAGATATCCAGGTTTTCGGCCATACGCTCCTTATGGGTGGACTTTGGAATTACGGGAATGCCGCTCTGCACAAGGAACCGCAGTGCCACCTGCCCGATGGTCTTGCCATATTTTTGCCCAATGGCCATCAGAATGGGATTGGTGAAAATCCCTTTTTCCCCGCGGGCAAAGGGCGCCCACGCCTCCACCTTTGCTCCATATTTCTCAATGAACAGCCAATCTCCTTTGTGTTGCTGGAACACATGGGTTTCCAGCTGGTTGACCATCGGCCGGACCTTACTGAACAGAGCCAGATCCATGAAACGTTCAGGGTAGAAGTTACTGACGCCAATAGCTCTGACCCTGCACTCTTTATAGGCTTCCTCCATCGCTCTCCAAGTGCCGTAATAATCATTGAACGCCTGATGGATGAGCAATAGATCAATGTAATCGGTCTGCAGTTTGCGCAGGGACGCCTCAATCGATGCCGTTGCATTTTCATAACCGGCGTTCATGATCCACACTTTCGTAGTAAGAAACAAGTCCTCCCGCCGGACCTTGCCTGCGGCAACTGCTTTGCTGACGGCACTGCCCACCCCTTCTTCGTTGTAGTAAGCCTGTGCCGTATCAATTGCTCGGTATCCCACATCAATGGCATCCGTGACACAACGCTCACATTCCTCAGGGCTTACAAGGAAGCATCCATAACCCAGCATTGGCATTGCCACACCATTGCTTAAAGTGATATACTCCATCTGAAAACCTCCTCCATATTTATCTTTTGTTTCTGATTTCATTACGCAGGGTATCCATGCTGATGATTCTATGCTCCAGCCTGTGGATCTCATCCAAAACCGCTGTGCGCTTTTCGCAGAGAATACGCAGCCGTTCAGGGTCAGAGCCTTCTCCGGCAGTGAGCAGCTTCAGGTAATACGCAGTTTCCTGTTTTGAAAATCCCATCTCCCCAAGCTGCCCTGCAAGTTTATCCAAATCGTCCATAGTATTTCTCCCCGTAAAAAAACTGTAGATGCACCGTCTCTCTTGGTACATCTACAGTATAAAATAACGTTCTCAAAATGTAAAATGCCTATATTGAGTGCGCGGAGATGCAGTTTTCGCATGACGGTCATTTTGTCTCCTGCTCCTCCTTGTGCTGCAAAAACTGGAGAAATGCCTTTGCCGCTCTGGAAGCGATTCGTCCTTCTTTCCATGCAAGGACAGACCCCACAGAAAGCTCAGGCTCCAGGGGCAGAAACTTCATATCATCGTAATGGCAGTCCTGCTCCAGACAGATCACTGCCCCTTTTCGTTCCCGGGCCACGATTACCGCATTGTGGAGCACGTTATAATTCGCGCTGAAATCCATCTCCTTTGCAAAATCCCCTGACCACTGTGACAGCTCCTGATGTGCCGGGGTATCGACGTGGATCGTCATGACAAGCGTCCCCACCAGGTCTCCCGGATAAATGGTATCCTGCACTGCAAGCGGAGCTTCCCTGTGAAGCAGAACGCCCCGTCGCTCTTTTGTGTGCATGGGAAGTGTCTCATACCTGGCAAGATGAAACGGCTCCAGAAACAGCCCGATATCCAGTGTTCCCTGTTCAATGCGTTCCTGTATGTCCTCATTTGAACCACTGTACAGTTCAAACTTTACCCTGGGATAGCGGTTCTGAAACCCGGCCATTGCTCGCGCCAGTTCCTGCACACTGCGCAGTTCATTGCACCCAATGGAAATACACCGTTACCTTCCTAAAAAGCAGCAGGGCACATCCTTTTCTGTAGGACATACCCTGCTGTTGTCTAATGATTCGGTTGTCTTATTTTTATATCTTTTCCTTCTGCTTTCTCAAAAAGTTCTGTCATTGCTTTGGTTCGTTTATCATTGCAGATACTTTTTTATCTCTTGGGCATCATGCTCCTTTTTATCTTTGCGGTTCCAAATTACAATTTTCCGGATGTTATCTTCCGAAACAATCAGATTTACTGCACGCAATTGTTCTTCAATGCGCTCCCGCATTTCCTGCCCCTGCTCCAGAGCATCCTGCACGATATGCCGCAGATACTCTGATTTACGCAGGTCTCCCAAATCATGGAACTCTGCATTTGCTGCAACCAGTGCATCCCTCATATAGGATGCATTATCTTTAAACAGATCACTCTCAATATAGATTCCCTGTGCCTCGATAAACATGGAGCAGAATGTGACGATTGTCCGAGTATTTCCTTCCCGGTAAGGGTGCACTTTCCAAAGTCTGGCCATACAATCGGAAAACTTTTCCACCACTTGGTCAAATTCAGCTGTTCTCCAGTGAAACGCATTCATTTCAGACAGAACCAAAACGGCATCCTTTTTTATGTCATAACAATCCGAATATTCAATTGACAGCTCTCCCAATACCGCCTCTGCCTTTTCAATATTGATGATACGGGGGCAGCCGGCCCATTCATATATATCCTGAAAGATATGATAATGCATTTTACACAGAGAATTAAAGTCAAATTTCATCCAATCAGCATCCGTTACAATTTCTGAAAGTCTGTATAATGTATAATCTGCCTCCATGTCTTTCAACATCTGCTCATCTTGAATACCCGCCAGATTCTTCAGCACTTCAGAATCCGGGTATAAATAGGGGTCACGCATTTCTGCCTCCTACGGTTTCATTTTATATTTGCGGTCAAGAGCCTTTTTCACCTCTTCCATTGAAATCTCGCCCCGTTTTTCTTTTTTAATTAATTCCTTCATTTCAGGGCTAGGCTCCAAACCATCCACTTTGATCATACCAAGTGCATAATCCCACTTTTTATCTGCTTTTACTAACATCGGAATCATCTCCTTTGCTTTTATATCGTTGGTTACAGTATACCACATGGCCCGGAAAATAGCCACCCTATGCACAATTCAAGACCACCTGTTCCATGAAAACAGAACAGTTAAACATAGAATGGCCTTTAAAATGTGACAGCACCACATAATAATCGTAGTTGGCAAAATTTACGCCCGCATAGTCTTCCGTGAGATTATCACCGCCGATGACCGGTAGCGTCATGGAGCCGTTTTCATCCATGATGTCCACCTCTGCAATGGCTGTGTAGCCGTGATCTTCCGCCACCTGATAATGCATGGCCGTATTTGCACGGGAACCGCCATAGGCAGTGTTGCACTCCACGATTGTCTGGTTTTCAAAGGACTGCACCAAACCGCCGATCAGATCCGTTTTCAAATAATTGCTGCCCGGTTCCCCAGTGGACATCTTAACGGCAATTCTTCTGCTATTTCACCTTCTGTGTCTTTTGCTGTATCCGTCTGACTGTTATCCGGCTGTTTTTCATACCCTTCCAAAAGCAGTGTCAGAACAATGCCGATGTATATTGCTGCTGTTCTTCTTTTGATTCCATCAGTCCTTTCCTAACCTTCTTACCTTTCTCCGTACTTCTCTCTTCTCCGGACAATTGCCTTTACTCTTGCTGTGATCTCTCCCGAGGAACAAGAAGAAGGGATACAATCCCATGCTCCATGATTTAAAAGCCGGATCCGTTCGCCGGAATCCTTTACATTACCAACGGCGATCACTGGAAGCCCCGGATATCTCCCTGCTATATCTTCAATCCAAAGTAGATCCGCTTCCAGATGCCCTATGCCTAACAGGACAAGGTCATACATTTGGTGATGCAGTAGTTCCGAGGCTTCTTCCCTGTTTTGAACGGCTGTACAGGAATATTCTAAAGCAGTCAACTGATGTAAGGCCTGCTCTATTCCAAAACATTCTTTTACAATCAGTATCTCTGGCATATTAAAACCTCCTTCCCACACCACCCGCTTTCTTAATACACCTTATATCCCGTCTCTATGTAGAGGTGTATCAGTTCCCACATCTCTTCCGATGTTTTTGCATAAACACTCTCATATCCCTGGCGGGAATGAAAACTCAAATATTTCTTTTGTTTATAAATCCAGAATACGAATTTTGAAATTTTCATCTCCATTTTCACCCCCGGCTGAACCATCCTGATCAGTTATTTTTCTTGTAGCCTGCGAATTTGGTAATCAGCCTGGACGTATAGTGGGAAAGGAAAATAAATGCCCCCATCAGCGCCAGATAATCCAAATAAAACAGTATAACCGGTTCGTTATAATCAAGAAAGATAAATTCAGAGCGCAAAAATAAATATGTCAAAAAATCACGTTTGACAAAGGCAAAACTTCCATAAACTGCAACCAATAGTCCGACAGCAAGCAGGAGTATAAACCGCAGTCTGGATGCGTTTTTGAATCCAAATCCTTTCCTCGCCATCCCAATAAACATACTCCAGTGCAGACCCAGATGCAGGCTCATCAGCACAAAGCCCCAGTATGCCCCCAGAATATGCAGCCACCTCGCCAGAGACATTCATGGGCCACCTCCCCCCAGAACTGATACCCCATTAAAAAGAGCATCGCTGCTGTCATCAAAATGTCAACGACGATTTTCACTACTGTTTTTGGCTTCCTCATCCGTTCACCCGCCAATCCTTTTTCCAAGCTCGTATGCTTCTTGGGGGAATTGTGTCCTTTTCGTCATGGCGGGCGTTCCGCAGCCGGTTCCCAGTACCATCCCCTGATTCCGGAAATTCAGATAGCTGCACAGCGTCATGTAATGGCTCTTGATATCTTTCATGGTCCAGTCATCCGTATTCCATGCCGCGGCAAGCAGTACAGATTTCAGCCCTCTTGCCGTCAATGCTCCATTAAAGCTGTAAAACCGGTCGATCACCATTTTCATCTGCGCGGACAGGCCAAAATAGTAAAGTGGCGTCACAAAGACTGCCAGATCCGTTTCCAGCATATTCTTACGCACAAAGGCCATATCATCTTTCTGGGCACATGGCCCGGACATGCCGCAGGCTTCGCAGCCCTTACAGGGATGCAGGTCTGCATGGGCCGTATATACCCGATGGTTAAAATATAGACTTCACGGATAACATATATCTAACAAAAGAATAAACAATTTCTAAACTATTTTTTTTCTAATGTAAATCCTCTTTGATAAAAAACTCTCCAATTTATCAAATGATATTTTCGTCTCATCATAGAAATCGATAGGAATGACTTCGGGAATGATATATTGCTGTACTTCACTTACCAGGTGCTTATTTACGCTGTATCCCGTTGGCATCCAGCCAGCTGCTGATATCGCTGTTCAGGGAAGACCCGCCTGAATAGTGGACGGACAGCGCTTCCCCCATATGGGCATCAGGAACCAGCTTTGAGATGGCCGTCAGGCTCTGTCCGAACCGGCCGCCGCCGTGGCTGCAAAACGGGATGATCGTTTTACCGGAGAAATCATATTCCTCCAGAAATGACGCGATCGGCATAGGGATTGAAGCCCACCAGTTGGGATAATAAAATGTAGCCTATCCCTCTTATGCCTTGAATTTACTGGCTTTAGCAGAAAGCACAATTGTGTACTGTGCATTATTTCTGTGTACATAAAAAGCAAACTGAATTCTTTTATAGACTCCAGCTTGCTTTTTAATTTTAGTAATATGTATGTCCATTATACGCTGCGATACATTTTGATTTCGTATTACGATCTAAATCAAATCGGTCATAGTATTCGTCGCCTTCAAATTCAAATATATATTTATATATCTTTACGACTTCTTCACAACCAATTTTAAATTTTTTCTCTTGTTCGTCTCTGCTTCCATCGCCTATAACTCTAAGAACAAATTGCTTATAAATTTCAATCTGAGGTAAAGTCTTTTCTACAAAATCGCTGTTGCCTTCTATAAATTTTTTCTTCTCATTTGCATCAACAATATCTAATAAAATCATACAAGGCTACTTCTATAAATAAGTTTATCTCTAAGTGATAAATGATAATACATCCCTAGCTCATCTGCAATCTTTGTTAACCAATATGTTTTTTCAGTATTAGTGTTACCACATTCAACAGTACGCTTTGAGTAACTGCTCATTTCTGGTAAATTTACATTTTCATCAAAAAATTTATTCAAATATCTAGTAGCATCAAATCCACTATCATAATAATTGGATATGGTATGTACCAATTGTTCTTTATTTACAGATACTACAAATATAATGTGGTCATCTTCAAAGTAATGTTTTATCCTTTCTAACATTTCTATGGCAAATGTCGGTTTACAGCGATCTAATTCATCAATAAAAATAATTAATTTCTGTGTTCTTTCCACAATGATATTATCAAAAACATCTTTTACCCTCTCTCGAATTTCTTCTTCCGTTTGTACAATCGATAAAATATCTGTACTTTTACCTTTTATTTTTTCAACCATGCCTACCATGTTGATGGACAGTTTCTTCGTATCTTTGATAAACTGATTGATAAAGTGCGGCGCTGCCAAACTTACCGGAACTCTGTCGTGTCCGATGATTCCCACATGGGCCACCAGTGTCCAGGTTGGATGTTCTCCATTCATAGTTCCGATTACGGTTACCGGCATCACTTTTAAAGCAATGCCGGTTTTTAGTAGTCACCAAATCATCTCAATTTTCCATACTGTTCATCATTAACCGCTTCCAGCCATTCATTTGATCCGTTTTCTGCAGGCACTTCTATGGCCAGATGGGCAAACCAGCTGTCCGGCGCCGCACCGTGCCAATGCTTCACTCCTACAGGAATATTGATACAATCACCCGGCTTCATCTCAACAGGTTCTTTCCCCCATTCCTGATAATAGCCTCGTCCGCCTACACAGATGAGGATCTGCCCTCCGCCTTTGTCCGCCTGATGGATATGCCAGTTATTACGGCATCCCGGCTCAAACGTCACATTGTAAATACCTACCTGTTCGGAAGAAACCGGGGCCAGATAACTCTGTCCGGTAAAGTACTGTGCAAACCCATCATTTGGCATTCCTACAGGGAAAAAGATGGTATTCTGGAACTTGTCCTTCTCCGTCTCTTCCTTTTCCGTCTCATTCCATACTTCTTTCGCCAGCTTAAATGCCGCCCATCCTTTTGGCCATCCTACATAAAAGGCAATGTGGGTGAGAACATCTGCGATTTCTTCCTTTGTCACTCCATGTGCTTTTGCATTCTGCAAATGATAGATCAGAGAGGAATCGGTGATCCCTGATGACACCAATGCTACCACAGTAATCATGCATCTTGTTTTCAGATCAATGGACTGGCTGTTCCATTCCTCACCAAATAAGATGTCATCATTGAAATGTGCAAATGACGGAGCAAATTCTCCTAATTGATCTCTTCCTGCAGTCTGTACGATTTTTTCTGACATTGTTATCCTCCTTGCTTGTAATTAAATTTTTCACTCAGTTTATATGTGTTTTTATTTCTTATCCGGAAGCAGCTGCATCAGGCACTGAAAGGTGATCTCATAAATGGATTGATATACATAGTTGACCCCAGCCTGTTCCATGGCCTCCTTTTGTTTTTCCGTCACTCTTGTGTACGGATAAATGCCATAGATAAAAGGGAAAAATTCGTAAATAAAATCCTGCTGCTCTTTTAGTTCCATATCCGGGAAAAACTTGCTCATACATCTTAACATTGTTCTCATAGATTTTCCGTAAGCCTTCTTAAAATCCACCAGATTTTCCAGGCGGCTGTTTTCTTCCATGTCATACATATTCATGGACATGATTTTTAAGAGCTGCTCCCGATGCTCTAGGCTTTTTGCTATCTGGCCTGCAAAATCTTTCTTTGAAAGTGTCTCATTCCCTTCTATGATCTGCTGGAGTTCCTCAATCCATAATTCATATTCCCGTTTCAGTAACTCCAGAAAAATCTCCTCTTTCGTCTGAAAATAATTATAGATTGACGTTCTGGTAAAGGATGTCACTTTTCCAATCTCTTTTAAGTTGATTTCCCGAAAACTCATGGTCTGGTATAGATGTTCACAGGCCTTTACAATTTCTTCCTTTCTGGCGGAAGTCCGCTCCGGCGATCCTTTTGGCATTTCCTGCTCCCCCTCTCAAGTTGTTCATCTAATTTTCTGACACCGTGTCACTATAATAGTTATAGCATTGTCCTGACATTGTGTCAACATTCAGTTAGAATCTCTCCATTTTCTCCGAGGGCATGCAGATTTCTCCTGATGGCAATCCTGTTTCGTTCTACACACCGGGCTTTACATACATGATATCATCCGTTAACTTTTCCATAGACTGATTCCAGTTTTCTTTCAAAATATCTTCCACTGAAACCGATACATACTTACCATCAATCTGAAGCTCTGCAGTAATGAACTCATGTACCCTCTCCGCTAATTTCTTTTTTTCTTCTGCAGTTCTGCCCGGAATCATTGTGATTGCAATATGCGGCATATTTCTTTTCTCCTCTCTGATTGTGGATTTATATTCTCTGATCTCCTGTGGACCACACGGGGTTTCTTCTGCATATTCACCTGGTTCTGGGCCATAACGCCGGCCAGTTTATGGGGAACGTACGCCTCCTCAAGATACTTCATTTCTTCTTCTGTCAGTTGTATGTCCACAGCATGTGCAGCTCCCTCGATATGTTGAAATTTTGTGGCGCCCACCACCGGAGCCGTTACTTTGGACAGAAGCCAGGCCAATGAGATTTCTGTCATAGACACACCCCTTTTTTGTGCCAGCTCTGCTACCCTGCTTATGATAACTTCGTCCTGTTCCTTTGTCCCGTCATATTTAAGCCTTGCATAGTCATCTTCCTGCAGGCGCTTTGATGTCTCCCCCGCCTGTTTGGAAAGGCGTCCGCCAGCCAGCGCACTGTACGGTGTCAATGCAATATTTTCTTCCCGGCAATAGGGAACCATTTCCCGTTCCTCTTCCCGGAAGATAAGATTATAATGTCCCTGTACAGAGACAAACTTTGCGAATCCTTCCCGCTCCGCTAATGAGTTTGCTTTGGCAAGCTGCCAGGCGAAGCAATTGGAAATACCGATATATCTGGCTTTTCCGGCTTTTACCACACGGTTCAGCCCCTCCATGATCTCATAAAGTGGGGTCTTAAAATCCCACATGTGGTAAATATAAAGATCCACATGATCCATGCCCAGATTTTTAAGGCTCTGATTTATCATACGCTCAACATGCTGTTGTCCGGTAATTCCAGCCTTTATTTCTTCCTCTGTCCGGGGGAGGAATTTTGTGGCGATTACCAACTCATCCCTTTTGGTATAATCCCGCAGTGCTTTTCCTACATATTGTTCACTGGTTCCGCTCTGATAGGCGATGGCTGTATCGTAAAAATTCACCCCCAGCTCCAGGCCCCTTTTTATGATCTCTCTGGAATGCTCTTCATCCAATGTCCATGAATGCTGTCCCCTCTTTGCATCTCCAAATCCCATGCATCCCATACAGATGCGTGATATTTTCAAATCCGAATCACCTAATGTTGTATACTTCATAATTATTTTCCCTTCCTTTCCCGGCACATATATCAAGTTTTTTCAGCCATTTGGCTATCTTTTCCAGCAGCTCGGCGCCGCCGTCCGGTTATCATCAGATATCTGCCTCCCTCCTCTTTTTTACCTTACATGGATTCCCACAGGCTACTGCCCCGGCCGGTATGGACTCTGTTACCACGCTTCCGGCCCCGATCACTGCATGATCTCCGATGGTAACTCCCGGCAGCAGGATCGCGCCTCCGCCGATCCATACCCCATCCCCTATGCGGACAGGCTGTGTCCATGTTTTCACATATACGGCACCGTCATCTTCTTCCCAGAACCGTTCGCTTGTTTCTTTTGCATGTACAGCCGTATAGATTTTTACATCCGGTCCGATCAAAGTGTTTTTTCCTATGGTGATTTTCCCTGTATCCAGCAACGTGCAGTTCAAATTGATAAAGCTGTTGTCCCCGATGAAAATATTGCTTCCGTAATCCACATAAAATGGCTGGTTCACACGAACATTTTTTCCGGCTGCTCCCACAAGCAGATCTAAGACCCGTTTTTTCTCATTTTCGTTTGCCGCAGGAATCCTATTATACTCCTGCATCAGATCTTTAGCCCTGTACTGCAGCGAACGAAGTTCAGAGTCACGGGCATCGTATATTTTGCCGGACTGCTTCTTTTCAAACTCAGTCATCTTCCAAAACCTCCTTTAGCTATAGGTCTATTATAAATTCGCAGTCCGCTTTTCGTCCAATGCTTACATTTTATCGTTTATCATACGCTGAGCGTATGATTCCGGGCATAAAATAAGGGTGTCCCCAAAGCCATGAAAGACTTGAGGAACACCCTCTGTATTTAGAAAATCGTATTTATTGTTACTCGCCCCATTTATGAGTGTGCAGCATTTGAATAAACAAGGATGCCGCCGGCTGGAACAGGTGATTCTTTTTCCAAAGCAGGACGCTCCGCGTTGTATGTTCCGGATAGACCGGGCAAAAACAAATATCCGGACTGCAATGAACAGACAGTGCGCCGTCCAGACATACCGCACAGCCGATACCTGCTTCCACCAGAAGTGCCACATTAGAAAGCAGATTGTAATTTACAGGGATGTTCAGATGGCTTTCTTCACACTGCAGCCAGTTCAGCACTTCATTTCTTGCATTTTCCCTTTTGGGCAGAATTAAGGGATATTCTCTTAGATCCTGCACATAAATTTTGTCTTTTTCCGCCAGTGGATGATCTTTGCGAAGCAGTATGCCCCAGCTCTCTTTCTGTGACAGGCGGAGAAATTCATATTTTTTGGTATCAACCGGCTCCAGCAACAGGCCCAGATCCAACAGCCCTTTTTCCAGTTTATCTTTGATATTATCAGCCATCTCGTTATATAAATCGAATCTGACATCCGGATATTTTTTCAGAAACTGCTTCATATATCTTGCCAGGACACGGCCTCCCAATGCCTCTGATGCGCCAAGTGAAATCACTCCGCTGATGGCTTCATTTTTCCCTGTAAAGGTCTGTTCTGCCTTATCCGCCAGTTCTACAATCTCCTCTGCCTGTTGTTTGAACAGCATTCCGTCATCTGTCAGAGTCAGGGAGCGTTTTCCCCTGATGAGCAAGGTAGCGCCCAATTCATTTTCAAGTTCGATGAGCTGCCTGCTGAGTGTAGGCTGCGTCACATGCAGAATATCTGCGGCTCTGGTGATATTTCCCTCATTGACTGCTGTCAGAAAATAACGAAGTACCCTTAATTCCATACGCCTGCCTCCCTCAATGTCTCTTATCGTTATCGTGGAATTTGTCTGTGTCTTAATTCATTGTAACATATTTGATATGCAATCGGCAGGATATTTTCGGGGCGCAGGCGATAAAAGGTGGGGACACTGTCTTACGGTGCCCCCTGAACTTATTTTTGCGTGATCTCCCCTAGAAGCTGCTGCATCTCCTGAACACCCTTTTCCTGGGAATCAATGATCGACTCCAAAATCGGTTTTAATTCCGGACAGATACAAAACTTAAGTGCATTTTGGGACATAAGGACAGCACCCCTGTGGTGGAGAATCATTTCACGCATGAAATTTGCGTCAATGCAGTTGTCGGTGCAGGCCGTGTGCATTTCCCTGAACATATTCCGAAGGATGCACTCATTGCTGCGCTGGTAGTAATTCAACGCCCGGGGTGTATTTCTCCGGCGGCTGCATTCGGAGCAGATGGCCTCCATACTGCAGATACTTTCTTTCTGGGAGCATATGATATTCTGGGCAATGTTCTGAAGCGGTATGCATGTCGTAAAGCGCAGCAGATTTTCCGACATTTCGATGGCTGCCCGGTGGTGCGGGATCATCTGTTTGATAAAGTTTGCGGAAATACTGTCGGTAAGGCAGACAGATGTCATGTTCTCGATCATTGTATCTAGGATGCACCGGTAACGTTTCACATAATCTATAGTGTTATTGCTCAGCTGGCATGTATTTGTCATTTTTATTTCCTCTGTGCGCCTGGTGCGCACTTAAATCAGCTCATTATACATTATGCCGGCTTATGCGTTGCGTGAATTTATCCGAAATGCGCTTCTCCCTTTCCTATCCCGGTTCAAAAGAGTCTCCAGATACCCGTAGTCGCAGAAGTTTTCAAACTGCAGCCGATATTCAGCTTTTCAATACGGTTGGCATTAAGGCGCAGGGCTTCGCTGAATTTATCCTTTGTCTCCTCAAGCAGCTCCTGAAAATAGGAAGGGATAAATAAATGACGGATGGCATCGCCGCTTAAATTGACAAAATATACTCCGTTAAAACCAGGTGCCCAAACAGACAGGAATGTATCCGCATCCTGTTTCTCCAAAAGTATCTGTTCTAACTCCTTGTTTAGAACACGTAACTGACGTTCTTTTCCGTTCATCCTGCGGAAAACTTCCGGCTTATCCTGATTCAGGCAAAAGGCTACGAATTCATCACCGCCAATGCGGTATACATATTCCGGACCAAACACCTGCCGGAGCACCTCTGCCAAATCCTTCAGCATTTGATCTCCTGCTGCATGCTCCATATGATTGTTGATCTCGTGAAGCCCGTTTGCATCCATATAAACACAGGCAAATGTCCGGTAACTTCCGGCTGCAAGCATCTCTGCATCGGAACGAAAGCAGTTTCGGTTTTTAATACCGGTGAGAGGGTCACGGTTTGCACTGATTTCCAGCCTTTCATTTTCTTTCGAGCTCTCTTTCAGACTCAATATGATCCATATAATAATTGCCGCGGTAAGCAGTAAAAATGCCGTGATACACATGCCTAAGAGAGGACCCTTTGAGATCGAGGCATATAACATGGACTGTGTCATCGAATGTATCTCTTCCCGGCGCAGCCCTGTTAACAACACCCAGTCGGTGGAGGGGATGGGGGCATAAAATAAATAGCACAATCCGTCCTCCCAGCAGTAGGTTCCCCGTCCGGATTTTCCATCCAGACCATTTCGCTCCAGTTCTATAATGGACCGTGTAACAGGGTCCTCTTTTTCCTCCAGTATTTTCTCCGCATTATACTGGCTGTCCACCCACTCCACATGTTCTCTTCTGCTGACTGCAATATCAGTGCCTTCCGCGTTGATCATATAGGACTCTCCCGAATCGACAAACTGCAGTCCCTGAATGATAGAACTGAATATGTATCCGTCTTTTTCAATGCAGAGTACCCCTGCAATGCTGCCGTTTTGATATACCGGAGCAGAATAACAGACGATATATTCATTCGCCTCATTAAAAAATATGGACCATAGACGGAACCCTGTCCGGCAAAAGCAGTCTTAATATCCTGCCCGTCTTTTATATCCCTTTCCCGTCCATCAGAGGCTGTCACAGAATCCGGTGATACATAAACCATTCTCAGAATTTCAGAGCGGGAAGATACATTTGGAAATACCACCTCGCTTCCGGCGGCTCTGTATCAGTTCTATGAAAAAAGGATCACCCTGCCGCCTCCAAAGACGCAGGAATCCTTTCAGTGGAGCAGTTACAAGAAAGTCTCCCAGCGCTGTTATACCCTTTGCCTGGAGATTATGGTGGGCATCAAGCGCGGCATCTACCCGGTGGACTCCAAACTTCCGGCGCTGCATGCCTTGGCAGGAACAGCGCTGTGATCTGACCGCTTACAGCATTCTTGAACTTATAATACATCTGGCCCCCTATCACGCGGTCAGGAACGTCTATACCTCACTCTTTTATCAGCTTATGTGGGGATACCCTATCCGAAATATGCGGGGAAATCGTGAAACCTTAAACAGATACTATCTCCCCCGCCTCACTTCCCTGCTGGATCGCCTTAACAAGGAAGATATGGAAGGGTTTGCGGCAGAGCTGGAGACTGTTTTAAGTTCTGATGTTGAATTTTCAGTCAAGAAGCTTATTGATCTGGGAATAGCAGAGGCATCTGTAATCCTTTAAACACTTACAGGACACAGTGTCCTTTGGCCTGCAGGCAGTTTTTCACCTCATTGATGCAGTCCACATGGAGGATCATGATAGGCATTCCCGAACTTCGATTGAAGGAAAGGTATAGATAGTCCACATTGATATTGCTGTCCAAAAGAGAGACCAAAAGCCTGTCCAGGGCACCGGGATTGTCATCCAGCTCCACGCCCAGAACATCCGTGTCGCGGCAGATAAAACCTTCTTTGGAAAGGGCCTCCAGCGCCCGCTGCGGATCAGAGACCACCATTCGGATGATGCCGTATTCGGCACTGTCGTTTGTGACAGAGCCCATAATATTAATATTTTCCCGTGCCAGGATACCGGTGACAGACTGCAGCATCCCTTTCTTATTTTCTGCGAATATGGATATTTGCTTTAACATATATTCCCCTCCTGTAAGTAAAAACGTTAGTAGAATCCAACACAAGTATATGTTCTCTTCCACGGTTCTGTCAATACATTTTCCCCAAGGCAGGGTGCGTGAAAATTGTCCCCGGCAGGTTTTTACATCTGTCGGGGACGGAAGGATTCTAAACGCAGCCTTTTCACAGCTGCACACAGAGCGTCTTCTTTCCTGATTCAGGCTTCCATGACCGTTCCCGCGTTCCACGGGCAGCAGTAATTTTAGTTTTCCTCTGCCTCTTCTGCATTTGGGGCAGGCTGTTCCAGAATCTCCACCGGTTGTTTTTCCGTGGATTTTTCTATGATTGTCAACTGGCCTTTTGCCACGCAGACATTGTTAAGCACCTGTATTTTTACATGGTTCTCTTTTACCTGTACTTCTTTTTCGCGCAGGGTATCAAGCAGAAGTTCAAGCTGTTCCTGCGCTTTTTTCTCAGCGCCTTCCTTTGTGTATTTGAAGGGCTTTGTGACACTCTCATAATCTGTGCTGCTTCCGTAGAAAATGGGAAGGCGGAAGTTCTCTGTCAACCGGACCTGATGCAGCTTGGTTACGGTATCAAACTGGTCAAAATGATTCTTCCCTTTCAGATTGATAAAGTAATCACCTAACTGCAGGACCGGGCCTTTCTTGGCTTCCCCGGTATAGACATTCTTCTGAAAATGTATGTCGAATTCATGGTAATACTGCATCTGGGACTGAATATAAATGTCAGCATCGGATTCTGTGTATTCATACCCCACCACTTCCTTGCTGTCGTTCATGATATCCACCCTGCCGGATACCAGAGTCTCGCCTTTTTCGCAAGTCTCTCCCACTTTTTTGCAGGGCGTGCCTTTTCTGGTGATCATGGAGACAATGGTTCCTGATTTTCCGGCAATTATGCTGCTGGGATTTTCCTCGGTCTGATTTATTATCTTGTTTGCCGTGGCATTTTCTTTTACTTCCAATATGAGCCGGGTGCCGGATATTTTTGCGGATACCCAGGTGATGTCAGGAAATTCCCTGCGCATCTGTTCCGCTATGTAGGAGCAGTCCACATCTTTTTTTAAGATACCGTGATGGATTTGGATCTCATCCAGATAATTGAGTATGGTCTGCGTGCTGTTGTGGCGGTTTCCCTCCACATGAATGTTCCAGATATGCTGGGACAATACCATGAGCAGAAAAAATCCTGCCAGAATGCCGATAAAAAATGCCTTTCTTTTTTTGTTCCGGTAAAAAAAGAAGGGCAGTCCGTATTTTTTTATGATTTTCACACGGGAACCGGTCTTTCGGCATATGGGTTTCATCTGGTAAAACCCGGAGATACTCACATTCATTTCGTAGAACCCTTCCCGGTTCTGCAGATCCCAAACAGGGATATTATGGTGGGCACACATATTCAGGAAACGTTCCGGGCCGCCGCTTTGCAGACGGATGCGGACATAGCCTTTGCAGTAATAATTCCAAGCCTTCAACTTTGTTACCTCCCATTTTCTTATAGAAAGGAAACACGACAGATGCTTCCTGTGATCTTCATCTCTTCGTTGGTGTAGTAGTCAATGGTGAGGTGGGTTCCCTCTATTTTTATAGCATCGTGTTTGGTGAGGAGAATAATGCAGGTGTCCTCATACTGGCGGATGCATTTGTAATTTTCTATAAAAAGCTCCCTGGAGCCGGTCATGGTGAAGATGGCTTCCCGGTATGCCAGGTCTTTGGGGATTTGAAGGGAGTCGGCGATGCGGCCGGTGATGGGGGTGGATTTTTTGCGCATGGGGGTGCTCCGGGGTGATGTCTTACTATTATGAGTATGCGAAAAGTGGAGAATTGATGACAAAAGGGGGCGGGAGTTCCCGGTATGGGACGGTTCCGCCCTCCTGATCTTTGATACCTTGCAATCTATTCGATAAAAAGAATGCCGAACCAGAGAATCTGGTTTGGAGACAGGGTAAAATCCAGATTATATTTTTCAGCCAGTTCACTGACGATGATGCCGTGGCTCTCCACACAGGGATGCATTTTCTCCGGGAAACGGCAGGGGGCATCCGGATACGTGCATGTTTCACAGATGTCACAGGATTCTGTGGAGAGAGCCATACACCCGGTTCCCTGGGACTTTATGAACTGTTCGATGGCGGCTGTTATGTTTTCATGTTCCCTGCGGGTGGACAGCATCTCCTCAAAATTGATGACATCGGAGACCTCCGCTATGGTGGAGAACAGAAAGCATTCTTTGTAGGCAAGACAGCGGTGCCTGCACTCCTCCACACTTCCCACAGCCGGCGGACAGGCCCAGGTGGACTGGAAACGATCGCACTCTTTTTCGCAGATCCATCTGACGCGGTAGGAAAAATCAATTTCCTCCGGACTGAAGAAGGCATATTGATAAACCGGATACTGACAGATGAACTCTTCTATTTTTTCGTGTGATATCATTGGTAAATCCTCTTCTTTCTCTTTTCTTTCCTCTGCAATATGTCTTTTATTATACAGGAAATGCCGCATTATGGCAATGCGGCATTTCTATGGTGTACGGCAGGGCCTCAGTCCAGGACCGCCCCTCTGCTGCCGGAAGAAACACTTTTGGCATATCTTCTCAGATATCCTTTAAGCGCTTTTTCTTTTGGTTTCCAATCGACCCTTCTGGCCGCCAGTTCCTCGTCGGAGATAAGAATATTGATCCGGCAGTCTAAAATATCAATTTCAATCAGATCTCCATCCTCCACCAGCCCGATATTCCCCCCGTCTGCCGCCTCCGGGGACACATGGCCGATGGCGGCTCCTCTGGTTGCCCCGGAAAACCGTCCGTCAGTGATCAGCGCCACCTTATCACCGAGGCCGCTTCCCATAATGGCTGAAGTCGGATTGAGCATTTCCCGCATTCCGGGGCCGCCTTTTGGACCTTCATAGCGGATGACGACTACATCGCCTGCGTGGATCTTTCCTGCATAGATGGCAGACAGGGCCTCTTCCTCTCCGTCAAAGACGCGGGCCCTGCCTGTGTGCCGCATCATTTTTTCGTCCACGGCAGATTTTTTGACCACACAGCCCTCCGGGGCGAGGCTGCCTTTCAGCACAGCGATACCGCCCCCGGCGCTGTAGGGCCGGCTGATTGGACGGATGATGGAGGTGTCTCTTATCTCATGTCCGCTTATATTTTCTCCTACGGTTTTCCCTGTACAGGTAAGCAGCTCTGTATGCAGGAGGTTTCGCTTACTGATTTCATGCATCACGGCAGGGATGCCGCCTGCTTCTTCCAGTTCCTCTATATAGTGGTTTCCTGCGGGAGAAAGGCGGCACAGATTCGGTGTTTTCTTTGAAATTTCATTTGCCAGATCCAGGTCAATCTCTATCTCACACTCATGGGCAATGGCCGGAAGATGAAGCATGCTGTTGGTACTGCAGCCAAGGGCCATATCTATGGTCAGGGCATTTTCAAATGCCTCCCTGACCATAAGATCCCGGGGCTTCACATCCTCTTTGACAAGTTCCAGGATACGCCGCCCGGTCTCTTTTGCAAGACGCAGCCTGGCGCTGTAGACAGCCGGGATGGTTCCGTTTCCGGGAAGGGCCATCCCCAGCACCTCTGTCAGGCAGTTCATACTGTTGGCAGTAAACATGCCGGAACAGGAGCCGCAGGTGGGACATGCTTTCTTCTCATAAGTACAGAGCGTTTCCCCGTCTATGCGGTTTGCCTTAAAGGAACTGACCGCCTCGGACACGGTGGAATAGCTGATGCGCTCTTTTTTGGAAATGCCGGCGAGCATAGGCCCTCCGCTCACAAAAATGGAGGGAATGTTCAGGCGCGCGGCTGCCATGAGAAGGCCGGGAACATTCTTGTCACAGTTCGGCACCATGACAAGGCCGTCAAAGGGATGAGCCATAGCCATGGCTTCTGTGGAATCTGCGATCAGCTCTCTTGTCACAAGGGAATACTTCATTCCCTCATGTCCCATGGCAATTCCATCGCACACTGCGATCGCCGGAAATACAACAGGAACGCCGCCTGCCTCAGAGACACCCTGCTTAACCGCTGCAACTATCTTATCCAGATTCATATGCCCCGGCACAATCTCGTTTTGTGAACTTACAATTCCGATCAGCGGCTTCTCCATCTCATAATCTGTCAGTCCAAGTGCATAGAGCAGTGCCCTCTGCGGCGCGGCCTCCACTCCTTTTTTGATTCTGTCACTACGCATTTTTTATACCTCCTGGTTTTTCTGTATTATATCGCAGTAGTTGTATACTGTCAATATAGTTGTATGCTCTATTTACAGATGACAGAATCAAAAAAACGGTACAGCCACAATGTGCTGTACCGCCTGATCAAAGATTTATCTTATTCTTCTGTCTCGATCGCGTCTGTTTCAATGATAAATTTCACGTTGCTGTTCATGTTGTCTGCTTTTCCGCTGAAGGTATCATAAGTGCAGTTTTCAGAATTGAGGGCTTTTAATCGGTCCAGGACATCGCCCAATTCATCTTCTATGGTGTCCTTCATCTTTTTTGTGCCCTTTTCGTCGAATTCCTTCATGCCGTCCTTCAAGGTTTTGGCGCCGTCTTTGAGCTGGGAGATGCCGTCCTGCACCTGGCCGCTGGCATCCTGCAGGGTGTTGCTGCCGGTCAGCAGTTCGCCGGTTCCTGAGGTAAGAACGGAAGCTCCTTCCCGCAGTGTGCCGCTGTTTGCGGAAAGCGTGGAGGCTCCGGAAGAAAGCTCTGTGCTTAACGCGTCAAGGCCCTGGCTGAGCTCTGAGGTGCCGCCCTGTAATGTTCCCACACCCTGTACCAGTATGGGAGCCTTTTCTTTCAGCTCGGCTGCGCCGTCCAAAAGCTGCCGGTTCGCGCCTCCCAGGTTCTGGAAACCGTCCAGAAGCGCCTGAATCCCTTTGCCTGCCTCGGGAAGTACAGAGGTCTTCTGATCCAGAAGATTCACACTGCCTGAGAGCTGGCCGATGCCTCCTTTTAACTGCTGCATGCCTGTGTTGAGAGCAGATACACTCTCCTTTAATGTCTGCATGGAAGCTGTGGGAATCTGGTCCTTTACGGCTGTGATGCCTTCCAGCTTCTTCTGGATCGACGGCAGTTCGGTGCCGCAGAGTTCATTTACTGTGGATTCGACTGACTGATAAGAGCCTGCCATCTGTTCCATGGCCCCGATAATTCCGGAGGGATCAAACGCAGGAAGGTTCACCTCCACTGCAGGCGTCTGGATATGCTGCAGTTCCTCTACATTTTCTGCGGACACAGATACATTGCCGAGCTGGCCTTTTGCTGCTTCCAGAGCACTTTTAACTGCCTCATCATCTGATGCGGCGATCTGCGCGTCCAAAGCGTCTCTTGCTGCCTGGAGCTGGGCGTTGGCGGCATCCTCCGCATTTTGTGCTGCGTTTTGTGCTGAAGACTGAAGCTGGGCGTTCTTCTCATCAATACTGCCGTTTACAGAATCCGTTATCATCTGTTCTGCCTGGGCAACGGCTTTTGCCGCCTCTGTCTGGATTGTGGTCAGATAAGACTGCAGAGAGCCGAGACCTGCCTTGAGGTTTTCGCCTGCCGCCATCATTTCACCCACCGGTTTGGCAATCTTTTCCTGCATAACAGAGGAAAGGCCCTCTGCCTCCCCGATCAGTTCCTGTCCGGTGCCTGTCATCTGGTCTATCAATGCCATCATGTCATTGACCTCTGCAGTATCCAGAGTATCCTTTAACTGCTGTGTTCCTGCGGCAAGTGTATCCGCAGCAAGGCGGATGTCATCCTTGGTGCTTCCTTTTCCGTCCAGAACACTGTTCAGTTGTTCAATGGCACCCTTGATCTCCGTCAGGCCCGATACAAGGGGTCTGAGTCCCTCTGCTCCGGCTGCAAGCTGCTTTTCTCCGCCGATATAGGCCGCTGTGCCGTCTGCAAGCTTTACTGCGCCGTCTGCATACTGCTTAACGCCGTTCACCACTGTGCTGACACCATTTACATACTCTGTGACCTTGCCGGTCAGGACACCGCTGCTTCCCAGGTAAGTCTGGATCCCGTCATCCAACTGGTCTACGCCGTCGGTATAACTGCCGATTCCGTCAGCAAGCTGTGCGGCACCGCTGTCCAGTGTTTCGATTCCGCTTTTCAGGGTGTTGACACCATCATCAAATTCTTTGTATTTGTTATCCAGCGTGCCGGCCCCTTTGGAAAGCTCTGCGGAACCGTCTACCAGTTTCAGTGCGGCGTCCTCCAGATCATTTAAGGCATCCTTTAGTTTATCCATATCTGTGATGTCATCGGTTTTCAGTTCCTTCATAACATCTGTCAGCGCTATGGTAAAGGTGGGGTCCATGGAGAAATTCTTTACATCCGCGGACACTTCCAGGTTCTCCGGCAGATTTATACCTTCGCTGTCACTGTCTTTGTTCAGTTTTTTGTCAAGGCCCAGGCTTTCTTTCAGGCCGGGCATGGCAATGCCGAGTACAATGTTTCGGTTGCCGTCTGAGATTACCTTGCCGTTATCGATCACAACATTTGAAAACGTCTCCTCAGGCAGGATCAGACCTGTCAGCATCACAAAGGGACTATAGAGTGTCTCTTCTTTTCCGTCCACCTTTACGGTCTGCTTTGCATGGTTTTCGTATTTGATCCTGATCTGCAGGTGGCCGCTTTTGCCGGCCAGATCCTCCGGGTTCATTTTCTTTCCGTCCAGGTAATACGTGAAGTTCACGGTTACGGGAAGGTCCTTTCCTGTTTTGCCCTGATAATAGATATCCTGCCCTTCGGTATTCCATGTGACAGAATTTCCGCTTTCGGTATAAGTCTCATCGCCCTTTACGTTTTTTATGTCTTTCAGATCCGTCCGGTCCTTTAATGTCTTCTTTGTGCCTGCATTTTTCAGCCAGTTAGACACGGTCACGTTCTTTTCTTTCCCTGCAGCATCCGCGTTTACATAGACGGTTTCTTCCTTGGATACTTCTTTCTCATTTTCCCCTGCTGCGTAGACCGGCATGGCACCCATAACAGCAGCCATGCTCACGGCAAGTCCTGTCATCATCTTATTCTTCAGCTTTCTGTTCCTGTTCATTCCAATACTTCCTTTCCTGATGAGCACTGTTTTTTTGTCTTCTTTCCCAGAAATCCTATGGATGTCTTACAAATCACTTTGTCAAATATCATAAACATGGCCGGAAGGACCATGATAACTACTGCCATACTGATAAGAGCGCCTCTTGAAAGCAGTGTACAGATAGAACCGATCATATCCACCTTGGAGTAGCAGGCAACACCGAACGTAGCGGCGAAGAAACTGCATCCGCTGGTGACAATGGAGAGCATGCTGGCCTTATGGGCAATGGATATGGCCTCCTTCTTGCTGTGTCCTCTCTGGCGTTCCTTCTGGTACCGGCTGGTCATCAATATGGCATAATCCACAGTGGCACCCAATTGAATGGTACCTATGACAATACTTGCCACAAAGGGAAGGCTGGTTCCCTGATAGAACGGCACTGCCATATTCACAGCTATGGCAAACTCTATCACCGCCACCAGAATAACAGGGAGGGACAGGGACTTAAATACCAGCATGATGATAATGAAAATGGCAGCAATGGAGATAATATTTACATTGCGCAGGTCCACATCCGTTACATCCTGCAGATCCTTCATCAGCGGCGCCTCACCGATCACCATAGCGGAGCTGTCATAGGATTTTACGATCTTATCGATAGCCGCAATCTGCTTATTGACCGTAGGTGTGGCTGACTCATATTCGGAGCAGACAAAAGCCAGCTCGTACTTGTCACTCTGCAGCATCTTTTTGATATCCTTAGGTATCATGGAATCAGGAATGGACGGGCCGAACAGGGAGTTCATGCCGATGGTCCATTTGATGCCGTCCACCCGGTCAACCGCCTCCATCATGTCGCGTTTGTCTTTGCTGTCCATGTCCTTGTTCATAAGGATCATATGCATGGTACTCATATCAAAATCTTCCTGCAGCTTCTCATTTGCCACATTGCCCGGAAGGGATGCCGGCAGAGACTGGGCGATATTGTAATAGACCTTTGTATGGTTGTTTCCGTAGATGGCCGGGAAAAGCAGAACCAGAAAAACGACCAGCCACAATTTATAATGCTTTGTAATGAACCGGGAAGGTTTCTCCACATTTCGTATGAGCGGTCTGTGTCTTGTCTTCTCAATGGCCTTGTCAAAGATAAGGACCATGGACGGAAGCAGGGTGACACAGCATACCACACCGATCACAACACCCTTTGCCATGACAATGCCCAGGTCCCTGCCCAGGGTAAAGGTCATGCAGCAAAGAGCTGCAAATCCGGCAATGGTGGTAACTGAGCTGCCCACAATGGATTTGAAGGTGTTGGAAATCGCATGCCCCATAGCCCTGTTTTTGTCTCCCGGAAAACGAAGTTTATTCTCCTCATAACTGTTCAGAAGGAAAATGGAATAATCCATGGTAACGCCAAGCTGCAGCACAGCGGTCAGTGCCTTGGTAATGTATGAAATCTCCCCCAGGAATATGTTGGTTCCCATATTGTATAAGATAGCGCAACCGATGCTGAGCAGGAAAAGCACCGGAACCAGGAAGGATTCCGTGGAAAGCTCCAGGACCAGAAATGCCAGACATGTGGCAATGACCACATAGATGGGCAGCTCCTGCAGGGATATGTTCTTAATGTCTGTGACGATCCCTGTCATACCGCTGATAAAGCACTGCTCATCTGCCGCTTTTCTCATCTGCGTCACAGCTTCCATAGCCTCATCGGAGGATGTGGTGTTGTCAAAAAGCGCCAGCATCATGGTGGCATCTCCCCGGAAGAAGGCTTCCCGCAGGTCTTTTGGAATCATTTCCACCGGAAGACTGATATCCGCCACATCGTCATACCAGAGCACATCTTTAACATGCGGTATCTCACTGAACTTATCCTCCAGCTTCTGCGCATCCTTCAGGTCCATATTTTCCACAACAACCATGGAAAATGCGCCCATTCCATACTCATCCACCAGAATATCCTGCCCCTTTACGGTTTCCAGGTGTTCCGGCAGATAACTGAGCAAATCGTAGTTAATTCTTGTTTTAGCCATACCTATTACGGATGGAACCAGCAGAAGGATTCCCAGCAGCAATATGAGAACCCGGTGTCTGGCTATCCACTTACCCGTTTTGACCAAAGAAATCATCCCCTATTCTGTTTATTTTTCGTTTTCATTTCAACCTTCATTATATATGAAAATGACCAATAGTCAATATTTAAAAGTCACAAGAATCTACGAAATAGCAAAATGAATTTTGGTCATTTTTTAGATATTGACTTTTAGTCATTTCTATAGGATAATAAAACTAAAATCGAAATTCAGGTGTGATAAAAGCCGTAACTGTCAGGGTAGCGGACAGTTGCCGCATATGAAAGGTGAGAGAGCCATGGGAAAACTGGAGATAAACAAAAAGCAGAAAAAGAATGCACTTTTCCAGACAGCATTTGATCTGTTTACGAAAAAGGGTTTTGCCAAAACAACGATCTCTGATATTGTAAACCAGGCCGGTCTGGCAAAAGGAACATTCTATCTGTATTTTAAAGACAAATATGATTTGAGGGATAAGCTGATCGCCTACAAAGCCGGGCAGTTATTCGCAGATGCCCATAAGGCCCTGGCCACCAGGGAAGTTTCAGGCTTTGAAGATCAGATGATGTGGATGATGGACTATATCATTGAACGGTTTCAGAAGGAACATGCCCTTCTTCAGTTCATTGCAAAGAATCTCTCCTGGGGAATCTTCAAAAATGCCTTTGAAAGAACCGTGCCGGAGGAATCACAGAAATTTTATGAATACTATCTGGAAATGATGAAAAAAAGCGCAGTGACCTGTGAGGAACCTGAGCTTATGCTTTTTACTTTTATCGAACTGGTGGGGTCCACCTGTTACAACTGTATTTTATTTGAACAGCCCGTAACCATGGACAAATACCTGCCGTATCTTCACAAAGCCATCCACCAGATTTTTCTTGCTTATACAACAAGCTGATATGACAAAAGGGCCGGCGGCTGTCTGCATCAATGCAGTACATGCCTCCGGCCCTTCTGCCATGTATCTAAAGTGCACCGTCCCATTCTCCGGCCCCGGATTCCGTACAGTACAGAATCCTATCCTGTCCATTCTCCTCCAAGACCCTGAAATGTACCAGACCGGGATATTGTTCTCTCAGCCTTTTCTCGATCTGAACCATACGGGAATCCCAGATTTCTTCATACGGCACCGGCTCAAAGCCTGCAAGCGCCGGATGATTCGTCAGGGTTTTCAGGATTCCGTACCCTATTTGGCTGTCCACCGCATTTTGGGGAACAGGCCGAAATCCAAAATCCAGATAGAGCCTGGCAGCAACCCAGGTATTTGTCTGTGTGGGTATTTTGACGGAGGGATACCCCAGTTCTTTTAAGCACTGCAGGGTATGGGAGATCAGGGCCTTTGCAATGCCCTTCCCCTGGTATTCCCTTTTTACCGCAACCCAGTGCAGCCATCCGGCACCGGAAAGGTCACGTGGCTCATAGAAGGCTGTGGCTGTGGCAACCTTTTCTCCGTCAGTGGTCTCCACAAAAAACATTCGGTTCTCCAGTTCTTTTTCCTTTCCGGCGTAATATCTCTTCCAGGCAGACTCTCCCTCTTCAGGAAGGATAAATTCTCTGGCGGAGGTCTCTATGGCGATCCAATCCTTTTTATCCCCCTCCCGGTAATACACATAACGGTACCCCTCAGGCAGAGGATAACAGGGAAGCTCAGCAAGACTTCTGCTCTCCAGAATCAGTTCGTAATACTTCAGACGCATATCATGGTTATCGGGTTTTAATGTGATTCGTTCTTCTCTGTTTTCCATACTCACTCCTTGTGCGGGAATCAAATGGCCTGACCGGACAAAATGCTGTCAATCAGCCTGGACGCCTCATTTCTGGTCAGAGTCTCCGGATCAAACGCCGGCTTTACGCCCTTCTGCTTTACCAGGCGCATGAGAAAATCCAGCTGCTTTTTCGTGGCAGGCGGGCATTTTTTTGCTGTGCAGACTAAAGGGCACGGCTGAAAGACCTGCGGTTCCTTCTCTTCAAAATAATGTGCCATGGTCTGATATAGTTTGGCAGTAGCCAGCGCGTCATGATAAGCTCTGTGGGCCGCCGCATTGTTGATCCGGTAATGCTCACACAGTTCTCCCAGACTTTTGGAGGGCAGATCCCTGTGGACCGTTCTGGCAATCTTCAGCGTGTCAATGCCATCCCTTTCAAAGGTATACCCGAGAGATTCTGCGCTCCGTTTGACAAAACTGTAATCAAAGAGCACATTGTGCCCGATCAGGATATCCTGTCCGCAAAACTGCAGGAAATCAGGAATCACCTGCTCCCGGCCTCTTGCGTCTTCCACCATGTCATTGGTGATGCCGGTAATGCCGGTGATATTGGCCGGAATCGGCAGTCTGGGCTTTATAAATTCCATAAAGCGCTCCTGTACCTTTCCGTCACGCACCATTAAGGCGCCTATCTCTATGATCTCATTTTCTTCTGGACTTAGACCGGTGGTTTCAATGTCAAAAGCTATGTACGACTTCAACATATCGCTCTGTGTCTTCCTCGCTTTCTCTTATGTTTTTTCTGTTCACAGTGCTGTCAGGCTCTGAATTTCCAGTCATAGAGGCCTTCCGTACGCACCATGGACTGCAGCATCTCCCGCAGAGACTCACTTTCATTGTAGACGGCGATACTCAGGGTTCCGCCGCTGATGCTTATCATGGAATTTTCCCTGGTCAGGAGAATATCAATCTGTCCCCTTCTTTTCAGAATGGTCTTTTTAATGAGCTTTACTATGGTATCGCAGTGTTTATCCTTCAGCCAGCCCTCTCTTGTACGGATGAGCGGAATATGCTCCTGCACATACATTTCAAAAGGATAGTAGCACAACAGCTTCAGCACTATGGCGATCACCTTGTCACAGAAGATCTGAAGCTGTTTGTCCTGCATATAATACTGTTCTGCTTCTTCAAATAAGGTTCCGGCTTCATCGGGAACCCTTCTGGGCAGAAAATCAATTACCCGGTAATCCTCATTGAAAAGCTGACTCATTTTCTCGTATCTTGTCATGTAACCCCTTGCTCCTTTCAGCTTTGTAATTGTATCTCTCCCCTATAAGTTATGCTTTTTCTGTTTTCTGTACTCCGTTATTTTCTCCTCTATGGTGGTATAGTCCCGCTGGAACAATTCCTCGCTGATCTGCAGCGTCAGAATCTCCTGCGGAACCTTAAGCAGTATTTTGTCTATTACAAATGCCTTGCTTTTTTCCCTGTATTTCGGCATTTGGTTCAGCTCCTGTATATGGGCCAGTTCAGGGCGCCATAACAGGCCGAGTTTTCTTTTCATATCCACTTTCGGATTAGGTCCCGCTCACGCAGAGTATAAAAATCCACAGTACCGCCCAGCTTCTCAGCCGTGAGAATCCCCCACCAAGCAGGCACATGGTCCTTTATATGGCGCGCGTGCGTGGAACCGACCACCACAAGGTTGGTATCATAATAACGGTTATAATCTCTTACCTGTCTCTGCAGCCTGACATACGTGTCCGCGTCACTTTTTATCTCAATGCCGGCAACGGCGTCCGGCAGAACCATCACGATATCCGCACGGGACTTTCCCATCTGTTTCTCTTCTATGATTCTGATCTTTCCGTACCGCTCTTCCAGAAAATCGAACAGCGGCTCCCGGATATCCCTGTCATATAACATGATCAGGAGCCGGAAGAGGACGCCGCCGCGGCTGCACTTGCTGCTGCCGCAGACGCGCAGATAGCAGCCTGCTGGGCAATGACCAGTGCCACCACACCGTTTAATGCCGCAGTCTGCATGGAATGCAGGTCAGGAACATAGTCACAGGATGCCATCATACCGGCATACATAAGCCTCTGCCTGGAGCCTACACCGAAGGCCCCGAAGCCTTTCTGCCCTTTCAGGAAGGCTTCCGCATCTGTGATATCCTGTATCAGTAAATTCCTGTCCACATCCAGAAGGGTCAGAACACCCAGCGTTGCCAGTTCATAGCCTGTACCGTATTTCAGTCCCCGCGCTTTCAGTGCGTCAAAGATTTCCAGGGCTTTTCTGCACTTCTGTTCCGCGGACCCCTCACCAAGTGCCAGAATATGACTCAGAGACTGCACCGAATTCCCGGAGAAAAAGTAGGGTTTCAATATGGAATAGCACTGCTCCATCTCCCTTTCGATACAGGAGTCATCCAGCTCGGACATGGCAAGAAGAGCGGCAAATGCACTGTCCTCCCCGGAAGTGAGGAAGGGATGGGCAGTTTTCATGCGGTTGTAAATACTGCTTGTTTTGTTTATGATCTCATCATATCCGGAAGGCTCTGCCATCTCCGCAATAGTGGCTGCTGCCACAGTCAGATATTCGGAGCCCCAGAAAAATTCTTTTAACTTCCCGTATAGTTCCAGCATCTGCGCCATCATAAGCCCGGCATCTGCATTAAGAGAAAGCATGGCAATGACAGCCAGCCTGGAAACACCTCTGAAATTGGAGAATACTCCGGTATTGGCCTTTAAAATATCGCGGCACTCCATCAGGCGCTGTGTATCCGCACGGACACCTCTTGCCGTCAGGATTCCGGAACACATGGGATAGACATAGGCGCTCTCCCAGGCAAATGCAGATTTTATAATATCCCTGTTTTCAACAAACAATTCACAGCGTTTTCTCAATTCTTCTCTCATGACCCATCCCTCCCAAGGCTTCTGTCATTGACAAACACACCTTTATACTGCTCCAGACCGAATCTGTTTACGAACCAGGAACATTTGCAGAGAAACATATAGTAAATATTCAGCCCGCTGTTATTCAGAGTCTCAAAATTACCCTGGCCCTTAGAAAGGATCACGTCTGCATGACGAATCAAATCCCGGGCCTCATCCGAAATATCCTTCAGGCTTGTGCCCGCTATTTTCGTGCCGTTGCCCATGACAGGCACAAGATCCGCAAGCCCGGTCATTTCGGCATCCTCTATGGTGGCATCATTGATGACCGGTTCTCCCCGCACGATGACCGTGATATGTATCTGCGGATACTTCTTCATGAGCTGTTCGATCAGAAGCTTGTCAAGGACAATCTCACCACAGTTATCTGTGAGATATACCAGGTTTTCTGCAGTTTTCATCTGCTCTGTGAAGCGGCTGTATTCAACAGGGTCCAGGGTCTCCTCCTCGGCTTTTGCTATCAGTTCCCGCAGTTTTTCATCGCTGACGCTTCCCATGGCTCCAAAATCAATGTAATTTCCCACCCTGGCATACAAAATTGCATGGTACACAGGGTCTTCTGCCTGAATGATCCGGCTGCGTATTCTTTCCTCTGCCTCCAGCATCATTTGGTTGTACTCTTTTTTCAACTGTTCAAAACTGTAGGCATGTCCGAAATATTTCTCATGGAGCACATTGATTTTTGCTATGAGAACCGGTGCAGTATCCTCCGGTCCGGCTGCGCCGATGATCTGAAACACCTCCCTCATGTAAGCGGATTTGATCTCCTCTGAAGCTGTGTCCTTAAGATTTTCCATCTGGCGTGTGATCAGACAGCTCATACACTGGGCGCTTAACTTTACATTTGTAGATATTTTCATAGTATCTCCGTTTCTATCTGCAGGATATAAATCCTTGTTGGTTTTTCATTGATATACGGTAACTATTCAGCCAGCTGAATAGTTACGGGTATTCGCCCATTAAAAATCGCTTCGCGATGGGGCGAATACCTGCCGCCACTACTCTTTTGCACAGTCAGCGCAGTAAATGCGCAGACCTGACTGAACAGTTACGACTACGTTCTTATTATACCCTATTGTATGGCGATTTCCAATAGTAAAAAGAATCCGGTTACAATGCACATGGAGAATAGAGACAAAAAAAGCAGGGCATTTTTATGCAAATGCCTCTGCTTTTTAAGAGGGAAACGGCCGCAGGCGGCTGCACTTTGGCGGAGAGTCAGGCAAGCCGGACTCTTTGTCATGGCGCATCCGATGCTCCAAAAAATTCCAGAATATAAGAAGCAGTTGTATCCCACTGTTCCTCTCTTGAAATCTCTGCCGTGTTATCTTTTTTCTGCTCCCCGTAATTGCCGAAGCCTGCGTGATTAGCTCCCTGTATCATGATCTCACTGCAGATTTCCGCGTTTTTGATGGAGTCCTTATACTTCTTCCGGTTCAGAACTCCGTCCATGCTGCCGTAGATGGACAGGACCGGCAGTGCGGACAGGGTATCTGTGGGATAAGCAGCCAGCAGAACCAGCCCTTTTAAAGTATCCTCATGCTTCTGTGCATAGGAGGATGCCATGGCACCGCCCAGAGAATGTCCGCCGATATACCAGCGTTCCATATCCGGAAAATCCCGGATCACCCTGTCTGCTGCGCCGGAATCAAAAACTGCCAGATGAAAAGGCATCTTTACCAGAACACAGCAGACGTCTTTCTGCGCAATTCTGTCAAGCAGCGGCGCATAGCTCTCGGCCTCCACCAGTCCGCCGGGATAAAAGATAAAACCTGTGCTGCTGTTTTTATCTCCGTATACAATGTAATCTTCTGAATCGGCAGATACTGCCTCTGCCTGATACTCCTTCGCATGGTAATAATCAGAAACATAGACAAAAAAGCATAGAACCATGAGCAGCACTGCAGTCAACAGACTGAAAAGTATTTTTTTCCATAACGGCCGGGGCCTTTTTTTATGCTGCATTTTCACTCTCCGATTTTAATAATTTTTGTTGATATGCCGGACTCAGAACGTCCAGAAGGTATTGCCCAATGCAGTGGCGTCATCAAATCCAGACAGAACGATAAGTCCGTTTTGAGAACAGTCAAAGGTCAGCGTGTACTGCTGCCCGCGGAATACTGCAGTTGCGGAATCTGTCTCCTCAAAGACTGCTATATTGTCCATGAAGATCTGCTGATTCCCTTCCCCTTCTGTATATCTGTAAATGGAAAAATAAAAACTGTAGTCATTGATCCCGGTGATTTTTATGGTGGAATATTCCCCGTCGTTGGAATTTCTGTAATCTCCGTCAGCAGGCATGTATTGGGTCGTGACAGGCGCGAAGTCGCCCTGCGGCCAGTTCAGCCAGAACCACGAGCTTATGGTATCCCCTGCTATATCAAAACCTATGATTATATTTTCCGAATCAGATATGTACTCTTTGTGGTCCGGATTACTATCACCCATATTTCGGTAACCGCTCTGCAGAAGTCCGGCTTCCGCTTCCTTGTAGGGCTGCCCGCAGTAAAATCCCTCCATACTGACACTGCTGTTATTATCGCATTCGATCGTAATCGGGGTGCGGCCTCCGATTCCTTCTGTATCAGAATGCCACTCAACCTGAATGCCGTCTCCTTCATACCGCTGACCTGATTCACCAAACAGCATAGCCTGTGTTTGATGAAGTCCCAGATTCTGTGCCATGGAAGGCAGAGAATCCCGATTCATAAATCCGCTCAGTTCCGTGCGTTCCTCCTTTGTGGAAGCCGGATGCGCCGCCGGTGTTTCAGTGGTCCCTTCTTCCTGTTCGGGTTCGACAGGCGTATCTGCCTTTTCCTTTGTATCTGTGACGGGATTGACCGTACTAGTTCCCTTGACCACCTTCTCTTTTTTGTCTTTTTCCTCATTGCCGGCGGGTGTATCCTCATCCTTGTCAGCGCCGCTGTCAGTGGTGGCTTCCGTATCCGCATCTTTCTTTTTTTCACCGGAGTCTTTTAAGGAACAGCCGGTAAATACATTCGATGTAACTAAAATGATGGTAAAGCAGATAACAGGAAGGATTCCCCGTTTCATTTTTCCTGCCTTCATAATATTTACCATCCTTTTTTTGAATGTGAGAAGGCCGTCATTCAGACTGGTGGACAGCTCATAGGAAGGTCTGCCCAGTGCTGCTGTCTTCAGAAGCAATTGGTTATACCGAAGCTTATCCTCACGGTTCCTGCCTTTCATGACTTTCTCATCACATATAAACTCTATATCACGCTCCGCCTCTTTTTTCATAAAGTAAACTGCCGGATTGAACCAATAAACCGTTGTTATGCATATCATGAGCAGTTTATACCACAGATCCCGGCTGCGGTAGTGACATAGCTCATGCCGGAAGATCATTTCACATTCCTCTTTTGAATACTCCCGTACAGGGAGATAGAGAAAGGTATTCCTGATCCCTGCCAAAAGCGGCCCGGATAGCCTGCTGTTTGCCACAAGCTTCGGTGCTTTTTTCAGATGCATTTCTTTACACAGTTTATCATATTCAGCGATTCTCTCACGGTTCGTAAAAGGAATTCTCCAGCGGCGCAGGTACTGTCTTCCTGCTCTCAAAACAAACACTTTATATACCGCTGCTGCGCAAATACCCGCTCCCCAGATAATTGCCATGATCCATGCCACGGTATCCATAGTTATATTCTCCTGTCCCGTGCTGCCCTGCAGGTCTGCATTTTTGTCTGTATCCTTCTGCAGATCACTGATGCTTTTCGCGGTGTCTGCAGGAGACTGCAGATTCTCCGCGCCGGACGTATTCGTACTTCTGCTTGCTTCTGCCCGGACAATTTGTTTTGGTACTTCTATATTCAGTCCTGCGGCAGGAGATGGAAACCTGACCGGAATGAGAAGAAATACGGAAACAAACAGCCAGATAAGATATTTCCACCTGGAGGAATATTTCCTGTCCAGCAGTCTTGATACTGCCAGCACAATAAAAATGATAAAAGCTGACAAAACATTCACTTTAATTATGTGCAGCATAAACTCTGCCATAGACTATTCCCCCTTCCGCTCCAGTTCCTTCAGGAATTCCTCCAGTTCCTGTATATCTTCCTCGTGAATCTGTTTTCCCTGATAAAGAGATGCCACAAAGTTCTTAAGTGAATTTCCATACAATTTTTCCAGCACGCTTTTCCCTTCCTGCTGCTGGTATTCGCTCTGCGTCACAACCGCGCTGTAGAGATTTGTCTTCCCTTCCCTTTTTACAGAGACAAACTTCTTGCATTCAAGCCGGGTGAGCATGGACAGAATCGTGGTGGGTGCCAGTTCTTTTTTCTGGTTTACAAAAGCCTCCACCTCCAGCCGGGTCATATCCGGATGACCGTTCCACAAAGCAAGCATCACATCCAGCTCCGAATCAGGCAGTTTCTGAATACGCTTTTTCATCTTATCACCTCCTGTACTGTCTGCAGATACCGAATCATTATATTCCGGTCAGGTTACAGAGTTTTTCTACAATTGTAGTACCTGATTTTATTTTACATTAGTAGTAGATAAATGTCAATCATCTTTTGGGGGATTCATATCCCGTGCGACAGAATATTGACAGTATAACCCTGACTGTTTATAATGAGGTAAAAGGATGAACAGAAAGGGTGGGCACAATGAAGTTATATGGGAAATTCTGTATTGACAACAGCTCCGAACAATTGTATATAACAAAACATTGTGCGGAGCCTGATAGAGTATTTATGATATTATAAAAGGCAGATTCCAAAACAGATTCATGATTTGGGATTTGTTTTTGTATGCGATTTGGGCAGGAGGCAATGTTTTGTCTGCTGCCTTTTGTATTTGAACTGTTATTGTCATACAAGCAGAGGGAGCACATTACCGTGGCTGCCCTCTGTTTTTTTATTATGCATGTTCCGGTGCCGGGAAAAGGCATGCCGGACTTATCTATGAAAGGAAGAAATGATTTGATGAGAAAAGAACAAGATCTGACAACGGGAAATGTCTCAAAAAAACTGATAAAGTTTGCTGTCCCCCTGCTGCTTGCCAATTTACTGCAGTCCTTTTACAGTATTGTGGATATGCTTGTTGTGGGAAGGTTTGTGGGGGAAACAGGACTTGCCGCGATCAGCAATGCGTCCATGATAAGTTTTATCATTAATTCCATATGTATCGGCGTCACAATGGGAGGTACTGTGCTGGTTGCCCAATACAAAGGGGCCGATGATGAAGAGGGACAGCGTGAAACTGTCGGGACATTATTTTCCCTCTCCTTCTTTGCCTCATTACTAGTCACAGTGTCAGGGCTGCTTGTTTACCGGCCGCTTTTTCAGATACTGCGTGTTCCTGCCGGGTCCATGCAGGACGCCTGCGATTATATGAGAATTATCTGCTGTGGCACAGTGTTCGTGTTTGGCTATAATGCTGTCTGCTCTGTTATGAAAGGATTGGGAGATTCCAAAAGTTCACTTTACTTTATCGCAGCCGCGGCAGTCGTTAATATCCTGCTGGACCTTCTTTTAGTGGGACCTTTCGGTATGGGGACTGCAGGCGCAGCTTATGCCACCGTTTTCTCACAGGGTATCTCCCTTGCAATATCCATATGCTGTCTGAGAAGAAAAACTTTTATCTTTCCGTTCAGGCTGAAAAATTTTGCTGTTCAGCCTGAAAAAATGGCTGCTGTCTTAAAAGTCGGACTGCCCACAGCGGTTCAAATGGCAGTTGTGAATATCTCTTATCTTATGATCACAGGCATGTTGAATCAATTCGGAGTGTCTGTTGCTGCAGCATCCGGGGTGGGACTGAAAGTCAATACCTTTGCAGGAATGCCCTGCTGGGCAGTCGGCCAGGCTGTAACCGCCATGGCCGGACAGAACATGGGCGCAGGCAGAACAGACCGGGTCAAAAAGACAACGGAAACCGGGCTGCGCTTAAACCTTTTGATCACGCTAATGGCAGTGGTTCTTGTACAACTATTTGCAGGACAGATCATCATGCTGTTTGAACCCCAAAATAAAGAGGTGATTGCAGACGGCATCCTTTATTTGAGGATCTGCTGCGGCATAAACAGTCTGGTTTACGCTGCATTGTATACCTTCGATTCCTTTGCTATCGGCATAGGCGCCGCAAACATTGCCATGGTAAATGCACTTTTGGATGCGGCTGTTGTCCGGCTGCCCGTAAGCTGGCTGTTGGCATTTACGGCAGGTATGGGATTCCCCGGTGTATATGTGGGACAGGCCCTGTCCCCTCTCCTGCCCTTCCTCGTCGGCTGGCTTTATTTTAAAAACAAGGGCTGGGAAAGCAAACGGCTGATACAGCCCGCGGATCATACATAAACGGAAAATCATGAATCAACCAAACAAGCCGGTGTGAATTTCCGGCTTAAAAAGGGAGCGCTGCAGATGAAAGAATAGGTGCTGTCAGTGAATGCTGACAGCACCCTTTTTTAATTCTTCAGATTACATTTTTAAATTTGCCAATTCATCTGAGATCAATCACTGACCGCTCACCGAAATCAAGAATACTGCCTGTCTGTATTTCCAGCTTATGCCTGAAAATCGGCCCGTCCACTGCGATGGTATGGTATTCTCCGTTTTCTCCGCAGATATCAATGCCCCTTGCCGCCATTATCTCCAATGTTTCCGAATCTAACTGTTTTCCCAGGAGTTCTTTTGGCAGAAGCTGATTGTCTATGGATTTGACGATACAGCAATAGCCTTCTGAAATAATCTCCTGCACTATCTTCTCACGTCCCTGCTGCCACAGCGGGAATGCAGCTTTCAGGCCTGCCGCACGGCACCGCTCTTCGCACCACCTGCGGTTATTTTCAATATCAATATCGCCGAAACCAGCCATCTCTGCCCCAAGCTCCATGGCTCTTTTCAGGCCTTTTTCAAATTCCAGATGATACTCGTCACCTCCGGAGGGACAGAGAAGCAAGGGAATCTCCAGTGCCTTTGAAAACTTTTCCAGCAGCCTGTGATCCGCACCGTGAAACCAGGAACGGTCCATATCTTTATTGACCATAACCAGCAGGCCCACCGGCTCATGTCCGGCTTTTATCAGTTTGTGAAGTGCAAGGGTACTGTCCTTGCCGCAGCTGTAAGACATAACAAATTTCATCTCTATACCTCTCTTTTTTTTGATCGGCTCTTTCTTTTTTGCGCCGTTTTCTATATAATGATCTTGTACCCGGTGTATTTACTTTATGTTATACAGGAGTATTCTTATGGAAAAACAAACAAAAGACGATGAACATACATATACAATAGTGAGCCACGCAACATGTCCGAAGGACAGCAGTAAGGCTGCACATACTGTAACATATAAAAAGGCTACCTGCACACGTGTTGATGACATTATTTTGAATTTTTGCTGCAGTCGGGATGTGCAGTGTCAGGAATGTCAGCGGGATTATCTGTAATATTTTTTGCCCGGTACTCCGCCCCGGAAGTTCTGCGGTATTCTATAATATCTCCCGGCTGACAGTCCAGTACATCACAGATTGCTTCCAGCATTTCAGCAGAGATATCATGTCTTTATCTGAAATACTTCCATAGGTCTGCACATTTCCTGCGCCGGAAAATCCCATCGCCAAAGGCGATTCTGCATGGACAGATCAATGACTATTCTTTAACGCATCATAGGCCTGCCTTGTAAACCGATGATACTGCAGACCGAACGCATCCTGCTCCAGATAATACACGTAAGGATCTATTTCCGGATTTTGAAAAGAGATTCCCCATTCCTGTTCGTCAACCTTTTCTATAATAATATCCTGAGAGAAGGATTGGAATATCTTTATCATATCCTCCACAGTATTACCGGCTTTAAATATTTCCGCCAAAAAGGCTTTTAAAAATGGGCTGTCCTCCAGATTTTCATGGACATATTTTACCCCTGCGGATGGGACATGAATACAATACCGGCCTTTTTCCTCTGTCTCTTTTATGGTCAGTTTTCCAAGCTCCGGTTCTGCGGTCCTGCAAAATGCAGCAAGCGCCTCGGACAGATTTTCTTTTTCGGCAGGAAGCAGTTCCAGTAAGGATGCCTGCGGATAATACAGGTTCATATCTTCCTCCCGATAGCCGATCTTTATCTCACATTCTTTGATATTATCACAGATGTTTTTCTTTAAATCCATAATGTTATGCTCCTGTTCTTTGATTTTCAGCGCGCTGCCGGAAGAAACGAAGACCTTTTCCGGTTTCTGCGCAAACCTTCCGGGATTCTACAGACTGTCCACCACTTCCGCCGGATGTTATTGCAGACAATTCGTCTGTTCCCAACGGTTTTATACCGCTCACAGGTTTATTATATATGATATTGAAATGTATGACAATCGATATATTACCGCAGCCGATTCTTACATTTATTGAAACTTAATGCCTCTGCCCGGAACTTCACTCCCATTTAATAACCAAACTGCTATAATTTCCATAATCTAAATTACAAAGGTTTGGGAGGATTCAAATTTGAAAAAGATAGTATTTAAAGGTGTGGGAACTGCTGTTGTCACTCCGATGAAGGAGGATTATTCGATTAACTATTCTGTCTTTGACGAGCTGCTGGATATGCAAATCGCAGGCAGCGCAGATGCGATCGTAGTTGCAGGTACAACAGGAGAAGGCTCCACCCTGACAGATGATGAGCATATAGAACTGGTACGCCGCGCAGTCAAACATGTCCGTGGGCGCGTTCCGGTCATAGCCGGGGCAGGAAGCAACAATACCGCACATGCCGTATACCTTTCAAAAGAATGCGAAAAAGCCGGGGCCGACGCGCTTCTCCATGTAACACCGTATTATAACAAGGCATCACAGCAGGGCTTGTTTCTGCATTTCAACGAATGTGCCAGGTCTACCCGTCTGCCGGTCATATTATATAATGTACCATCTCGCACCGGGGTGAACATTTACCCGGCCACCTATAAACGGCTCAGCGAAACAGAAAATATAGTGGCTGTAAAAGAGGCAAGCGGCAACTTTTCCCAGATGGCCAAAATAGCCAGTCTGTGCAAAGAGGATTTGGCCATTTATTCCGGCAATGACGATCAGATCACATCTTCTCTGGCTCTTGGAGGAAAGGGTGTGATATCTGTTCTGTCCAATCTTATTCCAAACGAGACCCATGCTATCTGCACTTCCTATTTCCGTGGAAACAGCGAAGAAAGCGATAATCTGCAGTTAAAATACCTGGAGCTCATTGAAGCGCTGTTTTTAGATGTAAATCCGATACCCGTAAAACAGGCGATGCGCGCCATGGGTTATGATGTAGGCCCCTGCAGGCTGCCGCTTTGTGATATGGACCGCACCATGGCAGAAAAACTGTACGCTGTACTGGAAAAATATGACCTGACGGAATCATCAAAACGCCAGGGTTCTGTCACGGTTCACATGCCGGGCAACACCGGTACGGTTCTAAAACATAATGTATGATTTTTTAAAATACCGAAAGGAGATTCCATATGAAGGACGCATATATTATTTTCAGAAGCCAGCATCCACAAACAAAGGAAGAAATCACAGATCTGATCAAAGAATTCTGTCAGAAACATGATTTAAAATATTGGGGGACGATTCTTACAGAGACTATGACAGTAAACATTGAGGGAGAGAGTTATACTGTGGATGTAAGGGAAGAGAAAGAAGATTCGGGAGATGTCTACTGGATCATTTATTGCCTGCGGAAAAAACATCTGTACCTGTTCCGGAATATTCTGGAGTCGAATCAGACAGTGGTTTAAAACGCCGGCTTGGTATTCTCTCTTGCGATTCACCTATTTTCAAAGATTCAAAAATTTATAGCCGTTCAGAAATGGACGGCTTTTTAGCTTCCGGACACAAAGTTATCTCTGACGGTGTTGCAGTCTATAAAGAAAAAGAGGTATAATATCCCTATCAGCTCCCCAGTATACTGCTTACACAAACTGGGCAGATTTATCGAAACTATACTGTCTGTATTTTCATAATTACACATAAATCGAAGGGAACTACTACATGGCCGAAATAAGCATTGAGCAAATAAGAAATTTCAGACTGGGTGCTCACCATCTGGATAAGGAGTATAAAAAAACGGATATGGAAAAGCTGACGGGTGCGTGCGGAATGCAGAATACACCTCCGGGCGCCTGGGAAACTGCTCTTTTTAACCGGATTCCTGACTGCAGTTTGACAGAAATGGAATATTTGCTGTATAAAGAGAAAACGCTTCTGCAGACCTGGAGCCTGCGGGGTATCCCTGTTGTATTTCCTGCTCTGGAAAGTGATGTATTTTTATCTGCGCTTATACCGCAGGAGGATGAGCCATGGATCTATACTGCCGGAATTACTCTGGCACTTGATTTTCTGCAGATGGGTTTCCATGAATTATTTGAAATATTACAGCAGGTAATTCCACAGCTTGATCACTGTACCGTAATCAGCAAAACTTCCTTGGATCAGAACCTGGCAGAATGGATGCTGCCGCTGCTCCCGGAGAAAAAGCGCGCGCTATGGACACAGCCCTCCATGTATGGAAGTCCTGATAAACAGACCGTCGGCGGTGCCGTAGTGTCTTTTCTTCTGCGGCCCTGCGCCTTAAAAGGTCTGATCGTTTTCGGCGGACGGCAGGGAACCAGCCCGGTTTTTACCTCTTACAAAAACTGGACCGGCTATTCGTTTACGCCAAACAAGGATGCCTGTAAAAAGTTAATGCGGAAATACCTGCACTGTTACGGCCCGGCAACACCGAATCATTTTGCAGCCTGGCTCGGATGTTCCGGTAAACAGGCACGGCGTATGTGGAAAACGGTTTCGGAAGAGACAGAACCTGTCATGGTTTTTGGCAAAAAATCCTATATCCTGACCTCCGACAAGGAACGTCTTCTGTCTCCGGATTCACTGCAAAGAGAACTGCTGCTGCTCGGCGGACATGACCCCTTTCTCGACCAGAGAGACAGGGCGGTTCTGCAGCCCGACAAAACACTGCAGAAACAAATATGGACATTTGTAAGCAACCCTGGTGCTGTCCTGTACCGTGGTGAGATCATTGGCATCTGGACAGGAAAAAAGAAAAATAAAGGGATGGAAATTAAGATCACCTTATGGAATACCCTTCCCGAAAAACAGAAGCTTCAAAATCTGGCAGAGGAATACACTGTCTTCCGGAATACGAACTTATCCGGCTTTGATATTATCCTTACTCCCGGCTCCATGTAAGATTCTCACAGAAATTCAACCTCATTCAGATCATGTATCAGGTAATCAATCTTTACATTTGTATTATTTTCCTTGTCCTCCGGATTATACCAGCAGCAGCGGATGCCTGCATTATTTCCGCCCTGCATATCGCTGGTCAGGGAATCCCCTACAATGAGAACGTCATCTTTCTCATAAACACCTGTCTGTTTCCAAATGTGATCAAAAAACCGGATGTCCGGTTTTTCATATCCTATCTGGTCGGAAATAAAAATACCGTCAAACAGAACGTCAAGTCCTGAATTTTCAAGCTTGCGTTTCTGTGCCACATAAGTGCCATTTGTGACTGCGTACTGCTTTGCTTTTCCTTTCAGCCTTTCCAGAAGAGACTTGCTGTCATCATTAAAAAATATTTTATCGCCCAAACGCACCTGGTATTCATCGTTGAACTCTTTGATCTTGTCACAGCGGATATGTTCCTTTTGGAAAAATTCCGAAAATCTCTCCAGAAGTACCTGTTCTTTTGTGATCTCCCCGGCCTCCAGGCGTTTCCAATAACGTTTGTTTATTTCCGCATATCTGGAGATCATGGCATCCGTACATTCCTTCAGGTTAAATTTTGCAAAACACTGCCGCAGGGCATATTTTTCTGCTTTGTCAAAATTGAGCAGTGTTCCATCCACATCCCATAATATTACTTTAAACATATTGATTACTCCATTCCTATAACTTTTTCTCTATTTTCGATAACATTCTCTGATAAACGGTTCCTCAATTCCTTCTGAGACGAGCAGACCGTATTTACCGGGATGGCGAAATGCGTTTCCGTGGACTTCCGTTCTTCGATAGAATCTGATTTCATCTAAGGGAAAATCAGCTATATAGATTCCTTCCCGTTCGCCTGCCTCTATGATCAAAGTGTCCCTGGAACCCGGCTCACCTTCCCTGTATGCAATCCCGTCAAAGGCAGTTGAATGTCCATTGCAGTCAGGCTTTCCAAAGGGATAATTGACAGTAGCAATACCTGTCATATTTTCATACGCCCTTGCGCGAAGCTGAGAAATACGATTGATTTCCATGGGACAGGCATTTGGAACCAGAATGATCTCAGCACCTTTCAGCATGAGGATTCTTGCGCTTTCCGGAAATTCCCTGTCATAACAAATCATGGCGCCAATCTTTACCATTCCCTGTTCTGTATCCAGCTCTGCAGTATAAAAATCATCTCCCGCCGTCAGTCTGCACTCATCACCAAAGTCACAGGTATGAACCTTGGCATAGGTCAGAACTCTGCTGCCAAAACGGTCAAAAAGGCAGAGTGTGTTGCGCGGCAGCGGTTCAAACGCTTCAAGGAACGTGATACCGATCGCCATACCCAATTTTTTGGCAAGCTCGCCGAAAGAACAGACAAAATCACTGTCAGAGGATACCGCATCTGTTTTTAATTCCTCTATATCTTCCGAAATTTTATATCCGCTGCTCCACATTTCCGGAAACAGGGCAATATCAGCACCCATTTTCTTTGCTTTTTTACAGGCATCTGCTCCCTTGGCTAAATTTTCTTCTAAAGAATTCCCCGGCATTAGCTGGAGTAATGCAATTTTAAGATTTTTCATATCCTTCTCCGTTTTATAATGAATCTGTTGACATTAATGATGAATCTGTCTCTTCTCCTCATACATCCGCTGGTCTGCCTGGCGAATCAGCGCCTCCGCATTTTCCTGTTCCTCAGGGTAGCGCGCATACCCGATACTCACATGGGGATGCAGGGTACATTCGGGCAGTATATATGGACGGCCAATCTCCTCTTTCAGTCGTTCTTTTAGTTTTTCATAGAATTCGTCGCCTTTTCCACCGGCAGCCAGTACCGTAAATTCATCTCCGCCGGTACGAAATGCCAAATCCTCTTCAGAGAGGCATTTTTGCATACGGGCTGCAGACTCTTTTAAAAACTTATCGCCGATATCGTGTCCAAAACGGTCATTGATCTGTTTAAACCTGTCCATATCCAGATAGTATAATACGCAGGGACGATTCTGCAGGACGAATTCCTTTAAGCAGTTCATAAAATATCTGCCGTTATGCAGGCCCGTCAGCGGGTCCGTATTGACCAGCTTTGCCAGCTCCTTTTTTTGCTCTGCGCTGGTCAGTATGCCGTTGATGACCATGACTGCCAGAACGAGTATGAGACTGCAGACAATGGATTCTATCCATATGTATTCCATGGGAACCCATCCTTTTTTGGGAATTATGCTCAAATGCCATGTACCGTTTGGAACCTGAATCACATCCTCCACGGCATCCGTCACAGAAAAGTCCGCGTTCTGTATGATATTCTGCACCTTGCCTGTATCCGGATGGATCCGCCATATTTTATATTTGTATCCCTGTCCATTCAATGACTTTAAATTTATCTCGTCAAATATCTCAGGCACATTGAGCACAACAATGCTGAATCCCCAGAATGTTTTCTGCCCATCCTCATCTGTCAGATATATGGGATTTCTCGCCACAATTCCCATGCCGCCCTGTGAAAGTTCATATGGGCCTGCCAAGGTCATTTTTCCTGTGTCCCTGGCATACTCTGCCTCTGTTTTCCTGTCAGGATCACTGAACAGGTCGCCGAAGGCTTCCTCGTTTCCCTCCAGGGGATATACATAGGTCACATTTCCATCCGGTGCCAGCTGCAGGCTTCTGATAGAGGCATCCTTTTCGTAAAGACTTTCAGCTGCCTTATCAAAATTTACCGCCTCGCCATGGTTGCTGGTGACGATCACTTCCAGTGCTTTTGTGGTAAACAATTGGGAATCAATGGCATACTGCAGTTTACTGATTTCTCCCCTCAAAACATATCTGGCATTGCGCATGCTGCTGTTCTTCTGATACATGTACAGACATACCACCATGCAGACAGAAGCAAGCGCCAGAGTAACGGATATTCCTGTAATCATCCATCGTTTTTTCTTACTGTGTTTTTCCATCTTTTTCCCTTCTTCAAGGTGACGTCCGGATCTGTTTCGTCTATTTATGAACTGTTGCCGTATACTAATTATTTTCCAGTTCAGCAAGAATCTCCTCAACCGTATAGTACGCACCAGTTTCATATCCCTGCGCTGCCTTTGACATATCATATACTTCATTTAACGCGCTGTTATAATCTTCCTCTGTCATTTCGACACCATTCCAATAATATTTGTAGATAAGATTGCCGTTCTCATCTACCTGAAGGCTGCTATTATCCTCCGCGCCGTAATTTCCTTCCGCGATCAGCGTCATCTGTCCATCAATGATACAATACACCAGATCATAATATCCATCCATCACCCCATCGGAATTACAGAGCAGATTTTCTCTTTCGATATATGTAAAATTTGTCCTGCGGAGATGTTTCTCATAGGTCTGTCCGTTGGCATAGGTGACGATTCTGCAGCCCGCAGCTTCGCAATTCCCTATGACTGCCAATTCAGGGATATCATCATCATTTACATATATAAGCTGATAGCCTGCAACGCCTCCCTGTCCGTAGGTGTTATGGATATAATCCGCAAATGCCTGTTTCCAGGCTGTATCTGCTTGAGAATCATCCGGCTCATCTGTCTGGGGGATTTCTGCATAATCCGTGTCCTGATAAAGAAAATCTAAAATATTCTGAATCGTCTTTTCCATAACATCCGCATTCACTTGTTCTGACAGACCAATATCCAGAGTAAACCGGCCCTCTGCACTTCCGTAATATAATCTGGCTTCAGAATACACACCCTTTGTCCTGTCATCCGGCAGATAACTGCAGATAATGATAATATCGTCATAACCATCCTGGTTATAATCAGGAAAGGAGACAGCTTCCACTTTATGAAAGGTTTCCTCTTTTCTGGTATTGGACTGGTTCATTCCCGAAAGTACAGCAATAACCTGCTGGTTTTGGGACACCTTAAATTCAGCATCTCCATATGGCATCTGTGATGTATCAGGCAAATAAGAGGCAAATGTCACATTTCCAAGTGGTATTAGTTCTGTATCAAAAGTCTGCTCCTGGATCAGACGCTCTGCTTCTGGTTTTTCTTTTGGCTTTTCTGCCTTTGGAGCCGTTTTAACATCTTTTTTGTCCTCTTTCTTTTTATCTTCTGTTTTATCGGTATCCTTTTTTACAGGATTCTTTTTATCAATATCCGGTTCTTTTTCAGGTAATTCAGCGGCAGGCCGGGGTTTCTCTGATTTTTCTTCTTTTTTCTGGCCGCAGGCCGATAGGATACAACAGAATATCAGAGTGCAGAGTAACATCACTTTCTTTTTTCTCATGCGTTTGTCTCCGTTCTTTTTAATAAGAATTGCACATATCCCTGTTTGTCATTTCTTAGTCCATATTATACCCATAATCTGTATCGGAAACAACTACTATTTCTCGTATCATATAACTATCGTCCGGCCAAAAAAGTATCCAAATCTGAGAAAAGGAATAACAGACCGCTTAGTCTGCCATTCCTTATATGCTGACCGTTCAAAATTCATTTGTGATAAGGCTGCCCACTCATGATCCGGTAACTCCTGTAAATCTGTTCCAGCAATATTACCCGCATCAACTGATGCGGAAATGTCATTTTGGAAAAGCTGAGCGCAAAATCCGAGCGTTTCAGCACCTCTTTTCCAAGTCCGATGGAACCGCCTATGACAAAAGTGATATGGCTCTTCCCCTGTATTCCAAGACTCTCTATCTTTTGGGAAAGTTCAACAGAGTCCAGCATTTTTCCATTGATCTCCAGTGTAATGACGTAGGCATCTTCCCTGATGCATTTTAGAATGCGCTCGCCTTCTTTCTGGCGGATATTCTCCTCCACAGTCTCGCTGGCGGCATCCGGTGTTTTTTCGTCTGCCACTTCCAGGATTTCCAGCTTGCAGTATTTGCTCAGACGCTTTGTATATTCGGCAATGGCGTCACGATAGAACTTTTCTTTGATCTTTCCAACAGTAAGTATGGTGATCTTCATTTTCCTGTATCCTCCCGCTTCCATTTCAAAAGTCTGTCCTTTTCCTCTTTTGACACCCGGTAGGATTCCCTGATCTTCTGAATGGATTTATTGTGTGTAAAGGTATCCATGGTATCTGTCTGCAGAAATGCGGCGGTCTTCTCCGGAAACTTCACATAGCAGACAGAGACTGCCCAGGCTGCCGCCATCTGCACATAATAGGCATCACTGTCTAAATGGTTGCATATATCCAGCAGACGGTCAATATAATCCTCTGTCACAAAATGGTCAAGCATAGATACCAGAGCAAAACGAATCTCATATTCTCTTTCTGAGCTGAGATATCGCTCCAAAAAGGCGAACCAGTAAGCAGAATCCTTTCTCATAAACTTATAAGTAATACAACTGCAGTCACAAATGGCCCAATTATTGATTTTGGGCACAAAACGCGCCAGTGCCTGCGTCTGCTCCTCCCGCTCCATTTTCGCATATCCGATCACAATACCCTGGAGCATCAGTTCTTCATAACAGCTATCATCCGCTTTCTCTAAAAAACCGGCATAGTCCTCCCCTGCGATCTTCTTTGCCATTTTCCGGAGCTTTGGCAGCCGGACCCCCATCATGGTCGTCAGACCCGGTATCAGGGATTCCTGAAATTTTTTGTAGTCCTTATCAGCCGACTCTCTCAGTTCCTCTCTTATTGCTTCTATCATGATTTCCCTTGTGTTCTCCATTTTCCTCCATACAACTGAAAAAAGAGCCGCCACGTCCGGTGACGGCTCTTTGTATGTTTAATTAATTATTTTTTCCTTTGATGAATTCGTCGATTCCCTGTGCAGCGGATTTTCCTGCGCCCATGGCCAGGATAACCGTTGCGGCACCTGTCACGGCATCACCGCCGGCGTAAACACCGTCTTTGGTTGTTTTGCCATTTTCCTCATCAGCGATGATACATTTTCTCTTGTTTGTATCAAGGCCGATTGTGGTGGAAGAAATCAGCGGGTTCGGGGAAGTTCCCAGGGACATGATAACTGTATCCAGTTCCATCTCAAACTCAGAACCCGAAATCTCTACAGGACGTCTTCTTCCTGACGCATCCGGCTCGCCCAGTTCCATACGAACACACTTCATGCCTCTTACCCAGCCGTTTTCATCTGCCAGGATCTCTGTAGGATTGCACAGAAGGTCAAAGATAATTCCTTCTTCTTTTGCGTGATGTACTTCTTCCGCTCTTGCAGGAAGCTCTGCTTCACTTCTTCTGTATACAATATGTACCTCAGCGCCGAGACGAAGAGCTGTTCTTGCAGCATCCATTGCCACGTTGCCGCCGCCTACAACGGCTACTTTCTTGCCCATTTTAATAGGTGTGTCATGGTCGTCGCGGAAAGCTTTCATCAGGTTGCTTCTTGTCAGGTACTCATTGGCAGAGAATACACCGTTGCTTATCTCACCCGGAATGCCCATGAACATGGGAAGTCCTGCACCGGAACCGATGAATACAGCTTCAAAGCCTTCTTTTTCCATGAGCTCGTCGATCGTGGTGGATTTACCGATAATCACGTTCGTCTCAATCTTAACACCTAACGCTTTTACATTTTCAACTTCCATTTTAACTACTTTGTCTTTCGGAAGACGGAATTCAGGAATACCGTATACCAGTACACCGCCCGGCTGATGAAGTGCTTCAAAGATCGTTACATCGTAACCCATCTTAGCCAGATCTCCGGCGCAGGTAAGACCAGCAGGTCCGGCACCGATCACTGCAACCTTATGTCCGTTTTTCTCCTTCGGAGGTTCCGGTTTGATTCCGTTTTCTTTTGCCCAGTCAGCAACAAAACGCTCCAGCTTACCGATAGAAACCGGTTCGCCTTTGATACCGCGGATACACAGACCTTCACACTGTGTTTCCTGGGGGCAGACACGTCCGCAGACTGCCGGAAGGGCGCTGGACTGGCCGATCACTTTGAATGCTTCTTCAAAGTTGCCCTCTTTTACTTCTTTGATAAATCCGGGAATGTCAATGTTTACAGGACATCCCTTGACACATTTTGCATTTTTACAGGTTAAGCAGCGGGCTGCCTCTTCCATTGCTTCTTCTTTGTTATATCCATAGCAAACCTCTTCAAAGTTTGTTGCTCTCACCTTCGGGTCCTGTTCTCTTACAGGAACTTTCTTTAATACGTCACCCATTATTCGTCACCTCCGCAGTTTCCGCATCCGCCGTGATGGGTATCCCCCTCACGAAGTTTTAATAATGCTCTTCCTTCTTCTGTCTTGTACATCTGCTGTCTCTTCATTGCCAGATCCCAGTCAATCAGATGACCGTCAAATTCAGGACCGTCCACGCATGCGAATTTCACTTCACCGCCGACGATAACACGGCAGGCTCCGCACATACCGGTTCCGTCAACCATGACCGGATTCATGGAAACGATAGTGGGCAGATTCAGTTTCTTAGTTGTCAGGCAGCAGAATTTCATCATGATCATGGGGCCGATCGCAACACATTTTGTATAGGTCTTGCCTTCAGCAGTCAGGTCTTCAATTACTTTTGTTACCATTCCGTGACGTCCATATGTACCATCATCTGTGGTGATGTATAAATTTCCTGCTACTTCTTCCATTTCCTTTTCCAGGATGATCAGGTCTTTGGTCTTGGCACCTACAATGACATCAGCGTCAATGCCGTGCTCGTGCAGCCATTTTACCTGCGGATATACCGGTGCGGTTCCAACGCCGCCGGCTACAAATAAAAGTTTTTCTTTCTTTAACTCTTCCAGATCTTCATTTACAAATTCAGATGGACATCCTAACGGACCTACGAAATCTTCAAAGAAATCTCCTGTCTGCATTTTAGCGAATTTTTCGGTGGAAGCACCTACCGGCTGGAATACGATCGTAACAGTTCCTGCCTCTCTGTCATAATCACAGATGGTAAGCGGAATTCTCTCCCCTGCATCGTCTTTTTTCACGATGACGAACTGTCCGGGTTCACAGTGTTTTGCAACCCTTGGTGCGTCAACAACCATGAGATATACTATCTCATTGAGCTTTTCTGCTTTCAGAATCTTGTACATAATGTCCTCCTCACAACTCCAAATATGGTAATTCTATTGCTATAGTCGCTCTTTTTAGTATAGAGCAAAAGTAACAAAAATTCAATCCGAATTTTAGAAAAATTTCCAATTTACTTTATAAATCATTGATAAATGACATAAGTTGCACTTGCCGGACTGCTTATTTTTCCGTTTTCATCCACTAAGATGGCGGAAAATATATTTTCTCCCACAGGCATGGCAACCGGGCCTGTATATTCTGTGCTTTCGGTGGTAGGTGTTTCATTAAATTCATAATATGCGGTACATCCCTTCGGCACATATACTTTAATTGTCATGGAGTCCTCATACTGACCGGAGGCGGGTGTGATCCTGGGAGCGTCCGGCGCCTTGAATTCTATGGTGTAGGTCATAAGGCCGATGTCACTGGGAATGCCTTTGGCGTTATACGCCACATATTTCAGGGTATACTCTCCCTCCTCCTCCAACATGATTCCGCTGGCGGAGTCATACAGTTTGCTGGTGGTATCCGGGTCTTTGCCGTCCAGAGTATAATATATTTTGGTTCCGTCTTCAATCGCGCTGAAATCCACTTCCTCTTTGCTGTCATAGGTTCCGCCGTCCAGTGAGATAACCGGAAGGGTACTGATATAGGAAGAATAGCGTTCCTTTACCTCTGTGCTCTCACAGTCATCCATCAGCTCCTTGATCTTTTTGACCTCCCCCTGTTTCTCGTACAGGCGGAGCAGTTCCCCATAGGCACTGACACTGTCGGGAGCCTTGGCGATGGTGGCAATGAGAATCGCCAGCGCTTTCTCCTCCTCCTCATTTTTCAGATATATCTTTGCCTGCAGAATGTTGGCTTCTGTGCTGTCAGGCTGCAGATTCAGGGCACGTTCCAGGTATTTCAGAGCTGAGTCATAGTCCTTGTTGCTGAACTCAGACTCAGCTTGGGCCATCTGGAAATCAAAAGAATTGTACTGCTTCTGATAGAAGATCACACCTGCGCCCACAGCCAGCACACATACCCCGGCCACAGTAAAGCCCACAGCCATACGCCTTTTCTTTCTGCGCTTCATCTCCTGTTCCTGGCGTCTCTTTTCCCGGAGCGCATGCTCCTCTTTTTTCTTCTTCTCTTTTTCCTGTATCTCTCGCTGCTGGATAATCGTTTCCAGCGTATTATATTCCGGCACCCATTGAACTTCTTTGCCGCATACGGGGCAGAACAATATGCCATCTTCAAATTCTGTACCGCAGTTCGCACACTTCATGTAAATACCTCATTTCTCATCTATATCAATATTTTACAAATACTCTTCTATATACTGTTCAAATTCTTCCTGGGACATAAGGACTTTTCTGGGTTTGGTACCTTCCTCCTCGCCCACTACGCCGGCTTCACAGAGCTGGTCCATGATTCTTGCTGCCCGGTTAAAACCAATCTTAAATACACGCTGGAGCATACCGATGGAGGCCTTGTCCTTCTCAATGATGAACTTGCCGGCGTCGGTAAAGTAGGCATCCCGGTCATTTCCACCGGATGCAGCTCCTGCCTGATTGGCGGAAGCATCTTTGGCTGCTTCAATTTTGTCCTGGATCTCCTGGCTGTAGACATGGGCAGGATTCTGCTCCGCTAAGAATTTCACTACAGCCCCCACTTCCTGGTCACTGACAAAAGCGCCCTGTACACGGGCCGGCTTCTGGTAACCCTGCGGGTAAAATAACATGTCGCCTTTGCCCAGCAGTTTTTCCGCGCCGTTCATATCAATAATGGTCCGGGAATCCACACCGGAGGATACGGAGAACGCGATTCTGGAAGGCATGTTTGCCTTGATCAGGCCGGTGATGACATTGACGGAAGGCCGCTGTGTAGCGATGATCAGATGGATTCCCGCTGCACGGGCAAGCTGTGCCAGGCGGCAGATCGCATCCTCCACCTCACCGGGCGCTACCATCATAAGATCTGCCAGCTCGTCCACAATGATAACGATCTGCGGCATCTTTTCCGGCTTTCCTTCCTCTTCAATATCCTTAATTTTGTCAACTTTTGCATTGTATCCTTTTAAATCCCTGACATTGTACTCTGCAAATTTATTATAACGGTCTGTCATCTCCGCAACTGCCCAGTTCAGGGCACCTGCCGCTTTCTTGGGGTCAGTGACCACAGGGATCAGCAGATGGGGAATCCCGTTATACACACTCAGCTCCACAACCTTGGGATCTATCATGATCAGCCGTACCTCTTCCGGGGTGGCTTTGTAAAGGATACTCATAATCAATGTATTGATACATACGGATTTACCGGAGCCTGTGGCGCCTGCAATCAGCAGATGGGGCATCTTGGCAATATCGGCAATGACCGGCTGTCCTGCAATATCTTTTCCCGCCGCAAATGCCAGCTTGGATTTGCACGTGGAAAAAGCCTCGGACTGTATCAGTTCACGAAGCATAACTGCACTGTTTGTGGCATTGGGGACTTCGATTCCGACGGCGGCTTTGCCGGGAATGGGTGCCTCAATACGGATATCCGTTGCTGCCAGGTTCAGTTTGATATCATCGGTCAGGCTGACAATTTTGCTGACTTTAACGCCCTGTTCCGGCTGCAGCTCATAACGCGTAACGGTCGGACCGCAGCTCACATTGGTCACTGTCACATTGACCCCGAAATTGTGCAGTGTCTCCTGCAGTTTTTTGGCTGTGCTGCGAAGATGCGTGTCAGAATCACCTTTTCCGCCGGTTCCCTTTTTCAGCAGTGAGACGGGAGGAATTTCGTATTCCTTTTTTATCTCCTGTTCCTTGTCCGCGATCTCACCCTTTATGTTTTCAATACCATCCTCGATCTCATCTTTTGAGGAACGCGTTTTTTTCGCGGAACCTGCTTTTCGGGGCTTTTCCTCCACAACAGGTTCTGCCGGTATATCTTCCACAATCTCTTCCACCTCTGCCGGCGCTGTGTCGGAACGGTGGATAGGGAAAGCATTTTCTGGTTTCAGAAGGATATCATCTGCCGGAATCTCCTCTGCCGGTTCCGTCAAAGCTGCCTCAGCCGCTGCTGCTTCCTTCCGGATAACACTTATATTTTCAGCAGCCGGATTGGCTGCAATGCTGTCTTCGTTCTTGTTTCTTCTTGTTTTCAATTTTAAAGGTTCGGATTCTTCGTTTTTCTCTCCGTGTTTTGCTCTTCTTCCTGTGACAGGTCTGTCTTTCTGCTCTGCCGCGTACTGTTTTCTGCGGGCATGTCCTGCCTTCGCACTGCCGTACACGTGGGTGCTGCCCTTCTTAAGAAGCGCGAACATGGATTTTTGTGTGATCAGTATCAGAGCAATGATCATTGCAATGATAACGATCACATAAGTTCCGACCGTGCCAAACGCTTTTCCGAAGATATTGCAAAGAAGTCCTCCCAGAATACCTCCGCCGGTCTGGTACGTGGACGAAATTTTATAATAATCCATAATGGAAGTTCCGCCGAAATAGCCGTCCGTTAAAAGCTGCATCAATGCGCAGGCAGAAATGAACAGCAAAAGAAAGCCTGCCATTTTCCGGTAAGCTTTCGGATTTCTGTTATTTGATATGACAAAGGATACGGCAAGGAATAAAAAGATAGGGAATATGTAGGCCACCAGGCCGAACAGTCCGAAGAAGACTCCGCTGACTGTCTTTCCTACCAGGCCTCCCATGCCGAAATTGCTCAGTAACAGCAGGATGGAGCCTGCCAGTGTGATCCATAATATTATCTCAGTATACAGGCCGATGCCCTCGTCCTGTTTTTTCTTATTTCTGCTTCCAGAGCGGGTGCCCGTCTTTTTTCTTGTGTTGTTTTTTTTCGTCGCTGCCATTTTCCTGACTCCCCTTATAGTTCCTGCGGTTTGCACCTACAGGACAAAATTACACGTTACAGCAACAATTCCGATGATAAAACAGTAAATACTGAAATACCGGAATTTTTTGCGCTGTATCAGCCGCAGCATTGTTTTGATGCAGAAGTACCCCGCTGTTCCTGCAAGAACGGCTGCCGCCAGATATTCCCCAAACACGGGAAGTGTGACTCCCGAGCCGGGTATGTCCTTCAATTCCAGGACTGCTGCCCCCAACACAGCCGGAATGGACATGATAAATGAATATTTTACTGCAAATTTTCTGTTGAGACCGCAGAGCAGACAGGCTGCTATGGTCATACCGGACCTGGAGATTCCCGGAAATACGGCGATTCCCTGAAAAAAGCCGATAGCCAGCGCGATCCAAAAGGATACATCTTTCGGTATTTTGTCACCTGCCGGGAAGAAGTCCACCACCAAAAGCAGGATGCCGGTGATAAAAAGCCCAACCCCGGGTGCCAGCAGATTGCTGCCGGCTGTTTCCACAACATTCTGCAGAAGCAGGCCCACAATCGCAGTGGGAATTGTAGAAACCGTAATAAGCAGGATAAATTTACGATAATTGGAGGACACGATCTTCCTATAACGCCTGGCATCGTGTTCTCTTCTGTTGTGTGACCATATTTTAATATTCTGAATGATATCATAGATCATTCCGCAGCCGTCCAGGATCAGCTTCTTAATGTCCTTCCAGAACGCGATAAAAATAGCTGTCAGCGTTCCCAAATGTAAAATCACATCGAACAACACGCCTGTATCGGTATTGATGTTTAATAGATTCTGCATAATAGCCAGATGCCCGGAACTGCTCACCGGAAGGAATTCTGTGATTCCCTGCACCAGTCCAAGCAGAAGTGCCTGTAATAATGACATGTGGTCAACCTCTTCATATGTATTTTCTCCATCTGATTCCTGTGTACAGCGCACAGATGGAGTGATAAACTTTATCAAATGTTTATTTTATCATAAAATTGCATTTCACACAACTTAAAAGTCTTTACAAAATTTAAGAATTTTCGATCAGGCGTCTTTTTTCTTATTTTCTTCTATGAGTTCATACAGTTTTTCCAGAGACTGGGAAATACCGCCCACTTCATCTATGAGACCTTCTTTTACGGCCTCTTCGCCCTCCAGCATAGTGCCCACATCCTTGACAAGCTGGGTGGGATCCAGCATCAGTTCTTCGATACGCTCCTGGGTCATTTTGGAATGGGAAGAGACAAAGCCTGTGATACGGTCCTGTATCTTTTCTATGTTTTTATAAGACTGCATCACACCGATAAACATTCCGTTGCTCCGGACCGGATGGATCACCATGGTGGCAGAGGGCACAATAAAAGAGTAATCCGCAGATACAGCCATAGGCACACCGATGGAGTGACCGCCTCCAAGCACCAGGGAAACGGTCGGTTTGCTCAGGGACGCGATCATCTCCGCAATTGCCAGCCCTGCCTCCACATCTCCGCCTACCGTGTTCAGCAGGATCAGCAGGCCGTCCACGTCCTTGCTGTCTTCAATGACAGCGAGCTTTGGAAGGACATGTTCGTATTTTGTTGTCTTACTGTTGTTCGGCAGGGATTCGTGGCCTTCCACCTCGCCTATGATGGACAGAAGATGGATGTGATACTGTTTTTCATTATCCGATAAATCAAGCTGCCCCATATCTTCTATCTGTTCATTCTGCTTTTCTGTTTTCTCCAGTTCATTTTTCTTTTCTTCAGACATAAAAGTACCTCCAAGATTTTATTCCTGGAGGTAGGATATGTAATTTGGTGATTATTATGCATAGCCCGGGTCAGAGCAATGTGCTGCATTTTATTCTGTTGATATTGCAGGCTGTGGCAAAATTATTTCTTCTTTTTTCTCTTATCACGGGCCGGATCAAACCATAATCTGGAAGGATATCTTTTTAGATAGCGGTTAATACTGGGTTGGAAATTCATGATGATACAGCAGATATATGCCATTATAATAAAAAATGCTGTAAGCCATGTTGAAATCTGCATATTCGGATATAACAGTATATATTCCTTTGTGATCCAAAGCGCAAAGGCACCACCCAATGTGGTAAAAACAGTACCTCCGATTTTACTCAGTCCGCCAATATATTCGCCCATCATCACAGCAACCGGCATAATTATAGGCGTGAGAATACGTCTGTCTCTTCCGAAACGGATTGAATGATTGGTTAGGGGATAATGCATATACAGTTCAACAATACTGATTATAAAGCTGATAAGCCAGGCTATGAGAAGTATGTTCTGAAACACATTAAATACTGAAATGATCTTACAGGTTTTCTCTGAATGCAGGTCTTCAAATTCTATCTGCTTCTGTCTGTTGTACTCCTCCACCATCCGCTTGACTTCTTCCGGCTCATAGGCCAGTCTGTCTTTTAAATCCTCGGATTCCTTTTTATCCTGCATATGCTCACCTCCGTTCAACCTTTTACAAAGTTCTACCACCCCTGGCGAAGATGTTCCAGACATTTTTCATACACGTCTTTTGAATACTCAAATTCTACATAAGAGAATATGGAATCCACAAAGCAAAATATAACCAAAAGGGTTGCTATCAGTAATTCCCTGTCCTCCCAAATGGACTTTTTCTTTTTCCGCAATAGGATTATTTCTATAATATAAAAAATACTCAGACTGCCATAGAGGAAAAATACCACGTAATAGTACAATTTCCGGTTCCATAGCTGCCCGGTTTTCAAATAATAAAGAAGAATTGTCGGAGGAATGAAGAAAAGCAGCCCTACAATCCTTTTAAATATTTTTTTCTGTTTTGCTTCCATAGACTTCACCTGTCCAAAATGCCATTTACTGATTCGCCTATTCCTATATTGATATCATACCATTTCCGCACAATAAAGTCCAACAGATGTAAATACAAAAATACCCCTCTGCACAGTTCCCTGCGCAAAGAGGTATTTTATATTCAGCGTATTTTATCACTCGTCCCAGTTATGCCATACATACTGTACGTCATCGTCATCCTCAAGCAGATCCAGTGTTCTCTGCAGGTTCTTCACATCCTGCTCATCGGAGAGTTCCACATAGGTCTGGGGGATCATGGCAACATCGGCTTCTGCCATGGGGATGCCCTCTTTTTCCAGGGCTTCACGGACAGCACTGAAATCATCCGGAGCTGTGAGGACCTCAAAGCTGTCCTCCTCCTCGGAAAAGTCTTCTGCGCCTGCGTCCAAAGCGATCATCATAAGGTCGTCTGCGTCCATCTCACACTCTTCTTTGTCGATGATGATCTGGCCTTTTTTATCGAACATAAAGGATACGCATCCCGGTGTTCCGATATTGCCGTTTCCTTTTGTGAAAGCACTTCTCACATTGCTGGCTGTACGGTTCTTGTTGTCTGTCAGGGTCTCCACAATGACAGCCACACCGCTTGGGCCGTAGCCTTCGTAGGTGATGTATTCGTAGTTGTCCGCATTGGCATCGCCGGCTGCTTTCTTGATACCGCGGTCAATGGTATCGTTTGGCATGTTGTTTGCTTTTGCCTTTGCGATCACATCGCGGAGTTTACTGTTGTTTGCAGGGTCCGGGCCGCCCTCTTTTACGGCTACCACGATTTCCCTGCCGATCACGGTAAAGATTTTACCTTTTTTTGCATCATTTTTCTCTTTTTTATGTTTTATGTTTGCGAATTTTGAATGTCCTGACATTTCTCTTCTCCTTCTTTTTTGGGCAGTTTTTCTACCCTTACTTTTTGTATTGTATTATTTTCCACCCCAAGGATGGTAAATAAATATCCATTTACCCTGACTTCCTTATCCTCCTGCATATTCGGTATATGCCCGAGTAAAGAGGTCAGATATCCATTTAATGTCTCATAGTCTTCATCCTCAAAATCAATGTCCAGTACCTCTCCCACCTCTTCCAGCGGAGTAAGTCCTTTCATCAGATAGGAGTCATCAAGCTGCTCCACAATAAAATGGTCGTCTTCGTCATATTCGTCCAGGATATTGCCCACAATCTCTTCCAGAATATCCTCCATGGTCACAATGCCTGAAGTCTGTCCGTATTCATCCACCACCACAGCCATGTGGATTTTCTTGGCCTGCATCCGTTTGAACAGATCATTGATGCTTCTGGTTTCCGGAATATAGGAGGCCTCCCGGATCAGATCCGGTATCTGGCCCACGGGCACATCCCCTTTGTTCTCAAAGGTCATCTGTTTCATGGCATCCTTCAGATGCAGAATGCCGATAATGTCATCAATATCCTCCCTGTATACTGGATATCTGGAATTGCTTCCGTTCAGCATATAGGAAAGCGCTTCTGCCAGAGGAGTATTTACCTCTATGGCGCTGACATTTTTCCGGTGAGTCATAATATCCTGGGCTTCCTTGTCGGAAAACTCCATGATATTCTGAATCATTTCCGCTTCATTTTCTTCAATCACACCCTGTTCATGGGCATCATCCACCATTGAAATGATCTCTTCTTCTGTCACATCTTCTTCGTTATGATGGGGATCCACACCCAGCAGGCGCACCAGTCCGTTGGACAGCTTCATAATCAAAAACGTAATCGGATAAAACAGCTTCACGATCAGCCGTACCAGTCCGGCTGTGCGGTAAACCCATTGATGGGGATTACAGGTAAACAGTTTCTTGGCGGAAATCACGCCCACAGCCACAAGCAGGATCAGCACCAACAGCACCACGATCACAACGCAAATGCCGCGCAGTAAAGCGTCCGGTATGTAGGAAAATGCAGATACCCCGTTCAGTGCCGTATACATGTATGGAACAATCTCACGGATTCCCACATACCCGGCCAGGATACTGAGAAGCGTACCGACCGTAAGGATGGTATTGACCACCATAACCGGGTTGTTCACCACATCCAGGAGCCAGCGGGATTTTTTGTCACCCTCCTGCTGCCTTTTCTCCACTTCACTTTCGCTTACTTTCTGTATGGCAGAGCCAAATCCATATAAAATTCCGTTAATGATGATGAATAATAGAAAAACCATTACCGCCCATAAAGGACTACTCCCGTCATCCATATGATTAAAAAATTCCTTCTTTCTTCCCTCATATTTGCCCTTTTTGCAGGGCTGTCCTATATTAAGATACCATTTTCGTGCACAGCAGTCAAGAAAAAAAGAATCCCCCGAAGAGGTTCACATCATGAACTCTCCGGGCAATTCTTTTTCAACAAAGGCCGCGATCGCGGCTATATCCGCCCCGCTGGCTCCCTTTTCCATGTAAAGCGTATCCTCCCGGTTCACAGAAGGGCCTGCTGCGTCCAGATGGATCCAGCGCACGCCTTTTCTCAATATATTCCGCTGAAATGCAAGTGCTACGCTGAGATGCTTTTTCCGGCATTCCGGCCACGGCAGTTCATGGTAGATATGGTCCAGCGGCAGTGCGAATGCCGGCTCTCCCAATCCCTGGGCAGTAAAACGGAACCGTTCCCCCGTCTCCTTGTCATTGCTGAAAATACCTGTGACAAAATCCCCATATTCCGCTCTGCAGGCATAGGTAAGGGAGGATAGGTCGATCAGCCACACAGCGCCCATATTCTGGGCCCGAACCATGGCGTCAGCCAGCATGATCCGGCTTTTTCTCCGCGCGGCGCAGAGTTTATTTTGACGTCTGTCCCATACCCCCTCATCGGAGGCAGTTTCCGTAAAACTCAAAACCGCGATGATGTTTTTTCCTGTCTTGCTTCCGGCCAGGATTTCAAATACAGACAGCATGTCCGCAGCTCCGCACAGGTCAAAACAGATATCCTCCTGGGCGTCGTGATAGGCATGGTACAGCTCCTCTTCTATTCCGTAAAAAATGCTTCTTCCGATCAAAGCCACAGCCCCCATACATGAGCCGCAGTTATAATGCAGGGTAACGGTACGCACCCCTGCCTCTTTGACCGAATCGCAGGGCACGCCAAGGGATTCGGCCAGCTCCTCTGCATATTGGGCCATCTTCTCAACATTGATATGCCGGAAAGGAAGGTTGCCCAGGGTTCTGGCATGACCGATACAGACAGCCTCCCTCTTTCCCTCTGTGACGGCGGACAATAAATTTTCTGATGAAATAATATAAAAGATACCATCACCATAGTCACACAGCCTGTCCCTGCACTGATATACCGTAGCCGTTTCCAATTCTTCCAGCGCATTTCCGCAAAAATGGTAGGCGCCCTGATACAGACATCGTATGATCATCTTCACCAGCTCCCGCTTTCTCTGAAAGCTCAGACCGCCGGTATCCATAAATATGCAGTGGCAGCCCCTGCGCTTTCTTCCGAGCTGTTTAAACTGCCTGCACAGCGCCGGAATGCTGGCATATCTGGGAATGACAAAATCTTCCCAGACCGCACTTTCAGATCGCTCCATATACGTGATTTCCATTTCTTATCTCCCCGTGACTCATCCATAACCAAATATAACTCATTATATTTTCTAAACGCTTTGCAGGCAATGGACAAATCCCACATATCCGGTGGATTATTTACACAGTATGGGACTGCCGGTACTGCATGGGTGTCATTCCTGTGATTTTTTTAAACACACGGAAAAAGTAATGACAGTCTTCATACCCCACTCTCTCTGATATTTCCCTGATATGCAGATGCGTTTCCTTTAAATACTCCTTTGCCTTCTCCACACGCAGCCTGGTAATGTAATCCACCGGGGAATGGTGCATTTCCTTTTTAAAGATCGCGGAGAAATAATTGGGATTCATACCGTAGCGCTCTGACAGCAGATTGATGGATATCTCTTCACAGTAATGCTTTTTTATGTACTCCTCTGCCAAAAGGACCTTGTCTCTGGCCCTGGAATCCGAACGCCTGCGGCCGTTCTGGAATTCTGCGGCTATGTTCCAGATATAGTCAAATATCTCATCCATGGTGTACATTTTATCCAGCACATAATAGCTCTTCAGAAGCATATCCGCATCAATGGCGCCCCGGATCTCCGGTTCATAATACTGCATGAGAATGCTCAGGGTCCTTACCCATAGAATCCTGATATAGGACATGCCGTACTTCTTGACCATATCCTCGGAAAAAAGGGTGTGCAGCATTTTCCTGCTTTTCTCTGACTGCCCCTGCTCCAGATATTTCTCCAGCATGTGAAACCTGACAGCAGGCAGCTTCTTTGTCCGGAAAATATACTCATCCTCGTAAAAATATAAGTTGGAGCACCCATATGCGATTCTGCGCTCCAAAGCAATTCTGGCCTCCTCCAGATTCTGCAGGCAGACCCTGTCGGTCAGACTGCTGACACCTACAGTCAGGTATACACCTTTTTGTTCTCCGAGAACGGTCTTCAGCCGGAGAAAAATCTGTTCAGTCTCCCTGCGCAGACTTCTCTTGTCTCCTCTCTCATAAAACACCGCGTAAATCTGGCTGGAACAAGTCAGGCTGTTGGCAGAAAGTATCCCACACTGCGCCGGCATCCTGGTGACAAGTTCCCTTGTGTAGTCTCTCAGTCTCCTTTCCTCTTCCCACCAGCTCTTGCTGCCGCACACAATGACACAGATGTCGAGAACCGCAAGATAAAATGCCAGGTCTTTGCCGCCGGAAGTCAGTTGGGAATATAAAGGATACTTCTGTCTGATAAAAGGACCTGTTTTGGGTTCATGAACCAGCAGGTTCACCTCCCGGTCCAGTTCAAAACCATACTCTGCACCTTTGGCTCCCGTATCTTTATGGATCGTTTTCATTTCACTCCCTCCTTCCCGCTCTTACAGTCACTTTATTCTATATCTATTATACCATGGAATGCAGCAGAAAAAGTTCCAAAATCAAATTTTGAATAAATCATTGTTTTTATAAAATTCTGGTGTATAATGTAAGTAACCAATATTGGATGGGAGGTTTTTATATGACACCAAAAGAAAATTTCAGAAAATTTTTTCAGCACGAACGCGGTGAATGGTTTCCCAGTTTTTTTACAGACGCTAACCTGTCTGTCTTTATAACGGGAATGGATGAGCGTGCGCCCCATAACCAGTCCGGAAAAGATTTCTTCGGATGTACCTGGGTGTATGATCCTGTGGGAAATGCAGCCGTGCCTGACACCAGTGTTTTGCCGGTTCTGGATGATATCTGTGACTGGAGGGAAAAAGTAGTCTTCCCTGATTTGGACGCCGTAGACTGGGAGGCAAGCGCAAAGGCAGACAAGGTGGACCAGTATGACCCGGACAAATTCAATTATTCCATGCTTCTGGAAGGCCCCTTTGAACGTCTGCACACACTCATGGGCTTTGAAAACGCCCTCTGCGCCATGCTGACAGACCCGGAGGAGGTAAGCGCCTTTTTCGACCGGCTTACAGAGATGAAATGCAGAGAACTGGACATTCTGAAAAAGTACTACCTCACAGAAGCCGTATGCTTCCATGATGACTGGGGCACGCAGAAAAACATGTTCTTCTCCCCGGACATCTGGCGCAGCCTGATCAAACCGCAGATTAAAAAAATCGCAGCCCACTGTCACTCTCTCGGCATGTTCTTCGATATGCATTCCTGCGGCAAAATGGATCAGATCATAGCGGAGTTCCCGGAGATCGGCATAGATTCCTTCCAGGGACAGGGCATCAACGACATTGTGGGGGCAATGAAAAAGACAGGCAGAAGCCTGTCCTATAACATCACACCAAAGTATCAGGACCTGGAAGCCCAGGCGGCAGCAGGAAACCTGACAGAGGAGGAAGTCAGAAGCCATATCCGGGAAGAAGTTTTATCCTGTGCAAAGAACGGAATCTATACAACTGCCTTCGTCCCGGTAAAGACCTGGTGGTTCCCCATCGCCATGCAGGAGGCGAAAGCCTGCGAAAAGGAAATTTTCACTATGTAGTGGGAAGTTCCAGGCTCACGCACAGGGCATGATTGACTTTCTTCAGTATTTCCGCATCCAGATGGCATACCTTGTCTTTTAATCTTCGTTTATCAATTGTGCGAAGCTGCTCTAACAGGATAACGGAATCCTTCACGATCGCGTAGGAGGATGCGTCAATCTCTATATGGGTGGGCAGCTTCGCCTTGTTCATCTTCGATGTTATGGCCGCACAGATCACTGTGGGGCTGTGTTTATTTCCGATGTCATTCTGAATGATCAGCACCGGACGGATTCCGCCCTGCTCACTTCCGACCACCGGCCTTAAATCCGCGTAAAAAATATCACCTCGTTTGATAACCACACATTTCACACTCCGATTTTTTTCTGTTCAGATATAATTCTTCCCAATTCTCTCGTGTGTATTCCATGGTTTTTCTTGTTTTTTACTTTTCTGAAGCCGAAAGTCCTCCAAACAGCTGAAAAAACGGTGCGCAGGCACGTCCACACGGCCGGCTACTGCCCGGAAACGTACAGACGCGGCACACGTTTGTTGATGCAGCAGGCAAACTCATAATTGAAACGGCCGGATATCTCCCCCAGCTCCTCCATTGTGATGCACTCCTGCCCGTCTCTTCCGATCAAGGTCACTTCATCTAACTCTTCCGCTTCCGGAATATCTGTCACATCTGCCATGAACTGATCCATACAGACGCGTCCGATAATAGGCGCGCGCCTGCCTCGTATCAGCACGCTGCCCCTGCCCGACAGCCCTCTGCAGTACCCGTCCGCATACCCCACGGGAATCGTGGCCACCCTGGTCGGACGTGTTGTGACAAAGGTACCGCCGTAACTGATCTCCACACCGGGTTCCACTGTCTTTATGTATACAACTCTGCTTTTGAGAGCCATAACCGGTTTTAAAGGCACCGGCTCCTTTTCCACCTGGTCGGATGGATACAGGCCGTACAGAATAATGCCTGCCCTCACTGCATCCATGTTCGCCTCGGGAATACGGATGATACCTGCGCTGTTGGAACAGTGCTTCAGAGGCACATGTAGCCCCTTCTCCTCCAGTGCATGGACAAATTTCAGGTATCTCTCAAGCTGCACATACGCCGGTTCCCTGTCCGTCTCATCGGCTCTGGCAAAATGTGTGAACAGACCTTCTACTTCAAGGCCGGGCATCTCTGCAATCTTCAGAATCTCCGGTACATCATGCTGTAAGTCGCGATAGCCGATACGGGTCATGCCTGTATCCAGCTTAATATGTATCTTTACTGTTTTGTTCAGCCGCTTTGCCGTGTCCGATAAATCCTCAGCCATCTTACCGGTAAAAACGGTTGGACGGAAATCGTTTTTGATGATCGTCTCGTAATCTTCCAGGAAGGTATATCCAAGGATTAGAACAGGCTTTTTGATGCCGCCCTCCCGAAGAGCAAGTCCCTCTTCCACACAGGCCACTGCAAATCCCCAGATATAGGGCAGTGATTCTATGTGTTCGGCAATGGGAAGCGCTCCGTGTCCATAGCCGTCCGCTTTGAGTACGGCTATGATCTTCGTGTCCTCATGGATATTCTTCTTCATATTTTCCAGATTATAGGAAACCGCATCCAAATCTATGGAAACGTAAATCCTGTTTGGTGTCTTCATAAAACTGCTCCTCTTTTCTTCAAGATCTCCGCTGCCTGTGTAATGATATCCCCGGCAATCATGCTGTACTCACCTTTTTGGGCGGCGGCCATATCCCCTGCCATACCGTGGAAATAAACGCCGAGAGCTGCCGCCTCCCTGGCTGAAAGTCCCTGGGACAAAAATCCCATGAGGATGCCAAAGAGCACGTCCCCGCTTCCCGCTGTTGCCATACCGCTGTTGCCGGAGGTGTTGATAAATATCTCCTCGCCGCCGTCGGAAATGACGGTACGTGAATCTTTACACACGACTGTCAGGTGATATTTCCCGGCAAAACGTTTTGTCAGGTAAAGAGGCGCTTCCTTCCACTCCTCCACAGATACCCCGGAGATTCTGGAAAACTCACCCAGATGCGGTGTCACAAGGACCGGTGCCGGATATTGGGACAGCACTTCCATTCTGCCGGCCAGCAGATTCAGGCCGTCCGCGTCGATCAGCAGAGGTTTTCTGCCCTCCGCCAGTATGGTATACAAAATATCTTCCGCCTGCTGTCCTGTGCCGAGTCCCGGTCCTACCCCGATCACATCAGCCCATGCAAGCCCTTCCCGAATCTGTTCTTTTCGGATCTCTTCATCGTCATAAAAGCTGTACATGGCCTCCGGCAGCATTGTGGTCAGTGCCTGACGGTTCTCTTCCCTGGTATGTACCTTTATCATGCCTGCGCCGGCCCTAAGAGCCGCACAGGCGGAGAGATATGCCGCGCCGCTTATATCCCGGCTGCCGGCTGCCAGGAATATTTTCCCGAAAGTCCCTTTGTTCCCGTCCGGTTTTCTCGCCGGAATCCGGCACAGATCCTTCTCCTCACAGCTCTGTATGGACAGTTCAAAATCATTCTGAGGCAGCCTGTAGATTCCGATATCAGCCGTCCTTACCTTGCCCGCGCAGGATGCGCCCGGGTAGAATAAAAGACCTGCCTTCTCATAAGCAAAGGTGACTGTCACATCAGCCTTCACTGCGCAGCCCAGCACTTTCCCCGTATCAGCACTGATACCTGAGGGAATGTCCACTGCCATGACCTTTGCCCCTGACCGGTTCAGAGCTTCGATGGTGTCCCTGTATTTTCCGCCCACTTCCCTGGACAGGCCTACACCAAAGACAGCATCTACTATAGTAGTATATTCAGCAGGTACTGCATTCTTGACAAAGGATATATGATAATTTTCTGCAATTTTCACTTGCTTTCTCATTTCTTCTGTATAATGGTCCTTTTTTCCAAGTATACAGATATCTGCCGAGACACCTGTCATATGGAGTATACGGGCCACCGCTACGCCGTCCGCACCGTTATTTCCGGTACCGCAGAGCACCAGAACTCTTTTCAGAGGAAAATTTTCCTCCCGAAGTGCCTGACAGACACTCAGAGCTGCCCGCTCCATAAGTACCAGGGAGGGAACCCCGATCTCGTGGATCGTGTATTCATCCAATAGCTTCATCTGTCCGCCGGTTACGATTTGTTTCATATCATACACTCCTCTCTTATTCCGGTATGAATCAGGGACGTCTGTCAAACCTTCCTGCAGAGCAAAAGGCCGCCGCAAAAATTCCGCAGCAGCCTTTTCTTACTTTTTATGTTCGGTCACATAACAATTCAGGTTATAAGACAATCGCATGAGGCTCTCAGAAAGGTGTACATTTTCCACGATGACATCCTCCGGGACCTCCAGATCCAGATGTGCGAAATTCCAGATGGCTTTGATTCCGTTTTCCACCAGCAGGTTGGCTGTCTCCTCCGCGTTATTCTTAGGCAGAGTCAGCGCTGCTATCTGAACATCATTATCCTTCAGATACTGGGGAAGTTCATCCATCATAAGAATTTCGTTCCCACGGATAGAGATACCTTTCAGAACCGGATTCACATCAAATATACCCACCACTTTAAATCCGCGCTTTTCAAACTGTACATAATTGGCCAGTGCCTGTCCCAGATTGCCGGCTCCGATGATGATCATGTTGTGGGTCCTGTCGAGCCCCAGGATCTTGGCGATCTCTGTGTACAGGTACTGCACATTATAGCCGTATCCCTGCTGCCCGAATCCTCCGAAATTGTTCAGGTCCTGGCGGATCTGGGATGCGGTCACGCGCATCTTGCTGCTCAGCTCGTTTGAGGAAATACGTTCCACACCATCTTCCAAAAGTTCTCCTAAATATCTGTAATATCGGGGAAGTCTTCTGATGACTGCTTTCGATATGCATTTTTCGTCCACGACTTTACCCTCCTTATGTCTAAGTTTTCTGTTTCATATAGGAATATTATATATAATTGTTAAAATAAAGTCAAATACAATTCCAGTTATTGTTGTTTTTATCTGTTGTCAAATTCTGAATTTCCGATATAATAGGAAGGGTGAACCAAAAGATAAAGGAGATTCGTATAAAATGATACTGGCATGTCAAAACATTGAAAAATCGTTCGGAGGCATGAATCTGATCCATGATGCCTCCTTCCATATAGAAGAACGCGAAAAAGCCGCCCTGGTGGGCATCAACGGAGCAGGAAAATCCACACTGCTGCGCATCATCATGCAGGAGATTCCCGCGGACAGCGGAGAGGTAATCTTATCAAGGGGCAGGACCATCGGCTATCTGGCCCAGCATCAGGAGTTGGACAGCGCGCTTACCATCTATGACTCTCTGCTCCAGGTCAAACAGCATATTCTGGATATGGAGCTCCATATGCGCAGAACCGAAAAACAGATGAAGCACGCCCAAGGGGAGGAGCTGGACCGCCTGATGGAGACGTATTCCCGGCTGACCCATGAGTTTGAGATGGAGAACGGCTATGCGTATAAAAGTGAGCTTGTGGGCGTACTGAAGGGACTCGGCTTTCCGGAGAGTGACTTTGAAAAAGAAATCTCCACCCTGTCAGGAGGCCAGAAGACCCGTGTGGCCCTTGGCCGCCTGCTGCTGTCAAAACCGGATATCATCCTTCTGGATGAGCCTACCAACCATCTGGATATGGACTCTATCTCCTGGCTGGAGACGTACCTTTTGAATTATCCGGGAGCTGTCCTTATCGTATCCCACGACCGGTATTTTTTGGACAGGATCGTGACCAAGGTGATTGATATTGACAACGGAAAGGTAAGCTCCTTCAGCGGAAACTATTCCGCCTACAGTGAGAAAAAGGCCCAGCTTCGCAGAGATGCCTACCAGGCCTACCTCAATCAGCAGCAGGAGATCAAACACCAGGAGGAAGTCATTGCCAAATTAAAGCAGTTCAACCGGGAAAAGTCCATTAAGCGGGCTGAGAGCCGGGAAAAGATGCTGGATAAGATTGAAGTCATAGAAAAACCGACTGAGGTAAACGCGTCCATGCGTATTTACCTGAAGCCCCGCATAGAGAGCGGCATGGATGTGCTGACCGTGGAACATCTCTCTAAATCCTTTCCCTCCCTCCCGCTGTTTTCTGATCTGAACTTTTCCATCAAACGCGGGGAGCGTGTGGCCATCATCGGGAATAACGGAACCGGAAAAACGACGATACTCAAAATACTGAACGAGCTGGTCCCGGCCGACGCCGGCGTCTTCCATCTGGGAAGTAAAGTACACATCGGCTACTATGACCAGGAGCACCACGTACTGCATATGGAAAAAACCATCTTCGAGGAGATTTCGGATGATTTTCCCAAGCTCACCAACACGGAGATCCGCAATCTGCTGGCTGCCTTTCTCTTTACCGGGGATGATGTCTTTAAAAAGATCGCATCCTTAAGCGGCGGGGAACGGGGTCGCGTATCCCTGGCAAAGCTCATGCTCTCAGAAGCCAATTTCCTGATCCTGGATGAGCCTACCAACCATCTTGACATTATGTCAAAGGAGATCCTGGAGGAGGCCCTGCGCAATTATACGGGTACGGTGCTGTATGTATCCCATGACCGTTACTTTATCAACCGTACCGCCACCAGGATCCTGGAGCTGACCAACCAGAGTATGGTAAACTATATCGGCAACTATGATTATTACATGGAGAAGAGGGAGGAGCTCACCCGCATCTATGCGCCGGGCCTTGAGGAGGAACAGGCTGCGGAATCCGTATCCGCCACGAAACTGGACTGGAAACAGCGCAAAGAAGAACAGGCACGCCAGAGAAAGCGTGAAAATGATCTGAAGAAGACAGAGGCAGAGATTGAACGCCTGGAAACCAGGGACAAAGAGATCGACAGTGAGATGGAAAAGCCTGAGGTTGCCGTCAATGTGGCTGAATGCGTCCGGCTTGCCAATGAAAAAGCTGAGATCGCAGAAAAGCTGGAAGAACTGTATGAAAAATGGGAAGAGCTGGCATAATGCCTGCTCCTCCCGTTTTTTATATCCGGCTGCTATCCTTCGGCCGTCTGCGATTCCATCTCTTACAAAGGCAGATCCCGTTTGCTGAACCGTATGATCCCGATTCCCATAAGCAGGATTCCTGCCAGATATAAAATGCCGCACATGATCCACGCCTTCCCGTCACCTGCAGCCAGCCCGTCAATATCAAAGAGGGTTATGGGGGTGGCGTATTTTACTTTCTCGAATTTATCCCCCACCTGTGATATCATCTGCAGGAGAATGGAATATACCACCACGGTTGTGCTGACCGCGGAGGAAGTCTTTGTCTCATTGCTGCAGCAGGATGCACAGAAACATGTCCCGCCGAAAAATACAAGGATACCCAATAATCCCACATTGATCCGAAGGAAGGCACCTGTCTCCATCTCTCCCGGAAAAAGCGCCTCACTGAAAGCAAGAATCAGGCAGGTCACATATACCACCATGACAACCAGGCAGGTCAGCATGAAGACACACTGAGTCAGCATGATCTTCCAGCGTTTCTGTGGTACCGCCAGCAGGTAGGCCATGGAACCGTTATCTACATATCTGGATACCAGTCTGTTGGATAGGATAATGATAAATACCCCGGGGAAGGCCACATACAGCATTCCGTATAAATATCCGGATACAAATTCCAGCAGCGTCTGGCCCACGTCAGCCATGCCGAATGCCGCAAACAGATCCGGCATACTGTCAGCCATCATTTTCAGGCTGTCTCCCATCTCGGGGCTAAACATCATGGTGATCATACTTCCGTATACACTGAGCACTGCAAGAAAAATGACGAGCAGCAGCCAGTTGGATTTGATCTCTTTTTTAAACAGTGTAGCATTCATGATTTTGCTGCCCCCTCTCCGTAGAAATGCATGAAGAACTCTTCCAGGCTCTGTGTGCGCACGTCGAAATCCGTGACCGTATAGGCGCTTGCTTTTTTGATAAAGGCATCCAGGTTTTTTCCAACCTTGGCCGTTACCGTTTTACTGCCGGGCTGATAGACTGCCTCCGGGAATGCGGCAGCGAATGCCTCTGCCATATCCGCCTCCCGGAAGGTGATATCGATCACCTTCTGCCGCCCCTCTTTCAGTTTCTCCATCTCCTCCACTGCAACCAGCCGTCCGTCTCGGATAATGGCAGCGCGGTCACAGGTTCGCTCAATTTCCTCAAACATATGGGAAGACATCAAAATGGTCTTTCCCTTTTTCTTCTCGGAAAGGATCAGCTCCACAAACCGGTTCTGCATCAGAGGGTCCAGTCCGCTGGTGGGTTCATCCAGGATCAGGATGCTGGCCAGCGGGTTCATAAAGGCACAGACGATTCCTATCTTCTGCTTCATGCCCTTTGACATTTTCTTCAGTTTGCCGGACGCGTTCAAGTCAAACATCTTCATCAGTTCCTGTGCCCGGCCCATATCTCTCATATTTTTCATTTTAGCCACAAAGCGGATAAACTCCATCCCTGTCATGGAATCAATAAAAGCGATCTCTCCCGGCAGATACCCAAGAGATGTCTGGATCTTATCCGACTCTTTGAAGCAGTCCATATCCAGAATGGACAGTCTGCCCTTATCCGGTTTGATGAATCCCATCAACTGCCGAATCGTGGTTGTCTTACCGGCACCGTTTGGTCCTAAAAACCCCAGTACCTCTCCCTGTTTTACAGAAAAACTAACATCAAAAACGCCGCGGTTCTGCCCATAGTCTTTCGTAATATGACTGATTTCAATCACGTTCATTTTTTTGCCTCCTTCCAACCATTTCGGTTAGATACTCTTCTTTGTATGCGATCCGCTTCAGCATTTCTGACCATTTTCTGAATTGACGCATCAATTCATCCGCATCCACCGTATCGGTATAAAACATTCTCTGGTGCAGATATCCGTCAGTGAGCCAGAGAAGCATGTTCAGTATTTCTTTGGGATCTATGTCCTCCCTGAATTTAGTCATATCCACATTCTTGAAATAATCCACGAACATGGTATCCATCTGGTTTTTCATAAAAGAGTTCATATCTTCCGATACGTCCTCCCTGGATGTAAAAAATGCCCGGACACTGAACTCCATAAGAAAGGGAAAACTGGAGAGGATACGGGCTTTTTTGTCTGCTGCATAGGCCAGCAGTTCAAAATAATCCGTTATTTCAAAAAAGTGCCGGTCTAAAAGGCGCGGTCCTACCTTCTCCATGACATACTCAAATATGTACATATACAGCTCTTTCTTATTTTTAAAATAGTAAAACAGCAGCCCTTTTGAGATGCCTGCCTTTGCAGCGATCAGGTCTGTGGATGCCCGTTTGTATTCATTGGTGCCAAACACTTCCAGTGCTGCATTGACAACCGCGTTCTTCTTCTCTTCTGAGAGACTGCTAAGTCTGTCCTCCATCCTGTGCCTCCTTTAATGCTTTACCGATTCGGTTAATACCCATTATAAGAAATTGACTAAATTTTTCAACCCCTGCCCGAGACTTTTTTTCACAAATAATAAGTCCATGTAAGCAGGGACTTGTTTCTCTCTCTTACATGGACTTTTAAATCAGCAGACGCTTATTTTTTACGCGTATAAAACATCCAGATTCTTCCTTACAGCCAGGATAAACTCACGGCTGTTCAATACAGAAGGATTCTTAATTGACGTGATGAGTGCAAGGTCTTTTGTCATCTCTCCCTTTTCGATAGTAGTGAGAGTGGCCTGTTCCAGCCGGTCGGCAAACAGGCAGAGGTCTGTATTTCCATCCAGCTCCCCGCGTTTTCTCAAAGATCCGGACCAGGCAAAGATGGTAGCCACGGAGTTGGTGGAAGTCTCTTCCCCTTTTAAATGTTTGTAATAGTGGCGCTGTACGGTTCCGTGTGCAGCTTCATACTCAAAATATCCGTGAGGGGATACCAGCACGGATGTCATCATAGCCAGAGAGCCGAAAGCGGAGGATACCATATCACTCATAACATCCCCGTCATAGTTCTTGCAGGCCCAGATAAAGCCGCCTTCGGCTTTCATCACACGTGCCACCGCGTCGTCGATCAGTGTATAGAAATATGTAATACCGGCCTTTTCAAAGGCATCCTTATATTCTTTCTCATAGATGTCCTGGAAAATATCCTTGAAGGTATGGTCATACTTTTTGGAAATGGTGTCCTTGGTGGAGAACCACAGATCCTGTTTTGTGGAGAGCGCGTATTCAAAGCAGCTTCTGGCAAAGCTCTCAATGGAATCATTTAAGTTGTGCATTCCCTGTGCCACCCCGGCACCTGTGAAGTTATGCACCAGTTCTCTTGTCTCTGTTCCGTCAGCCGCGGTATATACAAGCTCCACCCTGCCCGGTCCGGGAATGACCATCTCTGTGTTTTTATAGACATCCCCGTAGGCATGTCTTGCCAGAGTGATGGGTTTCTTCCAGTTCTTTACACAGGGCTCGATTCCTTTTACCACAATAGGCGCCCTGAAAACCGTACCGTCCAGCATGGAACGAATGGTGCCGTTGGGACTTTTATACATTTCCTTTAAGTGATACTCGTCCATTCTGGCCGCGTTCGGGGTGATGGTGGCACATTTTACCGCTACTTTGTATTTCTTTGTGGCATTGGCCGCATCCACTGTCACCTGGTCGCCGGTCTCATTTCTGTACTCCAGTCCCAGATCATAATACTCTGTGTTCAGTTCCACATATGGCGCAAGCAGATCCTCTTTGATCATTTTCCAGAGGATCCTTGTCATCTCATCCCCATCCATTTCCACCAGAGGTGTTGTCATTTTAATTTTTTCCATTGTTGTCGTTCTCCTTTCCGTATTCTTCCCGCAGAATTTCTTCCAGATTAAAATGTTTCAGATTCTCAACCGTATTAAATATGTGTCTTGCGGCTACCTGTTCCGCCAGATCCGCGTTTTTGCTCTTTATGGCTTCCAGAATCTCTGTGTGCTCACTGCCTGATTTATTCAGACGCATGCGGTTCATAATGGATACCTGCCGCACACGCTGTACATATTGATGAAAATCAGACAGTGTGTGGGAAAGCATCCGGCTGCCGGACGCCTCATAGAGCAGCTTATGGAACTTGCCGTCCATTTCGCAGACCTGCTCATAGTGTTCTTTCTTTGCATGATAGTCTGACAGGACAATGGCCTCCTCCATGGCTTCCAGCTGTTCCGGTGTTATATTCTCCACGGCCATCCGGGCACAGAGCCCTTCCAGCCGGGAGCGGATCAAATAAATATCAGTCACATCCCTTGCGGATATCCCGTTGACAAAGGCTCCTTTGTTTGGCACCAGGCGTACCAGGCCCTCCAGTTCCAGCTGCCGGATGGCTTCCCGGACCGGAGTTCTGCTGACTCCCAGCTCTTTCCCTATGGTACATTCCACCAATTCGTCTCCCTGCTGGTAACGGCCTTTCAGAATATCTGAACGGATCTTGTCAAACACCTGGCCCCTCAGGGACTTTTCTCTACCTGCCATTTTGCTTCCTTCCTCACATGTCATTGCCTTATAAGGTTATATTTAATCTTGCGCAGCTCTCCTCGATCACGGATATCAGCTCCTCATCCGTCAGGACAGTCACGCGTCCCTCCTCGTACTGGGCATCCACCCATGCCTTTACCATCTGCACCAGTTCGCTGTTCTTCTGCACCTGTTTCTCACCGGACAGGCGGTAATGATTGTTGATCCAGTGAGCAATGCCGGCAAGGCCCGAGGTGTTGGAAACAGCCACCTGCGGCGGACGGCCCAGGAATTTATCCGTATCAAAGATATTGTAGATCTCTTCATTCTTCAGAAGACCGTCCGCATGGATACCGGCTCTCGTCACATTGAACGCACTTCCCACAAACGGTGTTGTGGAGGGCACCTTGTATCCGATCTCTTTTTCGTAGTACTTCGCAAGCTCTGTGATGACCCTTGTATCCATGCCGTCCAGGGAGCCTTTGATCTGCGCGTACTCGAATACCATAGCTTCAAGGGGTGTATTGCCGGTTCTCTCACCAATGCCGAACAGGGAGCAGTTTACACCGCTTGCGCCGTAAAGCCACGCCGTCGTGGAATTGCTCACAGCCTTGTAGAAATCGTTGTGGCCATGGAATTCAATCAGCTCGGAAGGGATTCCGGCATGTGTCAGAATACCGTAAATAATGCCCGGAATGGAGCGTGGGATCACAGCACCCGGATAGTTCACGCCATATCCCATGGTGTCACAGCAGCGCACCTTAATGGGAATGGAGTACTCCTCCATCAGTTTATTCAGTTCCAGACAGAAGGGGATCACATAGCCGTAGATATCCGCTCTTGTTATATCCTCCAGATGGCATCTGGGGCTGATTCCCGTCTCCAGGCATTCACGGATCACACTCAGGTAATGCTCCATGGCCTGCTTTCTGGTCATTTTCATTTTATAGAAAATATGGTAGTCGGAACAGCTCACCAGGATACCGGTCTCCTTCAGACCAATGTCCTTTACCAGTTCAAAATCCTTCTTGCTGGCACGGATCCAGCTCGTAACTTCCGGGAATTTATATCCCCGCTCCAGACATTTATATACGGCGTCTCTGTCCTTTTTACTGTAAAGGAAAAATTCGCTCTGGCGTATCCTGCCGTTTGGTCCGCCCAGTTTGTGTAAATAATCAAAGATAGTTACAATCTGCTCTGTGCTGTAAGGAGCTCTTGACTGCTGCCCGTCGCGGAACGTGGTGTCAGTGATCCAGATGTCATCCGGCATATGATGGGGCACGATCCTGTCGTTAAACGCAATCTTGGGTACCTCTGTGTAGGGGAAAAGATTGTGAAATACATTCGGTGTCTGCACATCCACCAGGGGATACATATGCTCTTCCAGTTCCAGTAAGTTTGTATGGTAATTCATTCTGACAGCTCTGTTTATCATATTCGTCACTCCTCATCTTAACTTCCGGTATGACCCGGCATCACATTTTCAATATGCTATCACTTTATCTTAATGAATTTCTTGTATTATTGTATACAATGATACATTGTTTGTCAACTATAATTTTCAAATCTTTTCATCATATAAAAAATGCTCTAACTGAAAAAGCCCCCAACCCTGCAGGTTGTGGGGATAGCCCAGATCTTTAGCTGTCTCCATCAGTCTTTTCTTGACTTCCAGATTGGACAGTGCGGGATTTTTTTCAAGAAGCAGCGCAATGCCGCCTGAGACCATAGGGGTTGACATGGATGTGCCGCTTTTCACTGCATAAGGCATGCTGCCGCTTCGGTTGGCGCAGGAGACAATGGCGTTGCCGGGTGCCACGATATCCGGCTTGATAATGCAGTCGCAGGTGGGGCCTCTCCCTGAAATACCCTGATGGCGTACCAGCATATCGGCAGAACCCACGGTGATGACTTTCCGGCTGCTGCCGGGAGCTGTGATACTGCCCTGCCCCGGTCCCATGTTGCCGGCAGCGGCTACAACAATAAACCCGTCATCCCAGGCGGATTCCACCGCATAGATCAGATCCCGGTGCGATTCCTTCTGGGTAGTGCCCACGGAGATATTGATGATCCTGATGTTGTATTTGATCCGGTTGGCCTTGATCCAGTCCAGTGCTTCGATTACCTGCTCCTTGTTGCCATTGCCGCTTTCATCCAGCACCTTCACTGCAATGATATCGCAGCCCGGCGCTACGCCTTTGTATTTTCCGTTCAGGGCAGCTCCGCTGCCAGCCAGGATTCCGGCCACATGCGTGCCGTGTCCATTGTCATCATAAGGAAGGGTTCTTCCGTGTACCATATCAAGAAAAGCACGGATTCGGCAGTCAAAATCTATATGAGGATAAATTCCGGTGTCCAGGATGGCGACACCTATATTTTTTCCGGTAAGCCATTTCTGCATCATTTCCCAAAGCTCCGTATATGAGTTCTTCTTTATGGTATTCAGAAAACAGCTTTACTGCCAATATTTCAGAGGGCTTCCTCATAGACTTATTAAAAACAGACAGTATGGAAATTTTATATGCCTACAATCAAAGAAATGATCTTGTCTGAGGATTATGCCGACTATATCCTCCCCATATATCCGCAGTTTCTGGAAGACTACCGGGAATTTGGGGCCCAGCTTTTCAACAACTATTATGGAATGATACACGGGCGCCTCCCTTCCTCTGATATCAGGGATTATTTTGCCAATGGTCTCTTCTATAATACCATTCCCAATCTCTACTCCCTTCTGGACACGGTCAGTCTGGAGGTTTCGGGAATCACTGCAGTCCAGAACCAGCCGGCGCTGAATCTGAAGGGGCGCGGTATCCTGATCGGCTTCATTGATACGGGGATTGATTACACACATCCCGCATTCAGACGGTCAGACGGGGGCAGCCGCATCTACGGACTGTGGGACCAGACGATTCAGAGCGGCACGCCGCCCTTTGACATGCAGTACGGGACAGGATACACCCATGAGGATCTGGAGAATGCACTGGCGTCAGAAAATCCCCTGGAGCTTATCCCCTCACAGGATACCATCGGTCACGGGACTTTTCTGGCAGGCGCCGCCGCGGGAAGCAGCCTGCCGGACAATGACTTCATAGGAGCTGCCCCTTCCAGTATGCTGGCAGTCGTAAAACTGAAAGAAGCGAAAAATTACTTAAAAGAGCTTTTCTACCACACAAGCAGCAATCCTGTTTATCAGGAATCCGATATCATGATGGGAATCCGCTATCTTCTGCTCCTCTCCAATGAGCTGCAGGCTCCCCTGGTCATCTGTATTGGCCTTGGCTCCAACCAGGGGGCGCATTCAGGACAATCTGCCCTTGCATCGTCCCTGACTGTATCTGCCAATTACTGGGGAGTCTATTCCGTAGCCGCAGCCGGAAATGAAGCGGGCAAGGCCCATCATTTCTTTGCAGAAGCACCTGCGCCAAACACCAGCACAGCAGTAGAGATCCTGGTGCCGGAAAATACAAGGGGCTTTACCGCGGAATTATGGGGCGCACCCCCTGAAATCTATTCGGTTGGTTTTGAATCCCCTTTGGGCGAGGTCATACAGCGGCTGCCCACCCGGATCAATTATTCGGATACCATACAGTTTGTATTGGAAGATACGGAGATTTTTATTGCCTCGGAACTGATTCAGACCATATCCGGTGACCAGCTCATTTTCTTCCGCTTTTCCAATCCCACACCGGGCGCATGGAAGATCAATGTGTATTCCAGCAGCAACAATGCGGGGAATTTCCATATCTGGCTTCCGGTCGACGGGTTTATGGCGCCTGATGTAACTTTTCTGAGACCGGACCCCAACACCACCATCACTGCGCCCTCGGCGGCGGAGGTGTCCCTGACCACTTCTACTTTCAACGCATACAATAACAGCCTGTTCGTCAACTCCAGCAGGGGATTTACACGTACAGGTCTCATAAAGCCGGATATCGCAGCACCGGGAGTCAATGTGTTCGGCCCGGCGCCCGGAGGACGTTTCACAACCATGACCGGCTCCTCTGTGGCGGCGGCCATCACTGCCGGAGCCTGTGCTCTTGTGATCGAGTGGGGGGCAAAAAGAAATCCGCCCAAGATATTTAACAATGCAGAGCTGAAAGCCCTGTTTATCCGCGGCGCCAGAAGAACCCAGGTACAGCTTTACCCCAACCGTGAATGGGGATATGGGGCGTTGGATGTGTACCGGATCTTCTCTGTTTTCACGAATATTTAAAAATCTTTTCCGCAAACCTGCACCAATTCCTCCCCGGCACATATCATGTAAGTGTAATCAAAATTCTTTGGAGGATACAAAATGAGTGATTTAGCTGCTACAAACTGTGGTTGCGGATGCGATGATAACTGTGGAGGAGGATGTGGAGTTTCCCGTGGATTCGGCGGCGACTGCAGCTGTATCATCTGGATTCTTCTTCTGCTTTGCTGCTGTGGAAACGGAAACAGCGGCGGCGGATGTGGAAATGATTGCGGATGCGGCGGCTTCGGCGGCGACTGCAGCTGTATTATCATTATCCTGCTGCTCCTGTGCGGATGCGGCGGACACGGTTTCTGCTAATCAATAACAAAACAAAAACAGATGAGAGGCTTTGGTAAAAGTTTGACTTTTCTCTGTTCCGCGGATATTGTCCTGTGACTGCAGGGCAGTCCCGGAACAGCAGTCTCATCAAAAAGAGCCGGGGTGATGAGCCCCGGCTTTTTACTTTGTCATGTTTCTTTTGCCCTGTTCTTTTCAAAATCAAGTCTTCTCTTTTCATCTGCTTCCATGGCTCTCTTTGCCGCCAGTTGTTTTTTCCTGATGCAGTCCATATCTATTTCATAAATGGTGTTGTCTTCCTCCACCAGTCTGATTTCATGCTGTTCCATGTGTATACACCCCTTTCCCTATTATACTATGGCAGAACTGTTTTTTCGTCATATCCTGTATAGAGGAAACATAAGGTTTAGAAAGCGGAAGTTTTGGAAGGAGCTAGAATGGAAGAACATAATATTCTGGACGAAATGATAGCGGAGGATCAGGTGGAAATTCTGAAAGCGGCCATGCCTTATCTTCCGGCCCAGGGCCAAAGGCTCATATCAGTATATGCCAAATTTCTGGAGTTATCCAATACCATACGTCTCTTCTCACAGCCGCAGGCGGATATGCAGATGCATGCCCAGGAGCAGTTTACGGCAGACCCTCTTGAAATGCTCACAGCCTGCAGCAAGGTATGCCGCGGACCTGCGAAGGAAAGAATTGACTCGCTCATCAATACCATGGCCATGGTGCAGCTTTTTGAGCTGTCCCAGGATGTGCCGAAACAGTAAAAACGGAGGTAAATATGAATAATCAGAATTACAGGCAGAATCTCAGAAATCCTGCCGGAAAGCCGTCGGCAGACGAGCCGCCGCAGACACAGGCGGAAAGCCGGAAACAAGAACAGCCATCAAACTCCCGTCAGAACGGCCCGGGCCAGGGAGGATACCGTCCGGGCGGCCTCAGATTCCCCATCGGAAATCAGCAGCCCTATCACGCAGGACCACAGCCAGGCTCCCAGCAGGGTGGGCAGACCTCACAAAATGGTCCTCAGCAGAGTGGGCAGGCCTCGCAAAATGGCCCTCAGCAGGCCGGCCAGACCCCACAAAATGCATTTCAGCAGGGTAACCAGACCTTCCAAAATGATTCCCGGCAGAACAGCCAGTCGTTCCAGAACGGCTCCCGCCAGAACACCCCGCCCTTCCGGAACGGTTCCCAGCAAGGTTCCCGACCTTTCCAGAATGATTCTCAGCAGGGCAATCCCGCTTTCCAGAACGGTTCCCAGCAGGGCAATCCCGCTTTCCAGAATGCATCTCAGCAGGGTAATCCAGACTTCCAGAACGGTTCCCAGCAGGGCAATCCCGCTTTCCAGAACGCTCCTCAGCAGAACAATCCTGCTTTCCAGAACGGCTCTCAGCCCTTCCAGGGAAATGCACAGGGCGGAGCGCAGGGGGGCGGGCCAGGGGTTAATTCCCAGGCATATCAGTCTGACCCCCGCGGTAATACCCAGCAGTACCAGTCCGGGCCGCAGCAGACTTACGGACAGTACCAGCAGAATACGCAGCAGCAGGGGAATTTTCAGGACAACTGGATGAACAACCCCAATCTGAAAGGCATGGACCCTGAGAAGCTGAAAATGCTCAATAACATAGCAAATCAGGGAAGCCAGAAGGGAATGAACGAACTGCTGCCCTTTCTCATGTCAGCAGTCTCTCAGAACAAAAGTCAATCCGGGGGACTTGATTTTTCGCGTCAGGAGATGGACACCATAATCGAGGTATTGAAAATGGGAAAACCGCCGGAAGAGGTAGCCCGCATCAACCGTATGATGCAGATCATCAAAATGATGCATTAGATGCATTAGACTATAACAGCCGCCCGGTATCAGGTACCGGGCGGCTGTCTGTATGGAGATCATTTACTGCTTTCATCATTACGGCGCTCAAAATTTTCCAGAATACATTCTCTTAGAAGGATCAGGGCATAAGTTGCTGCCTGTTCCCTGATTTTGCTGCGGTCTCCCCCGAAGTGGAATTCCTGCACCACTGTCTTTCCTTTTAAGCAGCACCCGATAAACACGGTTCCCACCGGCGCCTGCTCGGTACCGCCGTCCGGTCCTGCGAATCCGGTGATGGAGACTGCTGCATCGGAACCGGTCACAAAGCATCCGCCTTTTGCCATTTCCTTTGCACACTTCTCGCTGACGGCACCGTATTCTTTTAAGGTGCTTTTCTTAACCATAACGTATTTTCTCTTGGCACGGTTGGTATATGTGACGAATCCCTGTTTTAACACATCGGAAGCACCCGGAACATCTACGATCCTGGCAGACAGCGCACCGCCTGTACAGGACTCCACCGTGGTCAGGGAGATATCCTGGTTTCTGAGCAGATCCACAACTGCGCTTTCCAGGGATTTATCCTCATCCGTGGTATAGATATTGGCACCGAAACGCACCTTCAGCTCACGGACGACAGGCTTGATCAGCTTCCTGGCAGCCTTTTCATTTTCAGCCTTTGCCGTCACACGCAGGTGCACTTCCCCTGTCTTGGCATATGTGGCAATGGTGGGATTAGATTGTTTTTCGATGAGATCTTCAATATCTGTCTCCACCTGGCTCTCACCTAAGCCGCACACCTTTACCATCTCAGAGGCAATGACCTCCGGCTGTTTTTTCCTGAGATAGGGGTATATTTTTTCTTCAAACATGGGAATCAGCTCGTTTGGCGGGCCGGGCAGCAGAATCAGCACTGTTCCCTTTTCCTCCATTATGATTCCCGGGGCAGTTCCGTTTTCATTGTCCACAGCAGCGGCACCTTCCGGCAGAAGCGCCTGTTTCCAGTTATTCTCTGTGATCCTGGTACCCGGATGGCTCTTTACATAGTTATCCATATAAGCCTGGATACGCTCTCTGGAATGCTTATCCTCTTTCAGCTTTTTTCCCATAACCTTAGCAGCCACTTCTTTTGTCAGGTCATCCTTCGTGGGGCCAAGGCCTCCGCAGAGGATCACCACGTCAGACCGGTCCGTCGCTGTCCGGATAGTCTCCTCCAGACGTTTGTCATTGTCCCCCACAATACTCTGATGATACATGGAAAGCCCAAGAGCGGCGCATTTTCTCGCCAGGTAGGCCCCATTCGTATTCACAATATTGCCCAGAAGCAACTCTGTTCCCACACATATCAATTCCGCTGTCATAAGTTTCTCTCCTTCCCAGGCAGCATAGCCATATTTTCTTCCTTTAATCCTGCATGCTTAAAACACTTTTATTCTTCAAGATGTAATCCACAAGAGAGATCAGGGTAAGTGCAACGGCAATCACCACGAAAATCTGGATCAGGATCTGGAATGCCTGATTCTGAATATCCATGATCATAAGAATGATCATGATCATCTGTGATACGGTCTTGAATTTGCCCCAGTAGCTGGCAGCGATCACGATGCCGTTGTCCGCAGCTACCAGACGGAAACCGCTGATGATAAATTCACGGGCTATGATCACAATGGTGATCCAGGCCGGCAGCTCACCCATACCGGTAAAGCAGATCAGCGCGGAGCAGACCAGAAGCTTGTCCGCCAGCGGGTCCATGAATTTGCCGAAGTTGGTCACCAGATTATCTCTCCTGGCCAGATAGCCGTCCAGGGTATCTGTCAGGCTGGCAGCGATAAAGATGGCCAGCGCGATCCACTTTCCGGCACTTCCCGCAATATCATACATTAAAAAAGCCACAAAGAACGGAATCATAACGACTCTTGCGATCGTCAGTTTATTCGGTGTATTCATCTTTTAACTCTCCTATCAAATCATATTCCAGAGCGCCGGTCACATGCACCTTGCACAAATCTCCTGAGATAAGCTCCGTATCCGTATTGACGAAAATATATCCGTCCACACCCGGTGCATCTCCGTATGTGCGGCCCACATAGGCATTTTCATCTGCCACTTTCCCTTCGATCATAACCTCAACTTCAGAGTGGATCTTCTCCTGTCCCTTGTCCAGGGAGATCTCCTGCTGAAGCTCCATAAGCTCTGCCTGACGGTCCTTCTTGACTTCCTCATCGATCTGGTCCGGCATAATGGCCGCAGGGGTATCCTCCTCAGGCGAATAGGTAAAGACGCCAAGCCTGTCAAACTCCATCTCATCAATAAAGTCCATCAGCTCCTCATGCTCCTCTTGTGTCTCCCCCGGAAATCCGGTGATCAGAGTTGTCCGAAGCACAATATCGGGAATCTCTCTTCTGAGAGCTGTGATGATGTCCACAAGTTCCTGCCTGGTGGTACGTCTGCCCATGCGCTTCAGGATTCTGTCATTGCAGTGCTGTATGGGCAGGTCCAGATAATGACAGATCTTCGGCTCCTCCTTCATCACCCGGATCAGCTCCGGATAGATCTCCTCGGGATAACAGTAGAGCACGCGGATCCATGCAATGCCGGGGATGCGGCACAGCTTCTTTAAAAGCTTATGCAGGGTTTTCTCCCCGTACAGGTCACAGCCGTATATAGTGGTCTCCTGCGCTACTATGATCAGTTCCTTCACGCCCTGCTCTGCCATGTATTCTGCCTGCTTTATGAGCTTTTCCATGGGAACACTGCGGTATCTGCCTCTGAGCTTCGGGATAATACAGTAGGTGCAGTGCTTGTCACATCCCTCTGCGATCTTCAGGTATTCATAATAGCCGCCGGTGGTGATCATCCTCTTTGTCTCCACATCCGGCAGATAGGAGGTATCCTTGAACTCCAGATACCGCTCCCCTTCAAATGCCTTGTCAAGGGCCTCTATGATATCATCAAAGCTGGTTGTCCCCAGGACAGCATCTACTTCCGGGATCTCTTCTATAATTTCCTCCTTGTACCGCTGCGCCAGACAACCGGTCACCAGCAGGACCCTGAGGGAACCTGTCTCCTTATACTTTGCCATTTCCAGAATATTGGAAATGCTCTCCTCCTTGGCATCATGGATGAAGGCACAGGTGTTGACAACAGCCACATCAGCCTCTGTCTCATCGTTTACGATGGTATACCCATGCTCCACAAGCATGCCCAGCATCTCCTCAGAATCCGCCAGGTTCTTGTCACATCCAAGAGATATAAATAAAACTTTCCTCATGCATACTCCTTGTCAGTAATGGTAGAAAGGACTGCCCGCATCTGGCGGCAGTCCCTGTAAATTTAGTTCTCTGTTGTCTCCTCTTCCTCCTGGAAATCATCCGGCAGGATTTTTACCTTGCCCTGATAAATCTCTTCCACTGCTGTGGACAGAGGTTTTTTGCCTGATGAGTGAACCATGGCCTCACGGCCTGCAATAAGCTGTCTGGCTCTCTTGCTGGTAGCCAGTACAACAGAGTAACGGCTGGTGACTAACGGTTCGTCCTCGATATTGCCCTCCTCGTTGATTGCGTCCATTAATTCTGTGTAAGACGGATGTATCATATCTCATTCTCCTTTCGCAAATACTGCTACTTCACTGGTTATTTTTTCTATAAAAGGCGCACTGTTTTTCACAGTGTTGTGCTGGCTTTGAATAATGCTGTGCATCCTGTCAACGCATTCTTCCAGATCGTCATTGATGAGCACATAATCATAGAGCGGCATTCCCTTGGCTTCCTCGGATGCCCTGCGAAGCCTGGATTCTATGACCTCAGGTGTTTCGGTCCCCCTGTCTGTCAGCCGCCGCTTCAGCTCCATCGCAGAAGGCGGTGTGACAAACATCAGCAGGGTATCCGGCATCTTTTCTTTCACCTTGAGTGCTCCCTGTATCTCAATTTCCAGGATCACATCCCTGCCTGCGGCAAGCTGCTTTTCCACGTATGCCTTTGGTGTACCGTAATAGTTTTCCACATACTGGGCATATTCAATCAATGCATCCTGGGAAATCAGCTCCTCAAACTCTTCTTTTGAATGGAAGAAATATTCTCTTCCATGCTCCTCGCCCTCCCGCGGTGCCCTGGTGGTCGCGGAAATAGAAAGGGAGTACGTATCATACTTCTCCAGAAGCCGTTTCATAAGCGTCCCTTTACCCGCGCCGGAAAATCCGGAGACCACGGTTAAAATTCCTCTGTTATCCATCCTGTTCCCCTTTTAGATCATTTTCGTAAAACGTGCCGAAACGTTTTGCAATGGTTTCCGGCTGCAGGGCTGAGAGGATCAGCATCTCACTGTTGGTGATAATCACTGCCTTTGTCTTGCGGCCCTGCGTGGCGTCAATGGATTTGCCGGACTCTTTTGCTGACTGCACCATGCGCTTGATGGGCGCCGCGTCCGGGCTTACAACTGCCACCACTTTGTCTGTGTTCACTACATTGCCGAAACCGATATTGATTAATTTAGACATATTCCTCCTGCCTTTATTCAATATTCTGAATCTGTTCCCGGATCTTCTCTATCTCTGTTTTTAAGTCAATGGCAAGATTGGAAGTCTCCAGGTCATTGGCCTTGGATAAAATGGTATTTGCCTCACGGTTCATCTCCTGGGCAATAAAGTCAAGCTTCCTGCCGATGCCATCCTCCTGCTCCAGTACATCCTTCATATGGGAGATATGGCTCTTTAAGCGAACGGTTTCCTCGTCCGTGCAGATCTTATCCGCAAAGAGGATCACTTCCGCCGCAATGCGGCTCTCCTCTATCTGGGTATCCTGCAGAAGTTCTGCCACCTTATTCTCCAGCTTTTCTCTGTATTCACGGAGAATCTCAGGAGAACGCGCCTCCACCTGCTCTACCTTGCTGTACATGCCGTCCAGCTTTTCCAGAATGTCATTCTTCAGATGTCCGCCCTCTTTGATCCTGGTATCCACAAACCGGCGGGCAGCCTCCCGCAGAACTTCCTCCAGGGAACTCCACAGTTCTTTTTCATCCACCGTCTGTTCTTCCATGGTGAACACCTCCGGGCAGCTTAGAAGCCTGGACGTTCTTATGTCATTTTCCAGATGAAATTCTTCACTCATCTGCTGTAAGTATTCTAAATATTGTCCTGCAATTTCCCTGTTGTATTTTACGGAAACACGGGACTGGGTGTAGTCCTCATAGGCGATGAAGAGGTCCACCTTGCCGCGCTGGAGATATTCTTTCAATACGGCACGTATGGAAGCCTCGAAACTGCTCAGCTTCTTGGGCATGCGTATATTGATATCCAGATAGCGGTGATTTACGGATTTCATTTCAACCGTAACTTTTCTTTCTTCGTCAATCACCTCGGCTCTTCCAAAGCCTGTCATGCTCTTGATCATGTCATTCTCTTTTCTGCTGTTCTTATTTGCACATAGCATAAATCTGTTACTGTCCGCAAAGCTGTATATGGCTGCTTTTTGGATAGTGACATAAACATACATGGTTATTATAAAGCAATCACAATTTCCAGTCAAATCTTTTTTTCATTTGCTTTGTGTTTCCATTTCGTATATAATCGTGATAGCGGAATCGGAAGGAGAATTTATATGGCTTTTGACGGAATTACCATTGCAAATATAGTAAAAGAATTAAATGAAACGATTGTGGGCGGCAAAATAAACAAGATTGCCCAGCCCGAGGCGGATGAGCTTATTCTCACCATAAAAAATAACAGGACACAGTACCGGCTGCTCATATCAGCCAGCGCCTCCCTGCCTCTGATCTATTTTACGGACAAGAACAAAGTAAGCCCTCTCACAGCGCCGAATTTCTGTATGCTGCTGCGCAAGCATGTGGGAAGCGGCAAGATCACGGCAGTGACCCAGCCGGGGCTGGAGCGTGTCATTGAGATCCGAATAGAACATTTAAATGAACTTGGAGATCTGTGCTTTAAAACCCTGGTGGTGGAGATCATGGGCAAGCACAGCAATATTATTTTCCTCAATGAGGAGCGCATGATCCTGGACAGCATCAAGCATGTATCCCTGAATATGAGCTCTGTCAGGGAGGTTCTTCCGGGAAGAGATTATTTTATTCCGCAGACTCAGGACAAGAAGAATCCCCTTGCTGTCACAGAGGAAGAATTTTATGCGGCGGTGTACGGAAAGCCTACCAATATAGCCAAGGCCATCTATACCTCTCTTACAGGGTTAAGCCCCGCAGCCGCGGAGGAGATCTGCGCCAGAGCAGGCGTACACGGAAGTGCCCCTGCAGACGGGCTTTCCGGGCAGGAGAAGGAACGGGTCTTCCAGGCGTTTTCACGCTTTATGGAGGATGTAAAAGAGGGGCGCTTTACTCCCAATATTGTGTACAGCCCCTCCGGGGAACCGGTGGAATTCGGAGCTGTTCCCCTCACCCAGTATACGGATTATACAGTCAGGGAATACGATTCCATCTCCCAGGTCCTGGAGCAGTATTATGCCCAGAAAAATATCATTACCCGTATGCGTCAGAAATCCGCGGACCTGCGGAAAATAGTCCAGACCGCCCTGGACCGCAACTGGAAAAAATTCGACCTGCAGACAAAGCAGATGCAGGACACGAAAAAAATGGACAAATACAAAGTCTATGGGGAGCTGATCAACACATACGGCTATAACCTGGAGGAGGGCTGTAAATCCTTCCGGGCACTGAATTATTATACCAATGAGGAGATTACCATTCCCCTTGACCCCACCATGACCCCTCAGGAAAACTCCAAGAAATACTTTGACAGGTACAATAAGCTGAAACGTACCGCACAGGCTCTGGAGGAACAGTTAGCGGACACAGAAAGTGAGATCCGCCACCTGGAATCCATTCAGGCTGCCCTGGACATTGCCCAGCAGGAAAGCGACCTGTCCCAGATCAAGGAGGAACTGACGGAATACGGGTATATCAAGAAGCACTATACCGGCGGCAAAAAGAAAATGCAGGCCAAATCAAAACCCCTGCATTATATATCCAGCGACGGCTATCACATTTATGTGGGAAAAAATAATTACCAGAACGAAGAACTCACCTTTAAATTCGCCACAGGAGGTGACTGGTGGTTCCATGCCAAGAAAATGGCAGGCTCCCATGTGGTGGTAAAGTCCAACAATGAAGAGCTGCCTGACCGTACCTTTGAGGAGGCAGGCCGTCTGGCCGGGTATTATTCCAGCGGACGCACTGCCCCCAAAGTGGAGATTGACTATATCCAGAAAAAACACGTGAAAAAGCCAAACGGCTCCAAGCCCGGCTTTGTGGTGTATTATACCAACTACTCCCTGATCATAGAACCGGATATTACAGGCATCCGGCTGGTGGAAGACTAAAAAGGGCTGAAGGAAGGGTCTGACGGGTAATCACAGACAGAAACAAGAGATTCCGGGTCAGAGGGTGTCCCTTCGGTAAATGACATCCCCGTCCTTTATCGTTGCCAGCACCCGGATATCCCGGATCTGCATTTTGTCCTTTTCCAGCGGATTTTCAGACAGGATCACAAAATCCGCTCTCTTGCCCGGGGCGATGCTGCCTCTCTCCCGCTCTTCAAAATACTGGTATGCCGTGTTCACGGTGACTGCTTTCAGCGCATCTGTCACAGAGATGCGCTCTTTGCTGCCCAGTACTTTTCCGTTCTTTGTGCATCGGTTTACAGCGCACCATACGGTCTCCAGCATATCCGGTTCAATGACAGGGGCGTCCTGGTGGAAAGTATAGGCAATGCCCTCTTTTTCGGCGGAAGCTGCCGGACTTATATGGGAAGCCCGCTCCATGCCCAAATTATCTGCGTGGATATCTCCCCAGTGGTACACATGTCCGGCAAAGAAGGAGGGTATCATTCCCATGGCCTTCACATTTGGTATCTGGTCAAGTCCGAGAAGCTGCGCGTGTATCATAACCGGACGAATATCCGCGGGAAGCGTCTTTCCTTCCGCGGCGGCAGCTTTCTCGAAAACACGGATATACTGTCCGCAGGCAGCGTCCCCATTGCAATGGGCCAGGATCTGCATGTGTTCCTCCAGAGCACGGTGCACAAAGGCGCAGACCTCCTCATCTGTGTGTACCGGATATCCCCGGTATCCCTCTTTTTCCGGCCCTGACGTATAGGGCATTCTAAGCCAGGCTGTTCTGCCCTGAGGCGAGCCGTCCAAAAAGATTTTATATCCCCCTATTTTAAAATGCCGGAGGAATCCCTCTCTGTGTTTCCCCATAGCTTCCAGAAATTTTCCGGCACCTTTCATGTCCAGATACCCCACCACGTCCAGCTTCAGGATTCCTGACTCCACGATTTTCTGATAGAGAGGAAGCATCTCATCCACCACCAGTCCCTCCTGGATCAGGGTGATCCCATGGGAGGCGTATCTCTTTTGTGCCTTTTCCACAGCATCCATAAATTCTTCCGGTGAGGGAAGCGGAATCTTTTTCTGAAACTCCACAAAGGCGTTCTCCTCCATATATCCTGTGGGGATATGGTCCTGCACAGCAATCTTTCCTCCTGGTATTTCCTGTACCGCCCCATTTCCATCCATGGAAATGCCGAGACGCAGAAGTGCTTCTGTGTTAAAGACACCCATATGGCCGGACTGGTGGGTGATCACCAGGGGATTGTCCGGGGCTGCCTCATCCAGAAGGTGTCTGTCAGGATGGGATCTCTCCTCCAGAAAATTGTGGTCATATCCCTTTCCTGTCAGCCATTTCCCCTTCTCCACATGCCTGACAGCGATATATTCCCGCACCCGTTCCGCAATTTCCCAGAAACTTTTGGTACCATCCAGGGAAATCTGCAGTTCCCCGTTGGCGCAGGCCATAAAATGGCTGTGAGCATCCAGAAAGGCGGGCATCATGGTCCGCCCCTCCAGATCCACCCGTTCTGTGTCCGCACCGGCACACGCCTCCACAGCCGCCTTTCTTCCCACTGCCGCTATCCTGCCGTCCTTTACAAGTACCGCCTCCGCGTACATCTGTTTTTCCATTGTCAGGATGATTCCGTTCGCATATAGTTTCTGTCCCATTTTCATACCTCCGGGTTTATAGATTATCTTCTTCTACTTCTTCCATTATCTGCGAAAAATGTTTCGCCGCTTCTTCTATTTTACCCCGGTCTCTGGTATTTAACACCATTTCAAATTTCTGCAGCTCATATTCCATCCGCCGCCGGTTCTCACCCACAGTTTCCTCATAAAGGCGCTCCCCTTTCAGAAGCAGCAGACGGTTCTCCTCCTGCTCTCTCGGATGGATCTTCAGGTAGGAGAGTTCCTTCATACGGGCTTCGATCTCGTTGTCCGTCATTTCATTTTCACGGCCCTTAATGATCCGGCGCTGCTTCTGTCCGCTGGATGTGACGCATACCTCCACCTCCAAAATCGAGTTGATGTCATAGGTGTAGGTCACATCCACACTCTCCTCCCCGGCCTTGTTCTTCGGCACCTCAATATCCAGTTCTCCTAAAAGGAGATTGTTTTCCGCATATCGGCTCTCTCCCTGCAGAACACAGATACGGACACGTTCCTGATCATCGTGCATGGTATAAAAACGCTCCGTACGGCTGGCCGGGATCACTGTATTCCGCTCTATGATCGGACAGAAATGCCCCTCATCTATCCTGCCGTCCTCCAGCCGCACAGACACCTCTGTTCCAAGCGTAAAGGCACACACATCGGTTAAAATCACTTCCCGGACTGCCTCCTGCCGTTCCTTCATGGCTCCCTGGATGGCAGCTCCCAGAGCCACCGCCTCGTCAGGATTCATGGCTGTATCAGGGAATTTTTTGAACATGCGGATAATAAAATCCCTCACAACAGGAAGTCTGGTGGCCCCGCCTACCAGCACGATCTCATCAATATCCGACAGCTTTACATGGGCATCTGACAGGCTTCTCTGTACCGGCTTCCTGATCTTTGCAAGAAGCGGTTCGCACATCTTTTCGTATTCCTTCAGGGTAATCGCAAGAGGCCTTTCCTCCCCGTCTATTCTGCAGTTCATGGTTCCTGACGCTGCCCGGCTGTAGGACAGCTTACAGGCCTCTGCCTGCTTGCGGATCTGTCCCAGGGTCTTCTGTGTCAGCGCTGTAAGCTTCAGCCCCATCTTATCCATATAATGCTGCACCAGCAGCTCTGTGAAATCCTCACCGCCCAGATAGTTGTCTCCTGCCACTGCCCGGACCTCCAAAATATTCTCGAACAGCTCCAGGATGGATACGTCAAAGGTTCCGCCGCCAAGATCGAATACCAGAAATTTTGTGTTTTTCTGTTTCTCGTACAGTCCGTAGGCAATGGCTGCGGCTGTTGGCTCGCTGATGATCCGTTCTACTTTCAGACCTGCCAGCTCCCCGGCTCTCTTCGTGGCCTTCCGGCGTTTGTCATCAAAATACGCGGGTACACTGATGACCGCCTCCTCCACGGTTTCCTGAAGGAACGCCTCCGCGTCCTCCTTCAGGGAACGCAGAACAAAGGAAGACAGATCCTGGGCCGTAAAGTCTCTTGCTCCCAGCCGGTACTTCCTGTCACTTCCCATATCGCGCTTAAAGACAGAGGCAGTCATCTGCGGATATAAAAAACCACGTTCCTTTGCTGTCTCTCCCACAAATACCTGGTCATTTTCATCCACACTCACCACGGAAGGCGTTAAATGCCTGCCCAGACGGTTGGGGATAATTCTCGGCCCGTCTTCCGTAAAATATGCTGCCAGACTGTTTGTTGTACCCAAATCTATTCCAATTATCAATTCTTCTGTTCCTTTCTGTCACTACATCCTTCTGCACCCGTAATCTGCCTGTATGTTGAGAAAACCGCTTTCTTTGAGTCTTGCGTAGTAGTCAAAGGCCTGCTGCCTCTCCCCCGTAAATTCACAGATCAGGGCCATGAGATGAAGGGCTTCCGCACACATTCCTCCCTGCTGCCCGCAGCAGACATCTTCACATTTTGGGGCATCCGCCATAAGCTCTGCCTGTTTGAAAGCCTCTTCCGTCCTGCCGGTAAAGAGGCAGAGAAGCCCCAGCTCGTACAGACGCTTTCTCCGGTATTTCCATTTGATCAGGGACGCCTCCCCAAACGTTGACTGCCAGACAGCCAAAAGCGCCTCTGCTGTCTTACCCGCCTTTGCCGGCTTCTTGGTTCTCATATAAATCTCAGCCGCCAGAAAACCTGCTTGGAAATATTCCGAAGAGCCGGCTTTTGCCTCCTTCAGAACACTTTTTGCCAGCTTCAGCGCCTCCCGGTTCTTTTCCAGAAGATAGCAGGCGTTGTATGCAGCCAAAAGCTTTGCCCTGCACGAATACGCTTTCTCCTTCTGGATATCCCGAAGACAGATACGCACCTTGCCGCCCTCCCTCAGTCTGTAATAAACCTGGGCCTTTCGGTACAGCACCTCCTGTTCCCTGTCATAGGCCTGCCCGATCCAGTAAAAGGCTGCGTTTAAGTTCCCGAGCCTTATATATACCTCGATGAGGGATTCTTTCGGAGAGCGTCCATTGGGAAACTGTTTCTGGTGTTTCAGATAATATGCCTCCGCCTCAGCAAGACATCCGGTTTCCATACAGCAGTCCCCCAGATTGCCGTACACACGGACCATGTCCTCCTCTTTCAGCAGCGCTTCCGCCTTTTTCCCGGCCTCAACCGCCCTGTCATATTCCCCCATCATTCTGAGGCAGACACAGATATTGTTGTATGCATACACATTCTCAGGCTCCAGGCGCAGTGCCTCCTCAAAATCATGCACTGCCCTGCAGTAATAGGCGCAGGCCATGTGAAGCAGTCCCCGCTCCACATAGTAATATGCCTCAGGCTGCAGCTGGATCTGCCTGTCCGCATAGATAAGCGCTTTCCCGTAAAAGGCCGGGTCTTCCTTCTCCTCCAGAAGATCCCTGTAGATTTCCGCCAGCTTGCAGTTCGCCCGCCCGTTTTCCGGGTCAATCTCCAGGGCCTTTTTCAGATAGGCAGCCGCCTGCTCCATTTGTCCAAGACGATGGAAACACTCCCCGATACGGAACATGACCATATCCCCCTCGGGAAACGCCGTCTCGCAGGACATAAGTACCTCCAGTGCCTCCTGATATTTTTCCAGTTCATATAAAAAATTCCCTTTCATCCATTTAAAAAAAGGCCGGTTATCCTCTGCCAAAGCTCTGTTGATATACGCAAGCGCTGCTTTTCCGTCGCCCATATTATTCTGCAGACGGGCAGATTCCGCGTAAATCTCCGCCCGGATTTTACTATTTTCCGGATTGCCTTCCAATTGGGCAAGAAGAGAAGCTGCGTCATCCAAAACCTGTTCCGCGTCGGCTCTTGTCTCTGCCAGCCGGCTGCATGCGCGCAGGCGGAAAAGGGAGAGCTTTGGTGTGGAAATCTCTGCACTTTCTGCTTGTTTCATGATATCCAGCACATCCTCATACTGCCCTGTACTGTCAAAGACCTCTGCGGTCATCTCGTATAGGGGCGGATAAGCTGCAAATATTTTCCTGGCTTCATAAAAATCATTAATGACTCCCTGCCCGTCTTTTAAGGCCAGCAGCGCTTCCATCCGGTTCACATACCCCCAGAAATTTTCCGGTTCCAGCTCCAGAAGCCTGTCGCAGGCCTCCCGGGCCTCACGGCTTAACTTCATCCGGTTCAGAAGAAGTGCTTTCTGCAGGTAGGTATCCGCGTTCTGATCATAAAAGGCAATGGAGGTCTCCAAAAGCTTCAGCGCATGTTCATCCTGCTGCCCGGTCTGCATCCAGGCCCGGCCCATAATGTAGTAAGCCGCTGCGATCCGCTCCGGTACCCGCAGCTTCTCCTCCTCGGAAAGGGATGGCTCCTCCCTGCGGATGCTCTGTATCCAGGCATTTCCCTCCTCCTCAGACTTTTCCGGCATGCCTGCCGCAAAATAAAGCCGTTCCAGCACACTGTGGTAGCCGGTTTCATTCTTCATATCCGGCGTCACACCGGTAAGGCAGGCGATTCCCGCCTCATTCTCCTCATTTTGGAGATAACACCAGGCCAGCTCAATGTAATCCTCTGTTCCTGCTGCCTGCCGGCTGATCATTTCTTTGTACTCTGCGATCAGACGGGTGTTTATCTCTTTTAAACACTCCAGCATCTCCGGGTCCCGGGAGTTGACGCGGCTGGCACTGCTGATGCATTCCTTTGCCTTTTTGTACCGGCCTTTTCCCGCATAATATTTCCCCAGACGAAGATTGGTCACAAAGTGCTCCGGGAAACGGCTGCGTATCTTTTCATAGGCCGCAGCCGCCCGGTCCAAATCTCCGTATTCCCACTGAATTCCCCCTCCGAGAATCAGGATCCTAATCTCATCCGGGTACTTTTCCAGAAGATGGGACGCCGTCTCATAAGCCTTTTCCTTTTCCCCTTTCAGCATCATGATCCTGGCCTTCTCCATCTCAGCCAGGGGATGACAGATCTCCAGTGCCTCCATGCTCTTTAACAGCTCTTCGGCGCGCTCTGTATTTCCTTCCTCCACAGCCTCATAGAGCTGAAAATAAGTGGCTGTCCAGGTATCATAATCCCCGTCATCCCTGCCCTCAAAATATTCATAGGGAAAATGTATCTCCCCGTGTATCTGGCTTAACATATACCGGACAAATTCCGCGGGCAGATGCTCCTCAAACTCTGCCTGTTCCTCCTCGATAAGAAAATGCCGGTCCAGTATCCTCCAGATATCCGGCAGAAGCCTGAAATGTACAGCCAAAAACCCGAAGAGTTTTTCCCTGACCTCCTCCGCGTCTGCCAGGCTCTGGCACACATCTGCCCGAAGCAGTTCTTTCCAGCATTCCGGGTCCATCCTCCGGGAAAAGGAGTGATAGACTGCCTCCACCTGCTCCATCCAGAGATCTGTCTCTGTCCGTGCCTCCTGCTTCTGCGTATCCTCTTTCTCAGTGCGGGAATACTGCGCTGCCGTCTCATATGCCCGGCGCAGCCTCTTAAAGCCCTCAGGATTGTCTTCCGGGTTGTTGTCCGCCAGAAGTCTCCGGTAAGCCTGCCTGATACACGCTTCGTCCTTTGATGGCTCTGTTCCCAATATGTGAAATGCTTCTTTATAATCCATATGCTCCTCCTGCCGCCCCTCACGCTTCCTCTTCTGTCCGTTCCTGCTTCATCTGCATCTTGCAGATGTACATTTTTTTATCCGCGCAGATGAACGCCTTGTCAATCCCTTCCTCTCCGCTTTTTACATATCCGTAAGCAGCAGAAAAGGTAAATGCGTACTCTTTGTCAGCTTCCTTTACATCACTTAAAAAATGCCGGATGCGCTGCCTGAATATCTCATCCTTCTCCCCTTCCGCCAGAACACAGAACTCATCCCCGCCGATCCGATATGTGTGGAGCGGCTGTCCGAAATGCCGGTCCAAAAGCTGCGCAATGCGGATAATAGCCACATCACCTGCCTTGTGTCCATATGTATCATTGATCTCCTTCAGGCCGTTCAGATCCACAATCATCACGATCGGTCTCTTGTCTGCATCCCCTGTCCTGTATTTTTCCATCTGATTCTCAAAAGCGGTTCTGTTTGGCAGATTCGTAAGGATATCCAGGTAAGCGATCTTTTTCAGCGTCTTGTTCTCAATGATCTGCGTCTGTTCCTCTGAGGACTGTTTGACTACAGAGTATCCCAGGGAACAGACAAAGCAGATCAGTCCCGCCTGTGTAAATCCCACATTGCTCTGCATGGTCTTCTCAAAATAAAACCGGTAAATATCCACAGCTCCGAATCCTGCAAACGCAAAGCAGGCTACAAAGACCGACAGGTCTTCGATCTTCTCCCCCCTTGCCTTTTTTCGGATACAAATACCTGCCATTCCCAGTACGATCAGCAGGAAATTTATGTGATTCACAGACACCATCCTGGTGTAATCTGTCACGTCCGCAAACTGCAGAAACTGCATGACAAAATAACAGACAACACAAAACCAGTAGAGACCCCTCATAAACAGGCTCTTTAAAAAGCTGTCAAAGGTCAGAAGAAAACTGATGGTGAGAATGGGCATCAGTCCGAACAGCAGATAAAGAATGTTCATACTCATCAATATGTTCCCGGTGAAAAGCTGCCCCACGCCTGACTTCAGCAGAATCCATGTACTGGTCACAATGGCGAAGATTCCCAGATACCGGATTCTGCCCACAGTATGGGACTCCCTGAAGAAGAAGCTGCTCATGATCAAAAGCACGCCCATAATGAACAAAAACAGATCCACCAGAAGAGAGACAACCTTCTGCTTTGCCACCATGAAGACAAGGGACGTTTTTGTCCCCAGATATACAATCTCCTGGTTGCCGGAATAGGAGTCATACACACCCCTGGTCTCAATCCGCAGTTCCTTTCCTTCCCAGTCCTCCGGAAGGCGGGTATACTGCCAGGCACTGCCCACAGAGGAGTGTACCGGGGTACTCTGTCCATATCCGAAGGTATAGAGCAGTTCCCCGTCCAAATATATTTTGATCCGCTGATGAGAGGAGTGGAACATGATCATATTGCAGTAGGAGTCCTGTGCTTCCAGAATCCTTGTATAGGTGACGAGCTCCTCTGCTTCTGCGCTGCTGTCCAGGGGAAGGGCTACCTGCAAGGTCTTTCCGCCGTACTGCATGGTCCAGCCCTCCGCCAGGGCGTATACATTTTCATTGTCAAAGCCAATGGTATTGGACGCAGTCTCTTTATTCATCCAGATAAGAAGCACAATGACCATTGCCAGTATCAGATAAAGAGCAAATACCCGAAGTCTTTCTTTACTTTTTTCCTTCCGTTCTTCTGCCGGTCTTTCCGTATTCTGCCGATTCCTCATAGGCTGCTCCCTCCACTGCCGCTTGCGCAGTTTCTTTTCTTATGCCGCCCAGGCTTTTTATCATTATATCATAAGAAAAAACATAAAAAAACACCAACAGAGCCTGTTTTTTCTCTGTTGGTGCATCATAGGTTACGGTTCACACGGAGCCTCCCGTCATGGATAGAAGACCATACCCTCCAACGTCTTCTCCACATCAATGACGGAGAATAATTTTTGGTCGTACCGGTAAAGCCCTTTTTCTTTCCATCGGTCAGAAGCTGCCACACCCAGGGGGTTGGTTATCTTGTCCGCAGCGATATAGGAGATGATATACGGCTCTTTGGAAAGACGGATACCCAGAAGATATTTCTGGTGCTTTACGATCACAACAATCACCCGGCTCTCTTCTTCGCTGTCTGTCTCCGGAAGACTCTCCTCCCCTTCTATCCTTATGACAGGTATCATGGCACCTTTGTAGCTGCACACCCCGTCAAAATCCGGGGGCATGCAGGGAATCTTTGATATTTTAAAATCATAGCTGATCTCCACCACACAGGAAAAGTCCACCGCATAATTCTTCCTGCTGCCGGGAAAACAAAGAATTTCATTGATCTCATTCTCGCTCATGGACTGCCTCCTTTGTGAATTTTTCAATCAGGATTTCAATATCAAGAGCAGCACAGATCTTGCCGTTTCCCATGATACTGCATCCGCTGATGCCCGTATGTCTTCGGAAACCGGGGCCGAACAGGGCGGGAAGCTGCTTTACCACGATCCGCTTTTGTTCATACATGGAGTCAATGATGATGACTCCCTCCCGCTTGGCGCTCTTGACATATACCAGGAGGGCTGTGTCGGGATACTCTCCCTCTATCTGGTAAGCCTCTCTTAAATCCACCAGGGGGAGCATCCGGTTATCATACAGAATATACTTCCTGTCGTTCCTCAGGTGTATATAATCTCTGTTCTCCTCATAGCTCAAAAAGCGCTGCACATATCTGGAGGGAACGGAAAAACGGCATTTTCCCACCCGGAACCTGGTACACTCAATGGTGGCAAGAGACAGGGGAAGCGTGATGGTAAAGGTACTGCCTTTTCCCGCCTCACTCTGGATATACAGATGGCCTCCCGCCTCCTCCAGTATATTCTTCACCACATCAAGGCCCACACCACGTCCGGAATACTCCGTAACCTCCTCGTTGGTGGTAAAACCGGGCGTCAAAATAAGCTCCAGGATCTCCTGGGGATCATACTCCTCCTCCGGTTTTGTGATGAGATGTTTTTCTCTGGCTTTCTCCAGTATCTTTTCCAGGTCTATGCCCCTGCCGTCATCCGCGACAGAGATCATCAGCTCGCCTATGGTGTTTTCCGCATTGAAGGTAATGCTTCCTTTTGGGTTCTTGCCTGCCGCTGTCCGCTCTTTCGGATGTTCCAGGCCGTGATCCACCGCGTTTCTGATAATATGGAGCAGGGATTCCGAGACATAGTCCACTACACTTTTATCTGCTTCAATGTCTCCGCAGTTCACGATCAGTTCCGCTTCTTTTCCCTGATCCCTGCAGATATCCCTTAATATCCTCTTCAGCTTGGGAATGACCTTTGACACGGGAACCATGCGCATCTCCATGACCGTGCGCTCCATCTCCTCGATCAGACGGTTGACCTGATAGGCAGTCCCCTCCCTGACATCATCCATTCCGTGGCTTTTTAACTCTTCGTCCAGTGTCAGCATCAGGATCAAAAGCTCTCCCGACAGGTTTTGAAGCCGGTCCAGCCGGTCTGTACGGACATTGAGGAACTCAACTTCCTTTGTCTCGGCAAGGCTGTCTGCCTTCGGGGATTTTTTGATCACCTTCGGCTCCGGCTTCTTTACCTCATCCCTTAGGACTTCATAATCCTTTACAAAAAGTCCGCGTTTGACCGCTTCCAGAACTTCCTCTTTTTTGTCGCTCTCAAACCGGATGAAAACTCCGTTTTTATTGATATATTCCGCTCCCTGCTGGGACTTTTCCAGGTCCTGGGGATAACTCTCCACACTGCTGCAGAGATTTCCGATCTGCCTCACGATCATAAACGCGCGGATATTCTCCATGCGGCAGCCCTCTTCAAAACGGATCCGTATGACGACACCGCTTTTCTTTAAGAATATCTCAGGGATTCCCACCTGCACAGGCTCTGCTCTTTTCTCTGCTTTTGCCTCTGCCTCCCCCTTTGTCTGTTCCGGGACGGCAGGCAGCTCAGCCTCAGGCTTTTCCTCCTGGCTCTTCAGGTACTCCGCTATCTTATTCTCTACCTCATTAGTATCCTTTGGGGCATAACTCTCCTCCGGCATCTGCTTTAACTCGCTCTCCACAAAATCAGATACCTTGAATAAAAGATCAAACAAATCCGGTTTTATACGGCTGATCTCCCCCTTCTGTTCCCTGTAGTAGGAAAAAAGGTCTTCCAGTTTATGCGCCATGCCTGACAGGGCGTGAAGTCCCATCATGGCAGAGGAGCTTTTAATGGTGTGCATGATCCTGAAAACCGTATTGATATCCTTCTCTGAAAACGTCTTATTCTTGTCCGCCTCCAGCAAAACTCCATTTAACTGTTCCATAAGCTGGCGTGTCTCTAAAAGGTACACTTCCAGCATTTCTTCCGCATCCGCATCGAAATATCCCATATCTGATCACCGCTCACCGTATGTCCTTGTACCAGACACTGCGGTTCTTTCCGTTTCGTTTGCCGTAATAAAGTGCCTTATCCGCACAGTTGACGCTGTCCTCTATCCTGTCAGGTTCCTGGTAGGTGTGAAGTCCCAAAGTCAGCGTGCAGGAGAATTCCCCGTCCGGATGGTAGATCCGGAATGCCTCCACTTCCTTTCGGATACGCTCACTGATCTCAAAAGCCTCCTCCTCCGTGACAGCGAAAAGTACAATGAGAAACTCCTCCCCGCCCCACCGGATGACCCTGTGTTCCCTGCACTGCTCCTCTAAAATGTTGGCAATGCACACAAGTGCCGCGTCCCCGGCATCGTGGCCATATGTATCATTGATCCGCTTAAAGTCATCAATGTCCGCCATAATGAGAACTTCTGTGGCTTTCTCCGCATTGTGGTCCTTCATGTCCTCCATGAGGTTGCCGACTACATACCTTCTGTTATACAGACCGGTAAGACCGTCCCGGAAGGCCATAAAGTTCAGTTTTTCCATATTGGTGAGCAGCTCTTTATTCTGTCTGTTCAGCATATCTTTCTGCTTTTTCATTTCCAGATGAGCGTGGACCCTGGACCGCAGCTCCGCAGTGGCAAATGGCTTCTTGATATAGTCGCAGGCGCCCATGGAAAAGCCCTTCACCACATCCTCGTCTTTATCCTTTGAGGTGAGAAAAAGAACCGCTGCTTCCTCCTGCCCCACTTCCTTTAATTTTCCAATCAGTTCGTATCCCTCAATATCAGGGAGCACCACATCTAAAAGGATCAGATCCGGCTGATACTGCATCGCCATATCCACAGCCTCCTGCCCATTGTGTGCCTCGCAGAGAAAAACAGGCTCATCCTTCAGTGCTGTCTGAATTTGTTTACATACCATCAGGCTGTCATCCACAGCCAGAACGATATTCTTACCATTAAAATCCATATCTGCCTCCCATAGCTTTTATCATATCATAATATTACTGTTTTTCTTCTAACCGTTTTCACCTGGACAATGCCGTCATCCGCACAAAACTCCAAGGTTCTTCCGTAATTGGCACCTGTGTCCTCCGCCAGGATACGGATACCTGCCGCGTGCAGCGCCTGCCTGACAGCGGCGGCGTTCTTCTCCCCGATATCCCAGGCGGAGCGGCCGGTACTGAACATTTTAGCCCCGCCGGCGATCTTCGCTGTCAGCCTCCGCTTATCGGCACCGTGTCTCTGCATTTCCATAACCAGTGCAGATATCCCGCTTCCGGCAAACTTATAGGGATTACTTTTTACGGTAGCGCTGTTCTCGTCCGGCAGCACGATATGGGCCATTCCGGCTATTTTTATTCTGCTGTCGTACAGGCAGATGCCCACACAGGACCCCAGTGCATAGGTGACCAGCGTCTGCCCTCTGAAGGCGATTCTGCCCTCGGCAATACCTACTGTAATTTTATCCATTTCATAACTCCTCAAGTTTCCGAAGCAGAACATGCAGAGATTCCATTTCCGGAAGGAACAGAATACGCCCCGAAAAAGTATCGGTATCCATACAGAACAAATTGTCTATCATTAAAAGTTCATCGCTTGTTCTTAAAAAACGTGACGTGGCGGCTGTGAGTATGGCGCCGCCCATATCTATGCTTATCTGGGGAACCGATACATCTATCTCTACATTCATGAGCTGTGAAAGGGCTCTGATATAAGAGCCGCACATGATATTCCCCAGTTCCAGGAGCAGGGACTCCTCCATCTCCGTCAGGTTCATAAAGTCAGATACCGTGTCTCCCAGCACAAGGCGTATCACCTGACCGGTAAAGGTCTCATCCAGAAGGAAGAGAAACATACCGTTCACTTCCCCGAAGACCTCCACCATGATCCCGGCAAGCGGTACTTCCGCTTCCGTAATAATTTCCGTTATCTGTTGGAAAGGCAGTATACGCAGATTGGGCGTATCAATCTCCAACGGACAGTTCAGAAGCTGTGAAAGGGCACTGACCGCGTTTCCGGTTCCGATGTTTCCCAGCTCCTTTATAAAATCCTCAGACAGTTCCTCCAATTCCACTTCACAATCCATTCTGTTCCCCTTTATCCATCATATCTCAAATTGTTCCACCAGTTCCTTCAGCATCTGAGCCTGGGCAGACAGTTCCTCACTGGCAGCCGCACTCTCCTCAGAGGAGGCGGAATTGCCCTGCACAATATCAGAGATCAGATCCATACTTCTGCGCACCTGCATGATCGCCTCCGCCTGCTGTACGGATAGCTCAGAGATTTCATCCATCATCCGGTTCACTTCCTGTGCCTTCTCAACCGATGTCTTCAAAGACTCCGCTGTTGAGTGAACCGTATTCATTCCCACATTGACCGCCTCTGTATTCTTCTCCACCAGACCGGCTGTAAGCTTGGATGCCTCCGCTGTCTTGGATGCCAGACGGCGCACCTCACCGGCAACCACGGAAAATCCTCTTCCGGCCTCTCCTGCTCTTGCGGCCTCCACAGACGCATTCAGAGCCAGGATATTGGTCTGGAAGGCAATATCCTCAATCTCCTTAACAATTCCGGTGATCTCCCGGGAATTGTTCTTGATCTCTTTTATGGCATCCAGCAGACTTCGCATCTGCTGGTCATTGCTCTCCAGACTGCATCCCACATTATCTGCCAGTCTGCTTGATTTGACCGCCTTGTCCGCGTTGCCGTTGATGCTCTCTGTGATCTCATTGATGCTGACAGCCAGTTCTTCAATGGAGCTGGCCTGCTGGGATGTTCCCTGCGCCAGGGCCTGGGCAGCATTGGATACCTGCTCCGCGCCTCCGGCCACCTGTTCCGCACTGCCGCTGATCTGCTGTATGGCATTGCGCAGAAGACCTCCGATCTCATCCAGAGCGTCCCCCAGAGCTACAAAGTCACCTTTGAACTTTATCTTGGTCCGGTAGTTCAGTTTTCCGTTGCCAAGGGCAGTCATACCTGTCTTAATTTCCGATACATAGATATTGAGGGCCTTCGTGGTCTCCCTGATATTTTCTGCCAGCTGTCCCAGCTCGTTATCGGAGGTATAGGACAAATCTGCCTTGAGCTTCCCGTCTGCCACAGCCTGTGCTGCCTTTTTTATCTCATTGACCGGTCCTAAAATGCTTCTTGTTATGGTAAGCCACAGAACGCAGGTGATCAGAATACAGATAAGTGCCAGTCCCAGGATCATAAACCTGACATTGGTGTTGGAGGTAAGGGAAGTGTTCAGTGTATCTTCCGCATCGTTCACACACTCACCTGTCAATTTGTTGAGCGTATCGTTCACCTTGTCCATCTTCGGCATATACTCACTTACATACAGAGCAAGCGCCTGCTCAGACTTTCCTTGTTCCAGTAGAGTTATGATTTGGTCTCTCGGAATGCCCAGCTCCCTGAACTGTTCGCCCAGTGTTCTGACCTGGGCTGTATCACTGCCGTATCCTGTCTGGAGAAACTCCAGGTCCTTTGCTTCCTCCTGGATCGCCGCTTTCGTCTCAGCCATAAGGGCATCTTCATCCACAATATCTTCCGTTGCTGCCATGATGGTCAGATTCTTTCCTACCAGATGAAGGTTGGATGCCATATTCATGGACGCCTCCACTTTGGCAAAAGGCTGGTTATACAGATCATCCATCTTCTCTGACATACTCTGTATGGTGTGCACAGACACCAAAACTGTCAGGATATATAATACAAGGATAGAGGCAAAGGCAGCGATCAGCTTTGTTCCTATCTTCAGATTCGAGAAATACTTTTTCATTGCGCCCTGTCCTTTCATTTCTCTATTGGAAAACAGCTGTCCACGATCCTTAAAAATTCATCCTTCCTGAACGGCTTCACAATAAAGTCTCTTGCCCCCATCACCACAGCCTTCTGGATCACAGCTTCCTGGCCCATGGCAGAACACATGACAACAGATGCATCGGCATCCTGTGTCAGTATCTCTTCCAGAACCTCCAGACCGGATTTTCCGGGCATGGTGATATCCAAAAGTACAAGGTCCGGGTTGTATTCGCCGAACAGTGCAAGTGCTTCCTCGCCGTCCCTGGCTTCCTCCACGTTGGTATATCCCCCTTCGGCCAAAATTTTCCGGATGGATTTCCTCATAAACATTGCGTCATCCACGATCAAGATTTTCTTTTCCATAAACTCACCTTTGCTTCTCTTTATATTTTTTATATACAGCAGGAAATACCGGCTCCAGCTGGATTTCTCCGCGATTTAAAAGTTCCGCGTGCCCGATCACCAGATATCCCTCCGGTTTCAGACCGGCCTCCAGTTTTTTCACCAGTGTCTCTTTGGCTTTCTTGTCAAAATATATCATGACATTCCTGCAGAAGATCAGATCAAACTGTTCTGTCCCGATACCGGGGGAGAGCAGATTCTGGTTCTGAAAACGGATGTTCTGTTTCAGCCGTTCATCCACACAGTAAGATTTTGTGCCTTCTGCCCGGAAATATTTATTCTTCCACTCAGCCGGCAGTGCCTCTGCTTCCTTTGCCGTATAAATTCCCTTCCGTGCCTTATCCAGCACCTGGTTGGAAATATCCGTTGCCAGGATTCTGTAATTCATCAGGTTCCCTGTCCGTTCCCTGTAATCCTGCAGGATCATGGCAATGGTATAGCACTCTTCTCCTGTGGAGCATCCTGCGCACCAGACGTTTAAAAACCCTCTGCTGTGGTTTTTGAAAAGCTCCGGCAGGATATGGTCACGCAGAATGTTAAAATGGGCCTGCTCTCTCATAAAATATGTATAGTTGGTAGTCAGACGGCTTACCATATTGGAGGCAATCGTCCCGGATGTATCTTTTTTCAAAAGCTCCATATATCTGCCGAAGGTTTCCACACCCTGCTTTTCCAGTTCTTTTGACATACGGCATTCGATCAATGTCTTTTTCTTTTCCAGATTAATACCGTAATTCTGACGCATATATTCCACTATTTCCGCAAATTCTTCTTCTTTCAGCCTAATCACTTTTTCTCTCCCATATTCCGGGTATCACTTCTGTCAATTCTTCCCGGTCAATCTCCCCTTCTCCTGCCACCTGCTCCGCGGCGATCCCCACAGCCATATCACTCTGTGTCTTCATAAGGACTCCGCATTTTGCATCTCTTTCACTTCCCAGACGGTAGTATACGGCAAGGCGGCCTTTATAGACAGAAACACCCAGTATTTCCTCGGCAGCGCCTGGGATCTTCCATATTTTCGGATTCATAAACAGGGTTTCTGTCTTTTCTTTCTCTATATACAGAACCCTGTCCCTGGTTTTCACCTCTATAATTTCCATTGTCTCTCCTTCAGAATCTCCGGCTTCAGCACATAGGCCAGCACCTCACCCTCCTGCTCTTCCGGAAGCAGAACGGCTGCCTCCAGATACCGGTTGGTCTCATTTAATGCAGGTTCTCTCAGAGAGATGAATGCTCTTCTGTCCAGGGTCCGCATTCCCAGCACTCTGTCCGCCAGAAATCCTGCCTTCTCCTCATCTGCAAGGATCAGGTATTCCTGCTGCGTTCCCCTACGGCCGGGACTGGTGAGCCCGCCAAAATCGATCAGGACGGTTCTTCCCTTTTTTTTCGTTCTCTCACTGATTCTGTCCACCCAGGACAGGGGTATGAGATAATGCACTTCATCTGCCTGAAATTCCAGATATTCCAGCTGCTGGTCTCCCATTACGATTCCGCCTTTCCAAATGAATTTCTACTACTTCTATAATACTTTATTGTCGCAAAAAACACAATATAAATATAAAAACAGCGCAGGCTCAGATTTTTTTCTTACCGCCCGCGCTATTATCTGTCAAATCTGTCACAGTCACGTTTCGGTGTAAGCCCCTTTTCATGGACACTGAAACATAAAAGGGGGACGGACCGAAATCACTTCCGGCCGTCCCAAATTACAAAACGTCTTATTTCTGCACAATGTTGATTATTTTTTTCGGAACATAGATCTCTTTTACAATAGTTCCCGTCAGCTTATCGGCAACAGCCTCTTTTCCGGCAGCGATGGCCTCCTCCTTAGATGCCTCCGCGCTGATGCTGATAACAGCTCTTGTCTTGCCGTTGATCTGTACCGGCACTTCGATCTCGTCGTCCTTCATAGCCTCCTCATCTGCCTTAGGCCACTCTGCGTGGAATACAGAATCTTCATGTCCGTATGCCTCCCAGATTTCCTCTGTCAGATGGGGTGCGAAAGGAGCCAGAAGCTTTACAAAGGTCTCAATGGTCTCCCTGTCAATGCCGCCTGTCTTCTTGGCAAGCTCAATGAGTTTATTGTTGTATTCCATAAAACCGGAGATTACTGTGTTCAGGCTGAAGCTCTCCAGACGCTGTGTGATCTCAAAGACAAGTTTGTGGCGCAGCTTCACCATATCTTTTGTCTCGGATACGCCTGCTTCCAGACTGTCCATAGCCAGCTTCCAGAAACGGTTCAGGAAACGGTACACGCCGTCGATTCCTCTGTCATCCCACTCCGCATCCAGTTCCGGCGGACCTACGAACAGCTCGTAGAGGCGCAGGGAATCACAGCCGTAGTCTCTTACCAGGTCATCCGGGGAAACCACATTGCCTTTGGATTTACTCATCTTAATGCCGTTCTTACCCGTGATCATACCCTGATTGAACAGTTTCTGGAACGGTTCGTCAAAGTCAATAGCTCCGATATCATACAGGAACTTGGTATAGAAACGGGAATACAGAAGGTGAAGAACCGCATGCTCCACTCCGCCGATATACATATCTACCGGCAGGTATTTGTCTGCTTTTTCTTTTGAAACCAGTGCCTCGTCATTTTTGTTGTCCACATAGCGCAGGAAATACCAGGAGGAACCTGCCCATTGTGGCATGGTGTTGGTCTCGCGTTTTGCGGCAGCTCCGCAGACAGGACAGGTGGTGTTCACCCACTCATCAATGGCTGCAAGCGGTGACTCGCCGGTGCCTGTAGGCTCATAGGATTCCACCTCAGGCAGGGTCAGCGGAAGCTGGTCTTCCGGTACCGGAACATTTCCGCAGTGCGGGCAGTGAATGATCGGAATCGGCTCACCCCAATAGCGCTGGCGGGAGAATACCCAGTCACGCAGCTTATAGTTTACGGTTTTCTTGCCAATGCCCATTTTTTCTATCATGACAGGCGCTTCTTTTTTAAGGACAGAAGACTCCATGCCGTTCCACTCGCCGGAATTGATCATGGTGCCGCTGGCCTCTGTGTAGGCCTCTGTCATATTTTCAATCTCTTTTCCGTCCTTGGCGATAACCTGGATGATCGGAATATTGAATTTTGTGGCAAACTCAAAGTCACGGTCATCATGGGCGGGTACACACATGATGGCACCTGTTCCGTAATCAGCCAGTACGTAGTCAGACAGCCAGATGGGAACCTTTGCGCCGTTTAACGGATTGACTGCATAAGTTCCTGTGAACACACCTGTCTTCTCCTTGTCCTGGAGACGGTCCACATTGGATTTCATGGAAGCATCGTAGATATATTTCTCCACAGCCTCTTTTGTCTCCGGTGTTGCCAGGGAAGCAGCCAGCTTGTGCTCCGGTGCCAGAACCATGAAGGTTGCGCCGTGAAGGGTATCCGGTCTTGTGGTGTAGACAGTGATCTTTTCGTCTCTTCCGTCCACCGGGAAATCCACCTCGGCTCCGTAGGATTTTCCGATCCAGTCAGACTGCATCTTTTTCACCTTTTCCGGCCAGTCCAGTTTATCCAGGTCGCTTAACAGACGGTCCGCATATTTTGTGATGCGGAGCATCCACTGGCGCAGGTTCTTCTTGGTCACAGTGGAACCACAGCGCTCGCAGCAGCCGTTCACAACCTCCTCATTGGCAAGGCCTGTCTTACAGGACGGACACCAGTTGATGGGGAACTCCTTCTCGTATGCCAGACCCTCTTTGAACATTTTCACAAAGATCCACTGCGTCCATTTGTAGAAGCCCGGATCTGTGGTGTTGACTTCTCTGTCCCAGTCATAGATGGCTGCAATATCGTTGATCTGTTTTTTAATGTTTGCCACATTCTGTGCTGTAGATTTTGCCGGGTGAACTCCCATCTTGATGGCATAGTTCTCAGCCGGAAGGCCGAAAGCGTCCCATCCCATGGGATGAATCAGATAATAGCCCTGCATCATCTTATAGCGGCTCCACACATCAGAGATCACATATCCTCTCCAATGTCCTACGTGAAGACCGTTTCCAGACGGATACGGGAACATGTCCAGACAGTAGTATTTTGGCTTCTGGCCGTCATCTACGTTCACTGGTTTTTCTTCCCAGTTTTTTCTCCATTTCTGTTCAATCGCCTTATGATTATAAGGTACTGCCATAATTTCATTCCTCCTGGTTTTCATTTTCATGCCCGCCCGGGCATCTTAAAGCTTTATGCCAAAGCATAGAAAAAGCCCTTTAGTCACTATACTTTAGAGACGAAAGGGCTTATTTTTCCGTGGTACCACTCTAATTCATCCGCAATACCGGATGCACTCATTTTGATTCTGTAACGGGAACTCCCGCCCGCACTTACCTGCATGACGACTTTCAGCACGGGAACTCCGAGGCCAGTTCAAAAGCTTCTCTATACTGCCTCACACCAGCCGGCAGCTCTCTGGAATAAAGGACACTCTCTACTACTCCTCATCAAAGTCTCTCTCATATTGGCTATTTGTCATAGACTATCTGTTATTCTACCGATATCGCCAGATTTTGTCAAGACTCTATGCTGTTTCTTCCCAAAAAAATCCTATTCTTCCAGTGAGAGCACCGTACAGGCCGGCTCCCCTTCCGTGTATTCAATGGTAAGGGTATCTCCCACGTCATATTTTATGATTTCAGGATATTCTGTAACCGGAAAATCAAACACCAAATCCTTGTTCTCCAGCACCACATAGAAGTGGGAATTTCCATCCATGACGGCCTGGGCCACCCGCTTGATCTTACCGGATACGGTCTGGGAAGTGAGCGTCTCGGTGCCGGAGGAAATCCCGTTGGCAGCCAGCAGCTTCACATAGGCTTTCTCACATTCTGCCACGGTATCTCCGATGGCTACATTCTGGTATTTCTGGATATTGACCATTGCGTACTTCTTAACCAGACCTCCGCCGTCTTTCAGAGCCATAAAATATGTGGGCTCCCCGGAAATATTCAGAAGCAGCGGGAAGGCTGCCGTATATTTTAAGTTCTGTACCTGACCTTCCGCGGACTCCATAGCGGAATACTCCTCCGCGCCGGCACAGGAATAATACCTGGTCTCCATGGTACGCTGGTTCATCAGCACAAATCCCACATTGGAGCGGTCGCCGCTGACAGAGGTAATGCCTGTGTATACCCACACGTCGTCCTCCAGCGCCAGATAATTATAGCCGTCTGTTGTTTTGAGACAGCCTTTCTGTCCCAGAACGCTGTTGAAAAATCCGTTTTTCAGCATTCCGTGATAGTTATAGAGCTGGATCAGAAGATCTGCCGGATAGGCACGGTCCACCCACTGGGGACAGTCTTTTATGTTATATTCTGTTGTCTCTCCGGTGATGGCATTACAGAGGACCACCTTGCCGATGGTCTGTCCGCCGAAAAGGCCAATGTTGAATTTCTTTACCGGACAGATCCAATAAGGAACTCCCTCATCGTTGATCTCAAAGCTGAGCTGGTCAAACATATATGTGGGATAATTGAACCGCAGATGCCTGTAAATATTTCTGTTGAAATATTCGGACTCGGAATATTTGATACCCTCATCCAGTTTCACAAGCTCTGTATTCTGGGTTGCCATATCGATTCGGATATAGGCCGGAATGCCCTCTTTCTGGTTCGTCAGCCATTTGATGGGGCTGGCGTAGACAAGAGGGGTCACCCGGTAAGGCTGTCCCTGGTAATTGATCTGTGAGTAGATATCACTGACCTCAAACTGGGAGACCATATCCACCATGCTTCCCATCTTTCTGTTTCCCAGAAGTCCTGCGGAATCTTTATCGAGAAGAGGAATCTGGTTGTAGCTGATTTCCTCAATATCTTCTGTAAAATCTCTTTCTTCGGGGATAACAATCTTCTGATACTTGTTGGCATTGATAATGGGGGATGACAGCAGGCTTCCGATGGCGTACACAACAATGATCGCTCCGATCACCAGCAGTCCGCCCTTCATCACCTTGTTCTTTTTTACGTCCCCCACACTGTGGAAGCGTTTCCTGATTCCGTATACTGCCAGTATCACCACTACAATGGCGACCAGGAAGAACCAGAATCCACTCTCGTGAATGTTGATGGCCGGCAGAGTAAAATAGTAATAGAGGAATGCCAGAACTACCACAGCAAGACCCGCCGCAATTTTTTTCTTCATACTTTTATCAAATCCTTTCTTTAGCTTAGGGAACAGTTTACCATGAGAAAAGGCGGGTTACAAGTTTTTTTCATGAAAAAGCCCCGGAAAACCGAATCTTTCAGTTTCCGGGGCAAAAATATCAGATTATTCGTTCTCTTCCGCACTTGCGCGGGCTGCAATCTCTTTCTCCTGGATATCAGAAGGAGCCTGCTCATAGCGTGAGAATTCAAAAGCGAAGTTACCGCTTCCGCCTGTCATGGAGCGCAGGTCTGTGGAGTATCCATAGATGGAAAGCATAGGCACATCTGCCTCCACCACGGTGCATCCCTTATGGTCCGGATCAGGATTCATGCCCAGCACACGGCCGCGGCGTTTGTTCAGATCTCCCATAACATCACCGGTGTATTTATCCGGAACGGTTACCTTCATGGATACGATCGGCTCCAGCAGAACCGGTGAGGCTTCCATGAAGCCCTTCTTAAATGCCTGGACAGCGGCTGTCTTGAACGCCATCTCAGAGGAGTCTACCGGATGATAGGAACCATCATAGAGCACAGCCTTCACACCCACTACCGGATAGGCAGCCAGAGGTCCTTTTATCACAGAGTCCTGAACACCCTTCTCCACTGCCGGGAAGTAGTTCTTGGGAACTGCGCCGCCCACTACGATCTGCTCAAATACATAAGGCTTCTCCAGATCACCGGAAGGCTCGAATGTCATCTTAACGTGACCGTACTGACCATGTCCGCCGGACTGTTTCTTATATTTTGCTTCCACATCGGCTTTTTTGCGGATTGTCTCGCGGAACGGAACTCTCGGTTTGGAAAGTTCAATGTCCACTTTATAACGCTCTTTCAGTTTGCTCACCACAATGTCAAGGTGCTGCTCACCGATCCCGTAGATCAGTGTCTGGCGGTTGGCGGAATCATTCTCCACACGCAGAGTCAGATCTTCCTGCATCATCTTGGAGAGGGCCTGGGAAACCTTGTCATCATCGCCCTTGTTCACCGTATTATAGCGTTTGTATGTATACGGAACGGAAATCTCGGTCTTGCCGAATACGATGGGTGTGCTCTTTGTGGAAAGGGTATCTCCTGTAGCTACGGTGTTCAGTTTGGCAATGGCACCGATATCGCCTGCGTGGAGTTCCGGCACCTCAATGGGTTTGGAGCCTTCCAGCACGTACAGTTTATTTAATTTCTCTTCGGAATCCTTGGTCGCATTGTATAAGGTGTCATCGCCTTTGATAACACCGGAGCAGACCTTGACCAGGGAATATTTACCCAGGAACGGATCCACAATGGTCTTGAACACGTATGCGGATTTTGCTTTTGCAAAGTCATAGTTCGCCTGGTAAATCTCATTTGTCTTGGCATTCATGCCTGCGCATGTCTTCTGATCCGGACTTGGGAAATAGCCGCAGATATCATCCAGCAGGTTGGCAACGCCCTGCACGTTCACCGTGGAGCCCATACATACCGGGATGATGCTGCCGTCTGAAATATTCATCTTCAGGGCTGCGGAAACCTCTGCCACGGAGAATTCTTCCCCTGCAAAGTAGCGGTCCATGAATTCCTCACTGATCTCCGCTACGGATTCCATCAATGTGTCATGATACTGCTCCAGATAATCCTGCAGATACTCAGGAACCGGACATTCTTTTTTCTGGCCTCTGTCGATGTATCTTCTTCCGGCCTGTTTCACGATGTTTACATAGCCTACGAATTCTTCATTCTCACGGATCGGCATATGGATCGGCGCGATTTTCTTTCCGTACAGTTCTGTCAGGCTTTCCACTACTTTTCTGTAGCTTACATTGTCCACATCCATCTCTGTTACAAAGAACATGCGGGGAAGATTGTATTTTTCACACATCTCCCAGGCTTTCTGTGTCCCTACCTGTACGCCTGCTTTACCTGAAACCACAATGATCGCTGCATCGGCTGCTGCAACTGCTTCCTCCACTTCCCCTACAAAGTCGAAATAGCCCGGGGTGTCCAGTACATTGATCTTTACTTTCCCCCATTGAATCGGAACCACAGATGTCGAAATTGAGAATTTTCTTTTGATCTCCTCTTTATCATAATCACTTACCGTGTTACCATCTGTTACCTTTCCCAAGCGGTTCGTAATACCTGACAAGTAAGCCATTGCCTCCACCAGACTTGTCTTTCCGGCACCGCCATGACCGAGCAGGACCACATTTCTTATTCTGTCGCTTCTGAAAACGTCCATATGTAATACCTCCCAATTTTTGATATGTATATATTTTACTAAAAAGATAGCAACAATTCAAGTATTTTATTCAAATTAGACAAGAAATTTTTCTCTTTTATTGGTCAAAATTACAGTGCAACGCTTTAAAGCGCAAAATCGTTGACAATTGGCGCTCCTTGTCATAAAATAATACTGTTTGGCGGACACAAAAACCCGCTGTTTATTAACGACAGAAGCTTCGCTGCAGGTTTTCTGTTGTCACAATAAGAAGAAGGAGCATATTTCAATGGAAACAACTACGATTGGCTTTATTGGTCTCGGTTTGATCGGCGGTTCCATAGCCAAAGCCATCCGGAAATTTCATCCGGAATACCAGATTCTGGCCTACAACCGGACCAGGGACACTTTGGAGGACGCCGTCTTTGACGGTATTGTGGATATTGCCTGTGATGAGCATGATTCCAAATTCGCCCTCTGTGATATCATTTTCCTATGCGCCACCGTGGACTATAATATAGAATGTCTCCCCTGGCTGAAGCAGATCATAAGGCCGGGCTGCATTCTGACTGATGTGGGAAGTGTGAAAGGTGAGATACATAAGGAGATCACCGCGCTCTCCATGGCCCCCAATTTTATCGGCGGACACCCCATGGCGGGAAGCGAGAAGACCGGCTATGAGCACTCCACAGACCATCTGATTGAAAATGCTTACTATATCCTTACTCCTTCCGAGGAGGTAGGGCTTGATAAGATAGGGGTCTACACAGAGCTTGTGACTTCCATCGGCGCCCTGCCTATGATACTGACCTGGGAGGAGCATGACTACATTACCGCCGCGGTCAGCCATCTCCCTCATGTGGTGGCAGCTGCCCTTGTGAATCTGGTGAATAAACTGGATTCCCCATCCGAACATATGAAGTCCATTGCCGCGGGGGGATTTAAGGACATTACCAGGATTGCTTCCTCCTCCCCCCATATGTGGCAGCAGATCTGCATGGAAAACCCGGATAACATTTCCCAGGTCCTGGATGAGTTCATCCGCCTGATCGTACAGGCAAAATATCTGGTGGACCAGCGGGACGGGGAAGGCCTGTATCAGATGTTTCAGGATTCCAGGGAGTACAGGGATTCCATAAGCGACACCTCCAGCGGCCCGATCAAGAAAGAGTATGCCCTCTACTGCGATATCATTGATGAGACAGGTGCCATTGCCACCATCGCTACCATCCTGTCCATGAATAATATCAGTATAAAAAATATCGGCATTATCCATAACCGTGAATTCGACGAGGGTGTATTAAAGATCGACTTCTATGATCAGGACGCCCAGAAAGAAGCTGCAGAACAGCTTGGAAAACGGAACTACATCATATATGAACGTTAGGAGCCATCCATGAAATTCAGAAAGACAGAAGCCTTAAAAGGCGAAGTTACCATACCCGGAGATAAATCCATCTCCCACCGCGCAGTTATGCTGGGAGCCATCTCCCGGGGAACCACAAGGATCACCAATTTTTTAAGAGGGGCGGACTGCCTCTCCACCATTGCCTGCTTCCGGAAAATGGGCATCTCCATTGAAGAATTCCCGGAAGAGATCCTGGTGCACGGAAACGGTCTCCACGGCCTCCATGCGCCGACAGATATTCTGGACGTGGGCAACAGCGGAACCACGGCAAGACTCATCTCCGGCATACTGGCCGGACAGTCCTTTGAGAGCACACTGACCGGAGACGCCTCCATCTGCAGGCGCCCCATGAAACGGATCATCACTCCCCTCTCCATGATGGGCGCGGATGTTAAAAGTCTTCGGGAAAACGGCTGTGCTCCCCTTGCGATCCGTGGCAGCCGGCTGCAGGGCATCCATTACGAATCCCCTGTGGCCTCGGCTCAGGTAAAATCCTGTGTTCTTCTGGCAGGGCTGTATGCGGATAAGGAGACAAGCGTCACGGAACCCTATGTCTCCAGAGACCATTCCGAGCGTATGCTGGCAAGCTTCGGCGCGGACATAAAAACAGAGAACTGCACCGTGACCATACAGCCGGAGCCGAAGCTTACAGGACAGGACGTTGCCGTGCCGGGAGACATCTCCTCCGCCGCTTATTTCATCGCTGCCGCCCTTTTGGTGCCGGGTTCCGAGCTGCTGATCAAAAATGTGGGCATCAATCCCACAAGAGACGGCATCCTCGGCGTATGCCGCCGTATGGGCGCTGACATTGCCATCCTGAACAAGAGGGAACACGGCAGGGAGCCGGTGGCAGATCTGCTGGTCAGATACAGCGCGTTAAAAGGTACTGTCATTGAGGGGGCTGAGATTCCCACACTTATCGATGAACTTCCCGTCCTTGCCGTGCTGGCCGCCTTCGCGGAAGGCCGCACCGTCATCCGGGACGCGCAGGAACTGAAAGTCAAGGAATCCAACCGTCTGGATATTCTGGTACACCATCTAAGCGCAATGGGCGCTGACGTCACAGGAACAGAGGACGGAATGATCATCCGGGGAGGTCGGCCGCTTCACGGAGCTGTGCTTGAAAGCCATCTGGACCACCGGATCGCCATGTCCTTTGCCGTGGCCGGCATAGCGGCAAAGGGCGAGACAGAGATCCTGCAGGCAGACTGTGTGGATATCTCCTACCCGGGATTTTACAGATATCTTCTGGAAAGATAAACACACGCAGGAAAGGAGCGGAATATGTCGCAGACTACCAAGCGGGCCCTTGCCCAGTCCCTGAAACATCTGATGGAACAAAAACCCCTGGAAAAGATAACCGTGGTGGACATTTCGGAAGACTGCGGTGTGAACCGCCAGACCTTTTACTACCACTTTCAGGATATCTATGACCTGATCGAATGGATCTACATCAATGAGGCAGAAAAACGGCTGGGGGAAAAGACCACATATGACACCTGGCAGGAAGGCTTTCTTCAAATCCTCTCCTATATACTGAACAACCGGAATTTTGTCAGGAACACATATCATTCTGTCAGCCGGGAATACCTGGAACATTTTCTCTTTCAGCAGATGTACCGCCTCCTGCTGGGCGTTATCGAGGAAAAAGCAGAGGATATGGCTGTCCGGGACGCGGACAAACAGTTCATTGCGGACTTTTACAAATACGCCTTTGTGGGTCTGGTCTGTGAATGGATCGAGAACGGCATGAAGGAAAAGCCGGAGGCCATGACCGACCGCTTAAGCCTCTTAGTCCACGGTACCATCACCGGGGCGTTGGAACGGTTCCGGACAGATAAAAAACATTAATCTTTTATACACTTTATGCGCAGTGTCAAAACTTTTGACACTGCGCATTTTCTGTTTATAGCATTCTTTTCTCTCTCCGTTTATAGTAAAGACAGATAAAAAAACAAATAATGATTCCTATCAAACAAGGAGGTATTCATATGTATTACAGCAATGGAAATTATGAAGCATTCGCACACCCGGTAAAGCCTGAGAGCGTTGACCGTAAATCCGCATATCTGGTCGGTTCCGGACTGGCTTCCCTGGCAGCCGCCTGCTTTCTGGTGAGGGACGGGCAGATGAAAGGGGAACACATCCACATTCTGGAGGAGTTGTCCCTGCCCGGCGGCGCCTGTGACGGCATTCATGATGCCCAGAAAGGTTTTATCATCCGGGGCGGCCGTGAGATGGAAAACCATTTTGAGTGCCTCTGGGACCTGTTCCGCTCCATCCCTTCCCTGGAAACAGAGGATGCGTCTGTGCTGGATGAATTCTACTGGCTGAATAAAAAGGATCCAAACTACTCTCTCATGCGTGTCACCGAGAACAGAGGTGAGGATGCCCACACAGACAATAAATTCGCCCTCAGTGACAAAGCCGCCATGGAGATCATGCAGCTCTTCTTCACAAAGGATGAAGACCTGTACGACAAAAAGATAAATGATGTCTTTACAGAGGAGTTCTTCAAGTCCAACTTCTGGCTCTACTGGAGAACCATGTTTGCCTTTGAGGACTGGCACAGCGCCCTGGAGATGAAGCTGTATATCCAGCGTTTCATCCATCACATCGGCGGCCTTCCCGACCTGTCCGCCCTGAAGTTTACCAAGTATAACCAGTATGAATCCCTGATCCTCCCCATGGTAAAATATCTGGAAGCCCACGGGGTCCACTTCCAGTATGACACCAGAGTGACCAATGTGATCTTTGACATCACTCCTGAGAAAAAGGCTGCCCGGAAAATTCTGATGATCCATAATGGGCAGGAGGAGTGCATTGACCTGCTGGACGACGACCTGGTCTTCGTCACCAACGGAAGCTGCACGGAGAACTCCAGCCTGGGAGATGATGACCATGCCCCTGTGTTAAACGACACTCCCGGCGGATGCTGGGAACTGTGGAAGAACATAGCGGCCCAGGACCTCTCCTTCGGCAATCCCGACAAGTTCTGCAGCGAGACAGACAAAACCACCTGGGAATCCGCCACAGTCACCACACTGGATGACAGGATCCCGCCCTATATCCAAAAAGTCTGCAAACGTGACCCCTTCAGCGGCAAAGTGGTGACCGGAGGCATTGTGACCTGTAAGGACTCCTCCTGGCTCATGAGCTATACCCTGAACCGCCAGCCCCATTTTAAAGAACAGCCAAAAGACCAGCTTGTAGTCTGGGTCTACGGCCTGTTCACGGATGTTCCCGGGGATTATGTGAAAAAGCCCATGCGGGAATGTACCGGAAGAGAGATCACGGAGGAATGGCTGTACCATCTGGGCGTTCCCGTGGAGGAGATACCGGATATGGCAGCTAACTCCGCCCGCTGCATCCCCTGCATGATGCCCTATATCACAGCCTTCTTCATGCCCAGAACAGCAGGTGACAGACCCAAGGTAGTACCGGAAGGATGTGTGAACTTCGCATTTATCGGCCAGTTCGCGGATACAGTAAGAGATACGGTATTCACCACAGAATACTCTGTGCGGACAGCCATGGAGGCGGTCTACACTCTTCTGGATGTGGACCGGGGTGTTCCGGAAGTCTACGCCTCCTGCTATGATATACGCGCGCTTCTGGATGCCACTTCTAAAATGCTGGACGGTAAGAAAGCTATCGAGATGAAAGTGCCCTGGATCATGAAGCTGGTGGAAAAGAAAGCCCTGCGGAAGATCTCCGGCACTGTGATCGAAGATCTGCTGAAAGAATACAACGTTATCTAAGACAGGCAGAAGGCAGGTGAATCCATCACCTGCCTTCTGTTTTCCCTGCCGCTTCACAGGACTATAGCCATCCTCCTGCCTTCAGCAGTGTATTATTTTTTACCGCCTCGTAAGAATTCTGAATATCCACGGACAGCTTCCTGTCCCGATCCAGAAACGGAACGATCTTCCGGTACTCCCTGAATGCCTTTCCGGAACATTTCCCCAGCTTATAATTTCTCCTGAGATCTACAGCCTGGGCAGCGTGCATCAGCTCCATTCCCAGAATATATCTCAGATTATCCACGATCTGAAAGGACTTTTCCAATGCCAGAACCGCGTTGGAAGCATGGTCCTCAATATACCCGGACAATGCCAGGAAATCCATGGAAGAAGGATTTGCCAAAGACCGGTTCTCTGTGTCCAGAGAGGTAAACGTCTTCTGGATCGTGGAATATCCGATGACCGTCTTGCCCCCGTCAGGAGATAAAAACCGGGGAAGCCCTGTAAAATCAGGGTCAGCCAGCTTCAATATCCTGTGGCACGCACCCTTTGACATATGGTTCAGGGCTATATTCAGCATCTCTGCCTTCAGCACCAGATTCAGAGGCTCAAAATTACAGCTCACGGATACCCGCCCCTCATCAGGAAGGACACAGGGATTGTCATCCGAGTGGTTCAGATGCTGCTCAAGGCTCATCTCCAGCAGTCTGATGCATTCCAGTATGGACCCGTTTATAAAAGCCGAATCCCTGAAGCTTAAGGGGTCCTGGAGAGCCTTGCCCTCTGTGCCGTCAAAGAGATAGCTGCCCTCCAGCATAGCCAGACATTCCCGGGCGCATTCCGTCTGTTCCGGAAATCCCTTTGCCTCTGTCACACTTTTGTCAAGCTGCTGAATCTGTCCGTTCAATCCCTCCAGGCCAATACAGTAAATAAGATTGGAGTTGGCTGTCAGCTCTTTTACCTCCTTCAGAAGAAGGGCTGTCATGGCCGCCGCCTGAGAGTTGGAGGACACGATTCCGAGACCGTCCTTCGGGCCGAGGACCAGCGGCTTCAGTCCCTCCGTTTCCATGGCTTTCAGGCTGTCTGTGGGCCGGCCTTTATAGAGCACATCATTTTCTCCGATCATGGACATGCCGATCATGGCATTGACCGCCAGGTCAGCTTCCCCCACAGAACTCCTTCTGGGAACCAGGGGATGTATCCTCTTATTCAGGAAATCCCTGTAGCGCTTCAGCACCTCCGTGGAAAGCCCTGCACAGCCATACAGAGCTGTGTTCAGGCGGATCAGCATGACAGCCCGTATTTCCTCCTCCGTACAATACGGAGGTACGCAAAGAGAATGGGAACGCAGAAGGTTTTTATTATACTGGTCAAAATACTCATTGTAGACTTTCCTGTCCTTGTTCCATCCTACCCCTCTGTTTGTCCCGTAAACAGGCGTTTCCGAGTCCACCATCCGGTATAGGACATGCTTTGCCTTTTCCGCCCGTTTCAAAGCCTCCTCTGAGATTTCCACACAGGCCCCGTCATATACCACCTCATAAATCTGGTCCAAGGTAAGGCTGTTTCCATCCAAAATAATTTTCTCCATCGTGTTCTCTCCCATTCTGCCAGCACTGCCGTGCTGTTTTTCTGAAAATATAAGATATTTTCATCTAAATTTTGTTTAAAAAATGCAGAATTGGTCAAGATATTTTCTTTCCCATAGGGATGGGATTTTTGCCTGTTCTTCTTTTTCACTAAATGCCTGTCTGTTTTCTTCCAGCCTCTTCCTGCACCTGCAGGGACAGGCGCTGCTCTTGGTGATCAGACTGATGATCCTGATGTAGAGACATCGTTCAAAGGGGTCCCTGCTGTATACAGCAGACTGCCCGGCTTTTTCCAGGTACACTGCCCCGCCCTCAAAGTCTCCCTTTCTGAATAACAGAACCGCTTCATAGGAATAGGCACTGCTTCTTTTAAACATTACGTGGAGATGTTCAAAGCTCTGCACAGCGGCTTTTATATACCGCTCCGCCATCTTGTCATTTCCTGTATCAAACAGTCCTTTCCCCATATGAAGGTAGAGCAGGGTCTTGCCGCTGATATTATGGACATTGGCGTTGATATCCAGAGATTTTCTATAGTATTCCATGGCACTGTCATAATCCTTTGTAAGCCTGCCGATCTCCCCAAGCCAGCTGTATGCCACCGCAGCATTGGCCCCCCATTCCTCTGCCCACTCTTTACTCAGGAATATCTCTGCTGCCTGAAGCAGCTCCTGACGGCCTTTTTCCATTTCCCCTTTAAGGATATAGCCAATTCCCAAAAGCCGCTTCCAGAATCCCTGTTCCGCAGATGTATCAGCCGCCCGATTCACACCCTCACGACTCAGACAAAGCAGTTCGTCTGCCTGGTAAGTATCCATACAGATAAATGCCTTCTGCTTCAGAATCTCTTCTGTTATGCCCTGCAGCTCCTCCAGCAGCCTGATGTATTCCCAGGATCTTTCGTAGTCCGGTATCTTCACGTAAGACTGCACCAACATGGTCAGATAAAGCTCCAGCCGGTCCTTTTCAAAGCTCTCCGGGTTGACAGACTCTTTATATGCTTCCACATATTTTTCCATCTGTTCATAGATGAATGCAATCTGCTTTTTATTATTGAGGTAGGTTTCCGTATTATACATCACATCATAATTGTGCAGCACCGGAAAATACTGGTGGGCGATCGTCAGATATCTGCTCAGATATTCTTTCAGGTAAAAATCTGATTTTTCTCTGTCCTGGCTCTTAAAATAGTGGTAGCTGATCTTAGGCAGAATATCCTCATTTTTCCCCAGAAAAAACTGCTTTTCAAACCTCTTCGCCATGAGTCTGTGGAGACTCTTTCTCTTTGTCAGGCTGAGGCTTTCATATACCCTTTTCCTCTCCTCCTCAAGCGGAAAGGAATAATAAATTCTGCCGGACTCCTCCTCCTCCTGAATGATACCCCGGCGGACAAGAGATTCGATTCCCTCCACAAACAGGTCTTCCTCAATATTGGAAAAATATTTTAATTTTCTGTATTCCGCCCTGTCACAGAACATGGATATCCATTTAAGCAGGGTTTCACATATTTCTGACTGGATTTCCTGCTTGTATAACCTCGGCTTTTCTCCCTCGGGTACACTTTTCCTCTCTTTTGCGCTGCTGATTTTCTGCCACAGCCTTGTTATCTCCTCTCCGGGCACCTCATCCAGCTCCTGTTCCAATATATACTTAAGCTCCCGGTAAACCATTTCCGCACGGTTTTCCTGGCCTTCTTTTTCGTATAATCTCATGAGAAGCTGATAGTATTTTTCGCAGAACTCATCCATGGAAATGAGATTTTTGCATATCTCCTCACACAAATCCAATCTGCATTTCTCTCCGCCCAATTCCTCTTCTGCCAGGGAATAAATTTTCTCTGCAGTCTCAACTCTTTTCTGACGTATAAAACTTTCAAACTGGCTGCTCTCTTTTACTTCAAAATGATCCAAATACCAGAAATTTTCCTTACCGGAAAGGATTTCAAGATTCCCTTTCATCTCTTCCAGATCGATCCACAGATCCGCCTCCGGGTTGATCTTAAGCTGCTGCCTTCCGTCTGTGATCAGAAAATCCTTCCCAAAGGCTTTTCTGATATGATAAAGGGCATTTCTGTAGTTTCTGTTGGCCTTTTCTTCGTCATATTTGTCTCCCCAAAAGATGTCTTCCAAAATCTGCTTATTTTCATACCCTTTGGTGACCAGATAATAAAACATGCCCTCAGCTCTTCCATAAGGAAACAAATATCTTTTCTTATTTATATAAACTCTGGGGGGTCCTAAAAGAAAAACTTCTACTTTCTCCATGCCATCCTCTCCCTTTTTGTTTTGCACACTTCTTTTATTTATCATAGGCAGACAGAGGCGATTAGTCAACAACACTTTTTTAACAAAACTTCAACAAATATATTCCATAATAGAAATAAAAAAGCAGGAGGTATCCGTTCTATGAATTATTTTACTATTACTCTCACCATCAACCGGGAAACCATGGTTTTTTCCGTCACGGAGGAAGACACGCTTCTCGATGTCATCCGTGAAAAAGCAGGGCTTACGGGCACCAAACAGGGATGCGGCTGCGAACAGTGCGGAGCCTGTACCGTGCTTTTAAACCACAAGGCTGTAAATTCCTGCTGTATACTGGCGCTGCAGGCAGACAATGGGGTAATTGAAACCATTGAGGGCCTGGAATCACCGGAAAAACTTCATCCCATTCAGCAGGCTTACATAGAGGAAGGTGCTGTACAGTGCGGATTCTGCACACCGGGCATGATCATGTCCACAAAAGCGCTTTTGGATCAGGTTCCAAACCCTGATACTTCCCAGATTCGGAGTGCGCTCTCCGGAAATATATGCAGATGCACCGGCTATACCAAAATTGAGGCAGCCGTAAAAAATGCAGCCCGGAAATTAGAGGAGGTATCCCATGAATCCATATAAAATCGCAGCACACAAAATCCCAAGACACGAATCTGCCGCAAAAGTTACCGGAAAAGCTCTTTATACCGATGATCTTTCCCTGCCCAAAATGGTTTACGGCATGATCATCCGAAGCCCTCACGCCCACGCACAGGTAACACACATTGATCTGACGGAAGCGGAAAAAACCGAAGGATACATAGGGGCCCTTCTTCCGTGGGAGGTTCCCGATACCTTTTATAACTGCTCCGGAACTCCTCCGTCCCCGCTGCTTATGAAGGATGAGAAGGTACTCACCACGCATCCCCTCTGTGTAGGAGACCGTATCCTGGCGATTGCAGCCCGTACGCCCCAAGCGCTTTTAAAAGCAGCGAAAGCTGTGCAGATCAGCTACACCATTCTGCCTTCCGTACATACCATAAAGGACGCTTTAAGGAAGGATGCTGCCCCCATCCAGCCTCATATCTCCAAAAACAATATCCTGGCCGTAAGAGAAGCCTGTATGGGCGATACCCAAAAAGGCTTTGAAGAGGCTGACTATATTTTTGAGGATGACTTCCACACTCCGGCCACACAGCATGTGGCTATGGAACCTACCTCCTGTATCTGTGATTTTTCCGACGGCAGGACATTAAATATCTGGAGCAACTCCCAGACCCCTTACCAGGAACGCAGGATCCTGGCAGAACTGTTTCAGATGGAAGAAAATGACATCCGTATTGTGAAGCCTGTTATGGGCGGAGGCTTCGGCGCCAGGCAGCAGCTCCATAACCAGCCAGCCGCTGCCCTGCTGTCAAAAAAGATACGAAGGCCGGTAAAACTCATTAACACCAGGGAGGAAGAGATGTACGCCTCTGTTGTCCGCCACGAGATGCAGACACATTTAAAATTCGGTGTGACAAAACAAGGGATTTTGACTGCTTTCCAGACAGAGTTTTATCTGAACGCAGGCCCTTACACCACCCACACTCCCACTATTGTGGCTGCAGCCAGCAGAAAATTCCAGTACAGGATTCCCAACTACCTCTTTAACGGGTACACTGTAGCTACCAACGGCCCCACTGCAGGCGCCTTTAGGGGGTATGGCAATTCACAGCTCACCTTCGGGCGGGAGCTGATGATGAGCCGGATCGCCAGAAAGCTGCACCTGGATCCTGTGGATTTCCGGCTGCGCAACCACGTCAAGACCGGTGAGAAGTTCCCCGCCGCTGCCTCCGCTGTCACAAGCTGCGGCATTGAAAAATGTGCCCGCCGCTGCCAGGAGATCCGGCGGGAGATCGACGAAAAAGAAGGTCTGGCAGATAATGAGGATATCCGGCAGGCATGGGGCGTATCCTTTGCCTGCCATGGCTCCGGCCCCTCCTCCAAGGAGGGTATGAGCTCTGCCGTCATACTGGTAAGCGATGACGGCGGCATCCGCCTGATAACCGGTTCTGCCGATATCGGACAGGGCAGTGAAACCATGCTTTCCCAGATTGCCGCGGAGTGTCTGGGCATTCCCCTTTCCCATGTTAAGATCACAGCGGCTGATACAGGCATTACCTCTTACGATACAGGAACCTTCGGCAGTTCCCAGACGTATGTAAGCGGAAATGCTGTAGTGCTGGCCTGTCAGGACGTGATCCAAAAACTGACGGATGCTTTATCAGACTGTTATGACAGCGCAGATATTACGTTCGGGGAGGATAAAAAATTCCATATTCCTTCCGAAAATCTGTGTCTGACCTTAGAGGAGGCTGCCCATCAGGTAGTATTCGGTATAAAAGGAGCCGTGATCATCGGAAACTCCAGCTATAAAGCAAAAGAAAGTCCCAATCCCTTTGCTGTCTGTATGGTAAAAGCGGAATACGAAAAGAAGACCAACAGCATTATCCTGCGGCACGTGATCGAGGTGGTGGATGTGGGCACCCCCATTAATCCCCTCACAGTCATCGGCCAGATTGAGGGCGGTGTGGCACAGGGTGTGGGCTACGCTCTGACAGAGGCTTTGGAACACAGCCGCCATGCAGGCAAGGTGATCTCTTCAGACCTATTGACATACCGGGTCCCCCTCATATGCGATATGCCTGAAATCCACGGAGAATATATAGAAAATTTTGAACCCACCGGCCCTCTCGGCGCCAAAAGTGTAGGCGAGCTGACCACCGTACCCGTAGCACCTGCCATCGCAGATGCCGTATCCCAGGCATCCGGCAGAGAGATCAATAAAATACCACTGTCTGAATTTTTTTTCATAAAACCAAACAAAAAGTAAGGAGCGATGACCATGTATTATAAACCGAAGACATTGAAAGATGCGCTGTCCTGCCTCTCTTCAGAATCCCCTGTCATCCTTGCCGGCGGAACCGATCTTATGCCGCTTGTAAAAAATGACTTAAAGCCCTCCGGAAGCTATATGGATATCACCCACATTCCGGACCTCTGTGCCGTGCAGAAGACATCCGAGGGCTGGTTTCTGGGTGCTGCCGTCACCATAAGCGGGCTTTTGGAAAACGCTGCCCTCTGCGGTACCTATCCCGCTCTTGCCCGGGCTCTCAGCGTCACGGCATCCCCGCAGATAAGAAATATGGGAACCATAGGGGGAAATATCCTTCAGGACAGGCGCTGTCTTTATTTTAACCAGTCTGCCTGCTGGAGAAGCAGCATAGAAAAATGCTTTAAGACAGGGGGAACCCTGTGCCACCAGATTCCCAACTCGCCTGTGTGCCGCGCCCTTTATTACTCGGACCTGGCTCCTGTTCTGCTCCTCTATGAGGCTCAGGCCCGGATGATTAAAAATGGGGAAAAACAGCAGGTTCCCATAGAGACTTTCATTCATGACCATACCGTCAGAAACGGAACCACGGAAAGGCCGGATTTTCTTCTTGAAGGTTTCTTTCTCCCCTTCCCCCGGAAGGGATACCGAAGCAGCTTTGAAAAGATAAGCATAAGAGGCTCTGTTGATTTTCCTACTGTCCATTTTGCGGGCGCCTTTCATCCGGAGACAAGGGATACACGGCTGTTTGCAGGCGCCGTGGCTGAATCTCCCGTAGAACTCAGTGATACGGAGGCTTTTATCAAAGCCAATCAAAATGCCGGCCTTGACCAGACAACGGATACGGCAGTAAAAGAACTGCTTGCCAGGGCAAGACTGATCAAAGAAGCCACCATCTCCGTAAAAGTAAAAAAAGATTCCTTTCAGAATATCCGCACTTTGCTTAAGACTTTGATCTGTCAGCCGGAACCATAAGCTCCCGAATCTTTGTATACAAAAGCAGAGGGCAGATGAAAACTTTCATCTGCCCTCTGCTTTCCATTCCGGATCATTCCTCTTTTTCTGCCGTCAGGTGTCTTTCCAGCCTGAAACGCATAATTTCCTCCTCATGCTTTAAAAGGGATTCCCATTCCAGGGAAAACGCTTCATAATCCTTTCTGACCAGTTCTTCGGCAGCCCTCTGGATCCGTTCTTCATATTCCTCATGCAGGGAACGCTCCTGCAGCCTCAGCATGGTGAAGGGATATCCCCAGGCAAGCATCTCTCTCATTTTCCCGTAACACTCCCGCACAATGGAGAGAGGACACTTTTCCTCAATGAAAAACAGGCATGTTTCAAAGGAATAAAAGCTCTTTCCCTTCCTCTGCATCTTGACAAACGCCTCCTCCAGCCAGCGTCTGTCCTCCTCGCTGGTATGCTGCAGCGTATAATAAGAGATTCGGCGTATGGTGAGAGCCAGTATCTGCAGGCTTTCCAGATACAGACGCATACTTTCCCTGATCTCCGGTCTGGAAAAGTCCATGGACCGTACGATTTTGCAGATCTGTGTTCCTTTTCCCTGATAGGATTTTGTCAGTCCCAGACTGTTCAGAAGGCTTAAAGTACGGCGCACCGTGCTGACAGATACGTCGTATATCTCCGCCATCTTAGGCAGAGACGGCAGATAATCCCCCGCAGTATACACACCCCGGTTGATATCCCTGATCACCAGAGACACCATGGTATAGCAGAGCTGCGGCCGCTGTCTGTAGATACTGCAATAAAAGGGGACCTGCTCTGCCCCTTCCGGAAATACCGCCTTTTCATGCTGCCGCAGAAACGCCTTGATATCCTTCACCGCGTCAAAATAAAACGCAGCGTACTGTTCATGCAGCCAGGTCACCACCTGTTCCCTGTTATTCTCCGTACCGGTATAGCGCGCCGCTTCTTTTTCTTCCCGGTTCACCAGATAGGGGAATCGTACATAGCCAATGATCTCCCAGTAGAAATTCAGGGCCATCCCATTGCCCATGCCGTGAAGCACCAGATAATAAAATTTCACCGGCATGGACACCGCGCCGCTTAAGGGGGATGAAAGCGCATCCATAAACCACTGCCACTCCTTTTCGCCGCATTTACGGACACCCTCCTGCCAGAGAGGCTCTAACAGGAGTTTCCCTGATTCACACAGCTCCTGGATACCTGCCTCCCTTGGAGCGAAATACTTCACCGCATTTTTCCTAAGCTCCTCCGGGGTGGTCCTGTAAATGACTTTCGCCGTTTTTCTGGCATCTACCCGGATCAATCCCTTCTTTTCAAGCAAAGTGAGCGCGTTTCTCACCGTCGCGGGAGCCATCTGGAAAACATCACAGATTCTGTTGATGGACGGCAGGCTCTCCCCGTATCTATAATATCCAAAAAGGATCCTGGCTTCATAATATTCATAAACCAGTCTGTAAATTCCACTTTCAAGCAACATAATTCTTCACCTCAATGGATTATTTTACCATAAACCCCTTCTGCCTGCAAACTGGCCGGGCAGATTTCCAAAAATATGTGCCCCCTATTCTTCCTTTCTGAAGATAAAGTCATACAAGGTCTGAAAAAGCCTTGCCGGGTCTATGGGTTTTGCCAGATGGGCATTCATGCCGGCAGCCTTGCTCTTCTCAATATCATCGTCAAAGGCATTGGCTGTCATGGCAATGATCGGAATGGTCCTGGCATCCGTATTGCTGAGATGGCGGATATTGGTAGCTGTCGTCAGGCCGTCCATGAGGGGCATCCGGATATCCATCAAAATGGCATCATAATACCCTTTTTCGGATTTGCTGAACAACTCCAGAGCACGCAGGCCATTCTCCGCAGTGTCCACAGTAAAGCCCTTCCCCTCCAGCAGCATAACCGCAATCTCTGTGTTCAGAGGATGGTCCTCTGCCAGAAGTACACGCTTCCCTGTGAAATCATAGTCCATGTCCGCTTCTTTTTTCTCTTCCTTCTCCTCCTCCTTTTTCCCCAGTGCCCTGGAGAACGCAGAGATCAGGGAGGATTTGAACATGGGCTTGCTGATGAGCAGATTCACACCGGCCATCTTTGCCTCATGTTCAATGGAACTCCAGTCATATGCCGTCATAATGATGATTGTCACCTCAGGCCCTACAATGCTGCGGATACGCCGGGCTGTCTCAATCCCGTCCATCTCCGGCATTTTCCAGTCTATGAGTATCATGTCAAAATATTTTCCCTCATTCCACAGGTTCTTTACCCGGTTCACTGCCTTTAAGCCGCTGTCCGCCCACTCCGCAGATATTCCCATTTCCTTCAGGGTGACCATGGCGCTCTCACAGACTGCCACGTCGTCATCCACAACCAGAGTTTTGAGGTGGGAGAAATTGTAGTTCTGCTTCCTCTGGTTGTGATGCAGTTTCTCCTCCTCTGTGATTCCGAGTTTCACATCCACTGTAAATTCAGAGCCGATTCCTTTGATAGAACGGATTATGATACGCCCGTCCATCATATCCACAATGTTTTTGGATATGGCAAGCCCAAGCCCTGTCCCTCCGTAAAGGGCAGTCGTCCCTGTACTCTCCTGGGAAAATGGTTCAAATATATGGGGAATAAATTCCTCATTCATCCCCACTCCGGTGTCATTGATGACAAAGCGGAGGACCGCATCGTTTTTCGTCCTGCGCATCTGGGCCGCCGAAAAGGTCACTTTTCCGCCCTCTCCGGTAAATTTAATGGCATTGGAAAGGATATTGATGAGCACCTGCTGCAGCTTCATGGCATCTCCCATGTAATAGTCGTCCAGCACCGGGTCCACAATACACTCGTAATCCACGCCCTTGGCGGCTGCCTGGGCATGGCAGATGGAGTTGATCCCGTTTAGAAATTCCTCTGTGGGTATCTTCTCATTTTTCAGCAGCATCTTGCCGCTCTCGATTCGGCTCATATCCAGAATATCATTGATCAGGGACAGAAGGAACCGGGACGATATGCCGATCTTGGCAATGCAGTCTGCCACCTGCTCATCATCCCCTATGGACTGGGCCGCAATGGTGCTCATGCCGATGATGGCATTCATGGGTGTGCGGATCTCGTGGCTCATACGGGAGAGAAAATCCGACTTGGCCGCATTTGCCTGCTCCGCGGCAACCAGGGCTGCCGCCATCTCCTCCTTCTGCCGCTGCTCCTGGCGCACCACGTCTGTCACATCTGTTCTGGCCAGACACGCCCGCCCCAGTTCCCTGTCTATATAGAAGACCTCACAGCGCTTGACCCGCTGTTCCCCGGCTTCATTTTTCATCTCCACAATAAAGGAGTAGGATTCGTTCTCCTCAAGCTGCTCCTCCATATAGCTGTATTCCAAATGCTCCAGATAATATCTGCTGACTTCCTCCTCCATCACCTGCTCTGCCATTTCCTTTACTTCCGCCTGAAAATACCCGTTCCTGGGAAGTATTCCGTATGCCCGTTCATCAAAGGAGATCAGATGATACCGGTCACGGCGCAGATCAATGTCCGCGATGAGTTCAAAACCGAGATCTGTTATCTTTTTCAGAAGCTGTTCCTGCATCTTCTGCTCTGTCACGTCAAACGTATAAAAAAAGACAATGATATCACCGGACTGGGGATTCAGGTAGGAGCGGAAGCTGGTATTGCTCCAGAACACGCTTCCGTCTTTTCTTCTCCTCAGAAATTCAAATTTGTAATCCACCTTTCCCGCACTGTAGTCAGCCAGCACTTTCTCTCTGTCAAGGGCACTGCTGATCTTTTCGCCGTACTGCCAGTCCACGGCAGACTGGGCCATATTCTGCACGGTCTCCTCAAAGGTGGCTCCCACATGGGTGATGGCATCATCCAGGGCCGACACATAACTCTCCACACAGTTTTTTGTCACATTCATCCGGCCGCGGAAATTTTTCTCGGAGGATGACAGCTCTGCAAAATAAGCCATCTCCTTTTCAAACAATTCCCTGGACCTTTCCTGGTTCTGCTTTTCCTCTGTGATGTCCACAAATACACAGTAAAAATACTGCTCCCCTGACTTTTCAGTGATGAGCTGGGCCTTAATGGAAATCCATTTGACAGAACCGTCCTTACAGATCAGACGGTTTTCATTATGTATGGTACTGCCGTACTTCAACTGTTCTCTCAGCTTTCCGGCCATAATTTCCAGATCATCGGGATAAATAACAGAAGACATCCTGTTGCCCATAGCGGCAAATTCCTGCCTGGTATAGCCCAGGAACTCAAAAAGACCGTCATTCGCTTCAATGACGGAAAAGAATTCGTCAAACCTGCAGCGGAACACCGCACCCGGAATATTATTATAGATGTGCAGAAGTTCCTCATGGCTTCCTCCTGTATCTGAGAGGCAGATATTCCGAATCTTCCACTGTTCCTCCTTACGTTCCAGTGTAAAATATCCTCCCATCTGCCAGGCATATACTTCACTTTTCAGCTCCAGCCTACAGAAAAGGCTTAAGAGCACATCACTCAAGGGCTGCTCATATATGACAGTAACTGCCGGATAAAAAGCATGCTCTGCTTTCCCGGTATCTCTGCGGATATAATCCAGCATTTCCTGTTTTCCGTGAGCATATTCTCTGTCACCGGCTCCCACAAAGCGCACGTCACTGTCCAAAAATTCCGCCGCCCTTAAAGGCTCCCCCAGCGCAAACCAGGCATTACAGAATTCTTTTACTGTCTGAGCTGCATCTATTTTCTTTCCCATTTATCCAATCCTCTCATTACAGCAGTCCTCCTGCTGTTTGTCTCTTTTGCCTGTTGGCTTTATCTTAACACTTATTCAAATCATTGTAAACTCTGCATTTCAAGCGCTGCGCCTGCACAGCCTCTTATTGCTTTTTTTCATGGCATCCCCTATCATGGTAAATGATCATGAAGTATAATTTTTTTCACTTTCCCTGTCACAAAACCTTCCGTCCCCTGTCTAACTATATAGGAGGTAAAAAATATGAACATAAAAAATAACGAAGAACTGCCACTGCTGATCGAGAAAGCAACCGCCGGTGATGAGAAATCCCTGGAAACCATTCTGTTAAGCGTACAGGACCTGGTATTCAACCTTTCCCTCAGGATGCTGGGAAGCTTTCCCGACGCCGAGGATGCCGCCCAGGAAATACTGCTGAAGGTCATCACCCATCTCTCCTCCTTCCGGAAAGAGAGTTCCTTCACCACATGGGTCTTTTCTATTGCGTCCAATCATTTGAAAAACTATAAAAATAGCATGTTTGCCCGCCACCCTTTAAGCTTTGAGTTCTACGGCTATGATATTGAAAACGGCAGCGCCCGGGATATCCCCGACCTGACCCAGGACATGGAAAAAGCCGTGCTGGCTGAGGAACTGAAAATGTCCTGTACCAATGTCATGCTGCAGTGCCTTGACACGGAAAGCCGCTGTATCTTTATCCTGGGCACCATGTTCAAAGCGGACAGCCGTATTGCGGGGGAGATTCTGGGCATCACCCCTGAGGCTTACCGGCAGAGGCTCAGACGGGTACGCCGGAAAATGGCTGATTTTCTGGAAGAATACTGCGGAGAATACGGACATGGAACATGCCGCTGCAAAGACAGGGTCAGCTATGCCATTCAAAACCACCGCCTCAATCCCTCCAGGACCGAATATACCTCCTCCGAGGAAATCCCGCAGGAGACACTTGTGGATGTAAAAAATGCCATGGAGGACATCGACGGCCTGGCGGACAGGTTCCGCTTCTGGAAGGCTTACAGATCGCCGGACCATGCAAAGCGCTTCATCCGGGATTTTCTCAGATCCACACAGATATCCATAGTCAATAACAGTGAAAGGGAGGAAGCATAGATGGACATCACCTGTATTCTTGATTATCTCACACATCTGGAACAAAATAACAGCCGTGAATGGTACCACGCCCACAAGGAGGAATACAAAACCGCAAGTGCCGGGTTCGAGGCACTGATCCGGGAACTCATTTTCCGGCTTGGCGAGACTGACAGCAGCATTCTGCACCTTGAACCGAAGGACCTGACGTTCAGGCTTACCAGGGATACCCGTTTCAGCCATGACAAATCCCCTTACAATACTGCCTTCCGGGCCCATATAGGCCCTATGGGCAAACTGCCGGTTCCGGTGGGATATTACCTTATGATAAAACCCGGCGGAAGGTCTTTTTTAGGCGGCGGACTGTTCGCTGACATGTTCAAGGACGCCACTGCCATGGTAAGAGATTACATAGCAGAACACCCTGACCAGTGGGAGGCTGTGATCACGGCTCCCGCCTTTGCAGAATCCTTCACCGTCCTCGGCACTTCACTGAAAAATGTACCGGCCGGTTACGACAAGACACATCCCCAGGCCCAATACCTGAAATACAAAAGCTGGTATCTGGAATATCCAATCAGCGACGCGCTTCTGTGCTCCGGAGAGAAGTTTACAGAACTGGCAGCCCGGGTGTTTACACAGATGCAGCCCTTCAATCGTTTTCTGAACACCGCCCTTGCGGATTTTAAAATGCCGGAAAGACCGTAACTTTGAGCTGCAATGAAAAAAGGAGAATCCCTTCTTCCGTACCACGGACAGCAGGCTCTCCTTTTTTCATACCGTGCGTATACAGGCATGCACCCCTACAGACTGTACATCCGGTTTTCAGTCTTCCTCCCCCAGATACTGATACAGCAGCTTATCCAGTGCCTCAATATCTATGGGCTTTGCAAAATGGGCATTCATACCTGCCTGGGCAGCAGCCTGTGCGTCTTCGGCAAAGGCATTGGCTGTCATGGCTATGATGGGTATCTTTATGGCATCCGCACGGTTCATCCTGCGTATGGCCTTTGTGGCCTCATAGCCGTCCATCCGCGGCATCTGGATATCCATCAGTATCATGTCATAATACCCTTCCTTGGAATCAGCCACCATCTGCACCGCTTCCTCACCGTCACACGCCTCCTCTATGACAGCTCCTGATTCCCCGATCAGTTCGCGGGCAATCTCCCTGTTGATCTCATTGTCCTCCACAAGCAGAATCCTCTTATCTGCGTAATCCACGGAAAGCGCGGGACGCCTGATCTCCTGCTGCGGTTTTTCCCCGCTCAGTTCTCCGAGAAGGCCGCACAGCTTTGCATGGTAAAAGGGTTTTGCCAGGAATGCCGTGACACCGGCCTCTCTGGCCTCGCGCTCTATCTCAGACCAGTCATAGGCGGTGAGCACGATCACCGGTGTGTCTGCCCCTATGACTTTCCGGATACGGCGGGTAACCTCAACGCCGTCCATATCCGGCATCTTCCAATCCACGATCACCAGGCCATAGGGATCTGCCGACTTCTCCGCCTGCAGCACATAGTGCACCGCAGTGTGCCCGTCCGTGACAAATTCAGCACGAAGTCCCATGTCATCCAGAAGTTCCGCCGCGTTTTCACAGATCATCCTGTCGTCATCCACCATAAGGCAGCGCACGCCAATCCATTCCCGGGGTACTTCCTCCTCCCCGTCCTCCTGGAGTTTTAAGGGAAGTGTCACCGTAAATACGGAGCCTTTCCCCGGTGTACTCTCAACCCGGATGCTGCCATTCATGAGATCCACCACGTTCTTTGTGATCGCCATTCCAAGCCCGGTTCCCGTAACCTTGCTGCTTGTGGAATCCTGGGCACGCTCAAAAGGCTGGAAAAGTCGTTCTATGAACTCCTCCTTCATGCCGATTCCTGTATCGGAACAGCAGAACACATAATTCAGATACCCCTTGCGGGCCCCGGCCTTCTGTGTCACGGTTACATGGATACTTCCCCCTGCAGGCGTATATTTTATGGCATTGGAGAGAATATTGATACATACCTGCTGGACCCGCAGGGGATCCCCTATGACCTTCTCATTTTTCAGCTTCGTAAGGCTTACTTCCATGGTCAGCCGGCCGGCATCCGCCTGGGGTTTTAAAAGCTCTGTCAGTTCTGATAAAAGCTCAGCAAAGTCAAAAGGCTCATATCTCAGAGAAAGCTTTCCGCTCTCTATCTTTGACATATCCAGCACGTCATTGATCAGACTGAGCAGATGCTTGCTGGACAATCCTATTTTTTTCAGACACTCCGCAACCCGGTCCCTGTCATTTAGATGGGCTGCAGCGATGGCGGCCATACCAACAATGGCGTTCATAGGTGTCCGGATATCATGGCTCATATTGGACAGAAACTGACTTTTTGCCCTGCTGGCAGCCATGGCATTGTCAAGGGCGCTCTGCAGTGCCTGGCGCTGCTGTTCCTCCTCATGACGCTGCTCGTCGATCCGGCGGGAGATGAGGATTGCCAGCTTATCCTCCGAATAGGGATTATCCACATGGATGATCTGTGTGGATGTCCAGTGGTAGACCTCATCCGTAAGCCTCTGCCTGGCTTCTAAGAATATCTCCTTTTTCTCCTCCAGTATCCCTCTTAAGTTCTTAAGGGCAAACCGCTTGATATAATCGTTCAGACTCTCCTCATGTATGGTGGGCAGCATATCTTCAAAAAGCTCACTGTATGTTTTCTGTTTTCCGATATTTAGCTTCAGCGCCGGGTCTATATACACAAAACCAAGCGTGTCCCGGGTAAGATTGATCCGGATGATCACAGGATAGGCATTGGAGATTGCACCCACAAGAGTCAGGCGTTCCTGAAGTTTTTCCCTCTCCTCCGCCTCTGCCCTCAGCTTTTCATCCGTTACATCGTGAAACGTTGCGATCAGAATGGGATTTTCATTTTCATCCAGGGTTCTCTCCACGATTCCACCGGCCCAGAAGTAGCTGCCGTCCTTTTTCAGCACTCTGTTTTCAAAGATATGCTTGTTGTCTCTGCCCTCAGATTCTTCTGCGGGCATGATGACCTGCTCATACTCATCCGGATGGATGATCTCCCGAAGGCTGATACCTTTCGGTGCATTATTGGGCGCATTGTCAGGGTAAGCCAAAAGCCGCAGCCCTTCCCGGTTAAGGGACATCAGGTGATAGGGCTTCTCCACGGTCATAAGCGCAACACCCTCGGGAATGGCATTGTACAGATGTCCGATGTAATTGGCCTGGCTTCTCAGCCTTTTGTTTGCCTTGTTCAGATGCCGCAGATAAAATGCCACCAAAAGGAAAATCCCGGCCAGTATGCTTATGATCAGCACCATGGAGCGCATCAGGATAACATTGGTCTGGGCGTCCACCACATGCTTTGGTATAATGGAGATCAGATACCAGTCTGTATTCAGTTTCAGAGGTGTATAGCTGAAAACCGTGTCCTCCCCCTGATAGTAAAATACCGCCCATCCGGTGCGGCGTTCCCCCAGAGACTGCCTGAACTTGGCAATACTGTCCTCCTCATTTTTGGACACGGGGAGCATGTCAAACAGATTCTGCACGGTCTTGTTGCTGTTCGGGTGAGGAGATCGTATGAGCACATCCCCCTGTGTATTGACAATATAAGAAAAACCGGCGTTGTTGTAGAAGGACAGACTGAAGCTGTCTATGATACTCTCCACCTCATACTGCTTTACAAGATATCCCGTGGTGCCATCCTGAAGGCTTACCCGGACAAACAGTTCAAAGACATTGACACCGGTAACACTGCTGATATGAGGGTCCAGAATTCCGGAAGCCATATCCGTGTCCTTAAGCTCTGTCTCCACGCTCTCATCCTTCCCCGACCCTTCAGGGAGGCAGGTGCCGTCAGACAGATACAGTTGTACCCCGTCTTCTATCTCACTGTAATTCCCTATAACTTCAGCCAGTTCTTTTGTCTGCTCCCTTTTGTATTCTTTCAGGTAACCGGCTATGGTGTCCATGGACTCATAATTTTTCTCCAGCTGAACTTTCAGTGTGCCGCATCCCTGCTGTGTACTCTCCATGATCGTGTTGATGGACTGTTCCCAGAGCTGCTTTTTGACCCCCTGCACAAAGAGAAAGGTAAGGAGCAAAAGGGCCGCGCCCACAACGAATGCAGCCAGTGCTGTCTTTTTTCTGATGCCGGAAGTTTCATTCTTCTGCTTCACTGCAATCCCCTTTCCTCTCTGTTCTGTTCATCCAGCCACTCCATGGTCTCAGAAAGCGTCTCCCCTGAAAGCAGTTTGACTGAAACCTCTTTCGTCCACTCCCATATGGGAAGTTCCAGCATACCGTCTGTTCCCAATACCGTCCTTCCCGACTGGTAACAGGGGATCAGGGGCTGGATTTCCTGGACAGATGAGGGGCTTCCCTCTTTCAGAGGACTGAAGGAGGATTGCTGGTCCGCGAATTTCTGGATATTGTCCGGCCTTGTAAAATAATCCACGAATTTTAATGCGGCCTCCATATGCTCACTGTCCGCGTTCACACTCAGCCTGGTATCCGCATTGATGACCAGAAGGGAACCATCCTCAAGCACCGGATAGGGATGCACTTCAAAGTCAAATTCCGGCTTTCTGTTCTTCACCCTTGTGGCAGCCCAGGCTCCGGTCAGCATAAACGGGGCTTCTCCTCTGACAAACTCCGTCAGATCGTCTGATGTCTTGTTTGTCTCCAGAGCACTTGCCCCGTCAATATACCCTTTTTTGAGAAACGTCTCTGCCAGGGAAAAACCGGATGAAAGATATTCGCTGAGCATGGCCTTTCCCTGATTGAGTTCACCAAACACCTCCGCCTGGCTGCCGTCCCGGTATGCAGAATAAAATCCTTCTCCGATGGCCAGTGTCTTTAAAGAGATGTCATTGTTGGCGATCACAGGTGTGATACCCTCTTTGACAAATGCATCACAGACCTGTTCCCACTCCTCAAGATTTTCAGGGACTTCCTGCTCATGGTCCTTTAAAAGAGTCAGATTACAGTACAGCCCAAAGGCAGAAACCGTGGTGGGCAGCCAGAAAATACCCTCTTCATCTTCCATCTGGCTCCGCATGATATCCGTATAGCCGGACACAGCATCCAGAGCGGACAGATCCGCCAGTTTCCCTTCCTTCTTCAGCTCCAGCACGGCATCATGGTTCACCATAAACACATCATCCCCTTTGCCGGCATCCATTCTCTTTTTCAGAGCCTCAAAATATTCACTTCCCTTCAGACTCTCATATGACACACGGATATCCGGATTCTCATCCATGAACCCAGATATGATCTCTTCAATCACCGTAACGTTTTCAGGCTCATATTTGTTCCCGAAAAAGGTTATGGACGTCATATTTTCGGGCAGATCCTCATAATTTGTAAGCATGTTCTTTTCGCCGCATCCGCCAAGCAGAAAAACTCCGGCCAAAGCTGCTGCCGGGAACCGTGCCTGCATTCTTCTCTTCATTTTATTCTGCACTCCTTTGCTTCCTATACGGTGTAACTCTGTTCACATGTATTTCATTTTAGCACAAGAGTGCGTATTGTGCAATCTTAATCCTGTTCCGCATTTTTGTAAGCAGTGATGTCATGGCAGCTCACCATTACGGCCTCCTCCCCCTTCCAGGCAACCAGGCAGGCCTCCGCAGCAGTCCAGATCTGAAACCGGGGGTTGTAAATCTCCAGCTTCTTATTGACACAGGTTTTACTGAGTTCCCGCATGGGACAGGATGGACAGGGTCTGTCCCGGCGCATGAAAACCTCATAGCACGGCAGGCCGATATCTGCATTCTCACAAAATTCCTTTGTCCTTTTGTTGATGAACAGCAGTCTGTGTGTCCCCGGGTCTATGACATAGATCCAGGCACTCTGGTTGTTCAGGAGGTTTAAAAGTCCCTCCGATTCCTGCTTCAGCGCATCTTTTACCCGGTCCTTCATCAAAAAAATACTCAGGATCTCAGAGATGAACACTAGGGCGTCTATCTGCTCCCTGGTCCAGTAACGATTCTGCCGGCATTCGTCAAATCCCACATATCCTTTGATTACACCATTGTCACGGATGGCACACTGAAGCAGAGATTTTATCCCCTGTGACGCCAGGATATCATAATAGTATTTTGGCAGTGTACGGATATCGGGACAATAGAATATCCCCTCCTCATTAAAATTATCCAGATAATTCCCGCTCAGTTTATCCTCATAGGACACGCAGCTCAGTTTATCCTTCTGTGGTTCGACTCCCTCATTGCACCACTCATAGGTGTTGGCACAGCATCTGTCATTTTCCGTATTTTCAAATATATAGACACGGCTCACATCATACTGCTGTCCCACAATTTCCAATATGGAGGACACGGCATTTTTGATTTCGCCGGAGTCGTAGAGAATGTGGAATACGTATTCAGCCAGACGAGTGTTCTGCGTGGTACCGCTGGTGTTGGAATCGATGGTTTCGCTGACGACGGAGCGCGGTCTTGCATTTCTTGGATACTCTCCTGCTGTATTCTCATCATATATGAAGTACCTGTTCTTTCCCTCATTTTTCGCCTGATATAATGCCCGGTCAGCTTTCTGGAACAGAGTGGTGAAATCCCTGCCGTCCCGGGGCGCCAGAGAGATACCGATGCTGCAGGAGACTGCCGCCTTCCCGTCATGACCGGCCTGGATCTCATACATCTCCCGGATCATCTTCCAGGCACCTTTTTCCACATTGGTGAGATCATGCATATCTTTCAGGAATACAATGAATTCATCCCCGCCGATACGCCCCAGAATATCCGTATGACGGAATACATGCTTCATTCTTCTGGCTGCATCGCTGAGTATGGCATCCCCGAACAGATGACCCATACCGTCATTGATCTCCTTAAAATTGTCGATATCCAGAATCATCACAGCACACAGCTCATCCGAAGGCATCGTGTCCAGATATCTCCTGATCTGGGACTGGACCGTCATTTTGTTATACAGGCCGGTCAGCGCATCCCGCTCCGCCCGGTTTAGAAGGGACTGGGACTGTTGTTTCTCCTGGTCGATATCCAGGATGATCCCGATTACGCGGATGGGGCTTCTGTTCTGGTCAAACTGCACCGTGAGACGCAGTTTCCACCATTGGTACCGGTGTTCCCTGTTCAGGATACGCAGTTCCTCCTCCACATAGGATTCTCCCTTCAGAATACTTAAATAAATCCTCTTCAGCTTATCAAAATCTTCCTCACAGAGAATGCTCCGTGTCTTTTCCCTGAACAGCGCCATGACCCCATTCCTGGGAATATTCCAGTTAAAAAGCTTTTCCATGTCCCTGGAATATTTTAACTGGTCCTTCACAATATCCCACTCAAAGATAATGTCATTCGTCTGGTTCATGATAATATCATAGCGCTCCAGAGTCAGGCGCAGCTCCTCCTGGGCCTCCCTCTCCTGGGTGATATCAATGATGATACAGTAAAAGGAAGGACATCCGCCGCATGGATCCTCGATGAGCTGTCCCTTGTCCAGTACCCATATGATATTACCGTTTTTGTGCCGTACACGGTACTCTATATTTTTTGTCTTTCCCAGAGCCATCTGGCGCTTTACCTCAAGGGCAGTGGGAACCCGGTCTCTCTCGTCAACCATCTCCCAGAAATGGTCATGGAACCACTCCTTTATCTCCTCCCTGGTATATCCGAACATGGATACAAATCCGTCACTTACCTGCAGAAGTGTAAGCTTCTCATCATAAAGGCACCGGAAGATACCTCCCGGCACGTTATTGGTGAGAACTTCCAGGTCCTCCGCAGCCTGTCTGAAACGCAGTGTGCTTTCGTTCACAAAAGCCTCCTCCCCTCCTGAGACCCGGCAAAATAGAGGCTTTCAAATTCACGGGCACATACAGGCCTTCCGAACAGATATCCCTGTATATAGTCAGGTGAAGCCTGCATGACCGTATCATATTCTTCCTTCGTCTCCACACCCTCCACACAGACTTTCAGGTGGATGATATGTGCCAGTTTTACAATGTATTCCAGAAATATGTATTCATAGCTGCCCTTATTCAGTCCTCTGATAAAGCTGCGGTCTATCTTGATAACATTTGCCGGAAGCTCTTTCAAATGGCTCAGGGAGGAGTATCCGGTCCCAAAATCATCTATGGCGATTCCGTACCCCATGTCATGCATATCCTTAAACTCCTGATTCAGAAAATGCAGATTGGGCACCCAGCAGCTCTCTGTCAGCTCCAGAATCAGATTCTTTGCGGATACTTTGGGAACATGCTCATTTTTCAGATATTCCAGCAGCGCATTTTCTTTGAGCTGGATATAAGACACATTGATGCTCATGGTGAAATCCGGGTCATATTTCTGCCACTCCCGGCACTGCTTTGCGCCCTCCTCCAGGACCCATTTTCCCACCTGGATGATCAGGTGGTTCTCCTCCAGAAGAGGGATGAATTCCATAGGTGAAACCTCCCCATGCTTCGGGGAGTGCCAGCGCAGCAGGGCTTCCGCCCCCACAACCCTCTGGTCTTCTGTGTCAACCTGAGGCTGGTAATACAGCTCAAATTCATTGCATCCATGATTGACACAGGCGTGCAGGCTCTCCTGCAGCTCCATGATCTTACGCTTCCTGTCATACATTTCCCGGGAGAAGAACACAAGCTGGTTCTTTCCGTTCATTTTCGCAATCTCCACTGCGTTTTCCGCGTGCCGGAACAATTTCTGGTAGGTTCTTCCGTCTCCCGGAATCATACAGGCTCCCGCAGAGATAGATATGAGCAGCGTCTGCCCGTCCACTGTGAAATGGTTTGCCACAAACATCTGGATATTCTCGTAAATCTCCCGGATGCCCTCCCTCGTCCCGCCCTCCATCAGAAAAGCGAACTCATCCCCGTCCAGGCGGTACATCTGACAGCCCGGAGGCAGAAGTTCGGAAATACGGGTGGCGATCAGGTTCAGCGCCCTGTCACCAAAAGCATAGCTGTACTTCTCATTGATATTTTTAAAGTTATCAATATCCAGCACCACAATAACGCCCTGCATATGCTTTCCGCACTTTAAGATCTGGCAGATATCATGTTCAAACTGGTTTCTGTTCATAAGGCCTGTCACATTGTCGAATTTGTTCTGTTTTCCGATATTGGAAATCCTGCCCATCATAAAAAGGGGCCTGTTCTGTTCATCGGTCTTCACCTTGCCCCTGCACGACACCCATATGATCTGTCCTGTTTTCTTGTAGACCCTGTACTCCATATCGTGATATTCCTTGGCACCGTCCTGTATAAGCTTAAGGTCCTCAAGCCAGAGCTTCAGATCCTCAGCCACCATGACGCTCCCCCATACAGAGACCACATCTTCCTCTATACTGCGGTCAATCTGAAAATCTTCATATGCATTTTCCGATATGTAAAAGGCCCCGTGCTGAATATCCCACATATACAGGTAGTCATCCGTTGTCTCGGACAGCAGGTCCAGAAAAACACCGGCTGAAAATTTTTCTTGTTTGATCAAATTAGGCATACCAACCTCCTGTGTACCTTAATAAATATATTATAACTTAATTTAAAAGGCATTACCAGGTGGTTTTCTGTAATATTATAGTCTTTTGTGCACCAAAACAAGAGCAGAAAACGTCCTCTCGGCATTTTCTGCTCTCTGTCATACGGTTCAGTTCCCATTCTCACTGAGAATCGCCGCAAGATCACCGATTCCTTTTTTTCCAAAGAAAACCTTCTCATCATTGAGGATCATACAGGGCACACTCATCACCTTATACTTTTCTTTGAGTTTCGGGAAATGGGCCAGGTCGAACATCTCCGCTTCCACATATTCGGATACAGCCGCCGCTTTCTGGGCGGCCATGACTGTATCCGGGCACATGGTACAGGAGAGGGAGACCAGCACCTTTAGATTGACCGGGCGGTCCAGCTTTTCAATCTGCTCTTTGATCTCCTGCTGAATCTCCTGGCCCGGTCCGGCAACATTGTAAAGGGCAATGACAAAGGAATTAAATTCATGGCCCCCCGGCACACCGTGAAACTGGATACCGCTGCTTCTGCCGTCCGGATAACACAGCTCTATGGAGGGCAGGATTCGGCCTTCTGCCGATTCCCCGGCTTCCGCCTTTTTCCAGGTCAGCTTATCGCTCATTCCTTCCAGCTCCCGGAGAAATCCTGTGATCTCTCCTGACAGAGGTTCCTCGTTCAGCCAGGCTTTTAGAAGTACAGGCTGACTGAACTTTGCAAAGACACCCTGCAGCTGCTCTCTGACCTGGCTGCTTAAAAATCCATCGCCGCTATTCTCTGCCGCTGCAGGTGATCCTGTCTTTCCGGACAGCTCTGTCTTCGCAGCGGTTTCTGCTTTTCCAGGCAGTTCTGTCTTTGCAGCGGTTTCTGCTTTCCCAGACAGCTCTGTCTTTACAGATGATTCTGCCTTCCCAGACAGCTCTGCCTTTACAGATGATTCTGCCTTCCCAGACAGCTCTGCCTTTTCCGGCTGCTGCACTTTTCTTTCGGAAACCAATTCCGGGATGCCCAGCTTTGCATGAAGCTCAGATACCACTTTTTCCAGGGAGGCAGCGGCGGCTGCCCCATCGGACACAGCGGTCACGACCTGGCGCAGATTCTTAACGCACACGTCTCCCGCTGCGTAGACACCGTCCAGATTTGTCTTCTGGTCATGATCTGTGAGCAGATACCCATGGGCATCCTTTTTTACTTCCGGTCCGATCCAATCTGTATTCGGCACATACCCGGCAAATACAAAGACACCGAAGCCCGGGTCGTCCCCCGCTTCATGGACCCACTCTTTTTGTGTCCGGTTATTTCTGAATCTGGCGTAGGTGACTATATCTTGGCCGCCCACCTCCAAAAGCTCTGTCTCAAAGAGCACTTCTATATTCCCATAGTTTTCCAACTGGTCAGAAACCATTTTGGCACAGGAAAATTCATTTTTCCGCACAACTATGGTAACTTTTTTCGCATATTTGGTCAGGAAAATCCCTTCCTCCACAGCGGCAAATCCGCCGCCGATCACAAAGACATGAAGGCCGGAGAAAAATTCCCCGTCACAGGTAGCGCAGTAAGCAACGCCTCTGCCCTGAAACTCCCGCTCTCCTTTGAATCCCAGCTTGCGCGGATTCGCGCCGGTTGCCAGGATCACACCGAGGGCTCTGTATTCCCCTTTTGTGGTGCGGAGAATCTTGATATCACCCGTAAGCTCCATGGCAAGCACTTCAGCAGCGGCGAACTCTGCGCCGAAATTCTCAGCCTGGCGGCGCATATTCTCTGTCAGCTCTTTTCCGCTTGTTTTTACAACACCCGGATAATTTACAATCTCCGCGGTTATGGTGATCTGGCCTCCGATCTCCGCTTTTTCCAGAACTAAAACCCTGTACTTTGCCCGTGCCATATACAGAGCGGCAGTAAGGCCGGCAGGACCGCCGCCCACAACCGCCAGATCATATAGATTCTCCTCTGCTTTTACAGCATTCATCAGAGTAGTCCGACCAGGTCAAGGCTCGGTTTCAGGGTTTCTGCTCCGGGCTGCCATTTCGCCGGGCAAACCTGGTCGCCGTGTTCGGCTACAAACTGGGACGCCTGGACACGGCGGAACAGTTCATCTGCGTTTCTTCCCACATTTCCGGCGATCACTTCATATGCCACGATCCTGCCTTCCGGGTTCACAATGAAGCTTCCTCTCTCCGCCATACCGTCCGCTTCGATCATTACTTCAAAATCTCTTGTCAGAGCGCCTGTGGGGTCTGCCAGCATGGGATACTTGATTTTCTTGATGGTCTTGGACGCGTCATGCCATGCCTTATGCACAAAATGCGAATCACAGGACACACTGTAGATCTCGCATCCGATTCCTTTAAAATCTTCATATTTATTTGCCAGGTCTTCCAGCTCTGTGGGGCACACAAACGTGAAATCCGCAGGATAGAAGAAAAATACGCTCCACTTTCCAAGCACATCCGCCTTGGATACTGTTTTAAAATCTCCGTCCACATAGGCCTGGACTGTAAAATCTCCGATTTCTTTGTTGATCAATGACATATATTGCCTCCTTTATGTTGTGGTTTTCTGGTTTTATTATGGTCTGCATGGTGTCAAATCATTCCCGCTGCTTTTATCTCTTTGTGTAAAAATATATGCGGGAAATACCACGTATAGTTAGTCATCACTAACTACATACCAGTATAACAGACTTCTTTTCAGAAAGCAAATGGATATATCAGGAAATTCTCCTATCTGCGGACAGCCATGACAACTGTCAGCCCCAGCATGACCAGTGCTGCCATCAAAAGAGGCACCATCCCGTCATAAAAGCCGGCCCTGCTGTCCAGATGATAATAGCGCACATAACAAATCAGGCTGATGACTGCCGCGATACCGGTCACCGCTATAAAAACAGCCGCAATTCCCCATGTGAAGCTCTGGTAAGCGTACAGGGCATTGATCTCTGCCAGCGTGAGCATAACCCAGCCTACGATCAGTATCAGTTCTGTAGTCACAGGTCTTTTAAAGAAAAATAAAGTAACTGCCGTCAGCAGGAAATAAACCGCGATTCCGCCCCACAGCACAATACTGTCTGAGAACAGTTCCCTGCTGCGGTTTTCAACCCCCATCCCTCTTAATATCACGACAACAGAGAGGATACCGGACACCGCTGCGGGTATCAGCAGCCATCCTGATCTCATCCCCTTAACGGCATTTTCCGGCCGAAACGCCAGCATCCACCACGCCAGATAAAATGCACAGCAGACGATGAGCAGTATATTTCCCAGGAATATTTGTTTCAGATACGAATCATAGCTAATCATTCCCATAGAGAATCTCCCTTCTTTTTACTTCACGTCTTTTTCAGGCTCCATATATTCTTTGGAGCCGCATTTCGGACACCGGATGATCTTTCCCTCCACTGCATTGACGGATAAAATCATCTTTAGCACAGGAGGCTTCCAGCAATACCCGCACTTTGGGCATACCAGATGTTCTGTTCTGTAAAATTTAATATACTGGTAAGCTGCCCATAGAAGAGCTGCGATCAAAATGATAACTGCAATGATCAGGATGTTTCTCTGTATTATCTCCATTTTGCTGCCCTTCCTTTCTGTTCCCATACTCTCAGTCTGTAAAACCTGTATTTTCTATTTTCAGTATACCACATTTTACTTCTGTCTGAGATATGAATGTACAAATAAAGTTGTATCTCTGATTCTATTGATTTTTACATAAAAATGTTATATCCTTTTATAGGTTAGAAAATTCTAACATATAAAAAAATACATATTTTATCTGCCGCCGTCACACCTATGGCGGCGGGCTGTTTCTCTACGAAAGGAGCAATCACTTATGCACTGCACGCGAAAACTGAACGACACAATAAGCTGGGTTGGCGGCAATGACCGCAGGCTGGCACTTTTTGAAAATCTGTTTCCCATACCGCGGGGTGTTTCTTACAACTCCTACCTGATCACAGATGAAAAGACAGCTTTGATTGACACTGTGGATGCCTCCATCTCCCATCAGTTCCTGGAAAATATTTATTATGTTCTGGACGGACGTCCTCTGGATTATCTGGTGATCAACCATATGGAGCCGGACCACTGCGCCAACATTGAAGAGCTGCTGCTGCGTTTCCCTGACCTGAAAATTGTGGGAAATGCAAAAACTCTGGCATTTGCAAAGCAGTTTTACGATATGGATATGGAGGGAAAGACCATAACGGTGAAGGAAAATGATTCCATCTCTCTCGGCGCACACACACTTCGTTTTTATTTTGCACCCATGGTTCACTGGCCTGAAGTCATGGTAACTTACGAGGAGAGCGAGAAGATTCTTTTCTCCGCAGACGCTTTCGGAAGCTTCGGTGCCCTGAACGGCCATCTGTTCAGCGATGAGGTGGACTTTGACAAAGACTGGCTGCCTGACGCGCGCAGGTATTACAGTAATATTGTGGGAAAATACGGGGTTCAGGTCACATCCGCGCTGAAGAAGCTGTCAGGTCTTGATATCCGTATGATCTGCCCGCTCCACGGTCCTGTCTGGAGAGAAAACCTGGAATATCTTCTGGATAAATACGCACACTGGAGCAGCTATCAGCCGGAGGAAAAGGCGGTTGCCGTATTCTACGCATCCATGTACGGAGATACGGAAAATGCCGCCGATATCCTGGCCGCCGGACTGGCGGAGGCAGGTGTCAGAAATCTTGCCGTTTATGACATCTCCAACACCCATGTCTCCACATTGATCGCGGAGGCCTTCCGCTGCAGCCATCTGGTGATCGCGTCGCCTACTTACAACGGCGGCATCTATCCGGCAGCACTGAATCTGCTCCATGATATGAAGGCACTGAATCTGCAGAACCGCACCATCGGACTGATAGAAAACGGTACCTGGGCACCGACCAGCACCAAACAAATGAGAGCACTGCTGGAAGAAATGAAACAGATGAAGCTGCTGGAACCTGCAGTTACCATCAAATCCGCTCTTAAGGGGGATTCCATGGAAAAACTGGAGGAACTAAAAGAGAGCATTCTTGCCTCTCTGCAGTCAGTCTCCGAATAAAGAAAAAGCAACCGGGCATTCTGCCGCAAAGCAGATGCCCGGAAACTATAGTCTCCAAACCATAGAGATCCTGTCTAATGCCTGAATCTGTTCTATATCCAAAGATTTCCTTCCCTTCACACCGGCTCGCCGTTCTCTCTGAACAGATATCCATTTGCCAAGTTTATCACCGTTTTCTGTCGTATACTTTAATGGAACCAATAGACTGCCATGTACCCGGTAATATTCCGCTGCCAATGTATACCAGTAAAACCAGTCATTTCTTTTATAACAGCTCCAGACCATGCCGCAGTGTTCCAGGTCCTGTACCTGTTTTTTTGTGAGCTTTCCGGCCTTGCGCTTTTTTCTCTGCTCTCTCACCCAGTAACCCAGCCTATACCCATCCACAGTAAAGGCAGTATGTACTTCCAGATTTCCATATTGCAGGTAATAATTCTCTGCCATATATATCCATTGCTCCCATGAAAGTCTGTTCTCCAGTTTCCATACCATGCCAATCTTCTCTAAAGCAATCACCTCATCGGTATGGATCATATTGTCATGAAGTCCGTTATAGCGGGCACGCTGCCTTTCAATCCAACGTCCCAGACTGTAGCCATCCATTGTCTTATATCTGCCAGGCACAAGCAGATTCCCCTTTTCTTCATAATAAGCCTTTGCGCATCCATACCACTCATCCCATGTTTGTTTCTTATAATTACCAGACGCCATATGATTCTCCTGACTGCCCGGGCTGTACACAATCTGCAGTCCGGTTTTCAAAAAATTTATGGCATTTTATACCTGGATACATAATGTCAATTATGTCATCAAGCGGTTCCTATCAGAAACTTTTTTCGTAACCTACAGCCACGAACTTTATAAAAAAGGACACAGAAACAACGCCGTGTTTTTTTTGATCCCTGCGGCTTTATTTTTGTGCTCTTTTTTATTTTTGAGACGAATGATTCAGGTTTTTGTTGTATTTTGTTGAGCTGTTATTTTACCTGTGTTATAATAAATACCGTATAAATCTATGTAGGTGTTTTATTATCGGAGACATAATTGACATTATGTCATGAGACATATCTGTACGCGTTCCAGGCAATCCCTGTGGAGCCTGCCGTTTTCTATCGTGTAGATCCGGGTGGTATTGATACTGCTGTGTCCAAGCAGATCAGCCAGCCGCACGATGTCCTTTTCAACCCGATAAAAAGTCCGGGCAAATAGATGGCGGAGATTATGCGGAAACACCTTACATCTGGCTACACCTGCCCTTGAACACAATCCTTTCATATCTCTCCAGATATTTTTACGATTTAGAGGTTTTCCATTTTTTCCAATAAATACACTGCCTGTCTTGAGACAGGATTTTTTAATATACTTTGACAGTATCTTCTGTACTGTGGCAGGGATAAAAATAACACGCGTTTTATTTTTACAGCTTACTACAGCTTTTCCCTCCCGAACTGCCTCCACTGTAATATACTCCAGTTCACTGACACGGATTCCGGTACCGCATATGGTCCGCAGAACAAAAGACAGCCGTGTATTTCCAGCAGCTTTTACAAGACGCTGATATTCCTGACAGCTCAGTTCTTTTTCTTCCTTGGCAAAAATCTGTCTCTGTATTTTCAATAATTTCACACAACAATCCTGCTGTCCAATATAGCGCAGAAAACTATGAAGTGAGATCAGCATGGAATTTACACTGGCCGGTGCATACCTGTCAGTCAGATATTCTTTATAGGTAATCATCTGTTCTTTGCTGATGCTGCCTGTATTTGAAAATCTGAAAAAGGAACGGACATCCCGCAGATACTTTTCAACCGTGGCCCGGCTTTTTTCTTCTTTTGTCAGATACCGTTCAAATGACATAAGGCTGTTTGTACTGATTTTATTCATAATCTACCTCCAGAGAATAATATTCTATGTTATCATTCCCATTCTGCAGATAACCATTCCTGACTCCTTCTATTCCACCTTGTTCATCTGTTCCATGATTTTTTTCGTCTTCCAATCCTTTGATAAACGGCCGGCCAGCAGAATACAAAGCAGAACTGCCATGAAGGAAATACCAAAGAATGCCGTATAATCAAAGCGGTACCCGTGCCCGAAAGCCCTCATATTCGACTGTCCATAGAGGTATCTCAGTACCGGAACAGAAGCCAGATACGCCAGAGCCACACCGAAAACCCCAAGCATGATATTTTCGAATATCATCATACGGCGGATCATTTTCACACTCATGCCTATGGCGCGGAGCATACAGATTTCCTGGGTTCTGATTTTCATCCGGTAGTTTAGGTTGTTGGTCACATTGATCAGTACCAGGATAAAAGAGATCACCGCAATGCCCACCACATATACCATCTGTTTTCTGAAAAGCATCTCGTTTTTACGGATATCTGACATCATACTCCGGGTGGAGATTCCCTGAAACCGGCTGCCAAGCCGGATCAGCCGTCTCTCCAGTTGTTCCCGGTCATCCTCTGTCAGATTCTCTTCCCCGTCCATGTACATGCGCTGTATATGACTGTCCGGACAAAGTTTTTCCACCTGGTCATCACTGGTGATCAAAAGCGGATACACCGTGATATTACAGTCATACATGTACGCAAAAGAAACGATTGCTGCCACCTTATACGTCTTATAGCTATAACTGCCATCCGTATCTGTCAGCTGTTCATAGGCCATATGATTCGTATCAAAATCCTGACGATATTTTATCCGGATCTCATCCCCTGCCCGGTACTGCATAAGCGGAGTCCCCTCCTTATAATTGCCGGGGTACTTATTTTTCTTTTTTGTGTCATCCATATGCAGAACGGAAAGGATGACCTCATTGTCTTTCAGCCCGTTCTCGTCAAATTCTCCGTCTATGACATACTTCTTAAGCTCTGCCAGCGCGTTTTTATTATACCCATACAGGACTGATTTATAGATCTGGTCCGTACCGTCATTTCCGGCTAGGGGATAATGCCGATTTTCAAGAACCGCCTCGTTCATCTCATCATAATATGTGTCGTTCCGTTTCACCTCTTTATCATCAACCACCCGGACCGGAATCCCTGACTGTGTTTTTACACTGCGTATTCCATCCAGGGACGCGATTTCCCCGGCAGTCTCCCTGGAAACCCCATCATATGCACTTCCTATGCTGAGTGTTCCCATCTCATACTGCCCGTTTAAATAATACATTTCCGCGGTATCTTCCCGGTAGTGCTGTGCTATATTCTTCTGGTAGGCCAGGCCCGTAAACAATGTCACACCGGCACATATAGTCAGCACTACAAATACGGAGGTCTTCTTCTCTTTCAATATATATTTATTTCCAAGAGAATACAGCGTATAGGTCCTTCCGTGTCTGTCCCCGTCCTTTTTCCAATGAAAATGCCTCATGGAAAAGACACTGTCTTTCTCCTTGTTGCCATAATTGGCGATCAGATCCGGCACCGGTTCCCGCACGATCTTCTTTCCTGTAAAATACCCCACAATACCGATGAGCAGCGCTATGGCGGCCAGACAGATTCCGATCTGCAGGAAAGGAATCACCGGTGCAAAGGATACCTTTTCATTATTCAGATAAATTTCCTGGCTGCTGTCTCCTGACAATTGGGAAATGAGCAGCGCTGCGGCGGTTCCCAGGATTCCCCCCACCGGAATACTGAAGAGGAATATCTCATACAATTCTGATAAAATAAGCCTTCTTAGCTGCCCGGACTGCATCCCTATGGCCCTGAGAATGCCGTAGGGATTTCTCCTGGACATCATGGTAATCTGAAAGATACCGTAAAAAATGATCATGGTGATCACCAGCAGAACACTGATAAACTTCAGATCCGTCAGCCATAATCCCGGCAGATCTTCCCGCCCCGGACATTTCTTTATCTGCTTTTTCTCGATTCCCAGCTCTCTGCTGACAGCCTCCACCTTTTTCTCATAAGTTATCCCATCCCTGAAGCGGACAAATACGGAATAATTGTCTTCCCCTTCAGACTTTATGGGCGCGTAGAGCATTTTGACCCCGTATTTTTTATTACTCGGCACATCGGACAGTATCCCCACCAGGTCACATACCTCCGTGCGGCCGGCCTTCTCATCATATATCTCTATTTTTTCCCCGCATACAGGCTCGATTCCCATATTTAACAGCGCCCACCGCTCTGCTACAATCTCATTTTCCGCCTCCGGCAGACGCCCTTTTTCCACAACTGCTGTCAGTGTGATGTACCGGTCATCCCCTCTGTCCAGATGATTATCCGGGGAATCCTTCTGATATTCCTGATACTGCAGCTGTCTCAGCGCATACCACTCCAGCTCCGGGTCGGACGCCAGCATTTCCACCTGACTGCTGTCAATCTCAGATATACTGCAGTCTGCATCTGTAAAAAGCATTTTCCCCTGTATATTTTCCATCTTATGATTCGTATGGACCAGGATCAGAAGGGATGTGATAAGTATTATGCTCAGTACAAAACAGAAGAATAATGCCAGCGTGTTCTTCTTATAACTCTTCATAAACCGGTGCCGCAGACACATTCTGCTGTCCGTCTCTTCTCTTACTTCCATTGGTATCCCTCCCATCACATCACGATTTTTCCGTCCTCAATGCGGACAATACGGTCAGCCATCTGCGCGATCTCTGCATTGTGAGTGATCATAACAATGGTCTGGCGGTACTGTTCGCTTGTCACCTTCAGGATGCCAAGCACGTCCTGGCTGGTCCTGGAGTCAAGGTTTCCGGTGGGTTCATCTGCCAGGATCACGGAGGGCTTGATCGCCATGGCTCTTGCAATGGAGACCCGCTGCTGCTGCCCGCCGGAGAGCTGTCCCGGCAGGCTGTCACACTTTTTCTCCAGCCCCAGAATATCAATGATATCCCGGATATACCTTTTATCCACTCTTTTGTTATCCAGCTTCAGGGGCAGAATGATATTCTCCCACACATTCAGCATGGGAATCAGATTAAACTGCTGGAAGACAAATCCTATCTTTCTTCTGCGGAAAATGGTCAGCTCATCGTCACTGAGCAGCTCCAGTTGTTTTCCGTCCATGACCACGCTTCCGCTTGTGGGCACATCCAGACCGCCCAGCAGATTCAGAAGTGTGGATTTTCCGCTGCCGGAGGTCCCGACGATAGCCAGAAATTCTCCTTTTTCAACTGACAGGTTCACACCGTCCAGTGCTGCCACCTCCGACTCCCCGCTGCCGTATACTTTTCTTAAATTTTTTGCCTGTAAAATCACCATATTGTTCTCCCTCCGATGGTTTTCCCGTACAACGAAAAATAGCCTGTATCATTACAATACAGACTATACCATAAGAATATTTCCAGCCGGTGTCAGAAATATATCAGTTCTGACACATTATCCCCTGTGCAAAAATACAGAAAATGTAGAACCTTTGCCGGGTTCTGAGGAAACTTTGATATATCCCTTTTCTCTTTTGATCACTTCTCTGGCAAAATAAAGCCCAATCCCCACGCCCGGCTGTCCGGACACTGCTCTGGAACGGTAAAAACGTGTAAAGACGGATGCCTGTTCCTGCTCCGCGATCCCGATTCCCGTATCCGCCACATCCAGCCGAAGAAACATGGGATATTGGAGAACGCGCACCGATACACTGCCGCCCTTTGGCGTATACTTTACCGCATTGTCTATGATATTTCCCACAGCCTCTATGGTCCACTTCAGGTCAAACACTGCCTCTTCCGTGGAATCCTCAATCGTAAAGGTGACTCCTTTTTGCCGTGCCTTTTTGGAAAACTGTCTGTCTGCGGCAGACAAAACCTCCCGGATACAGCATTTTCGTGGTTCCAGTTCCAGGATACCGTTTTCCAGGCGCGATAATTTCACCAGGGACTCGATCAGAAAATCCAGCTTGTCCACCTGCTCTATGACTGCGTCGATCTCCTCTGCAAAATCTTCATGAACGGAGAGGTCTCCGGCTTTCCACTTTTCCTGCTGTTCTTTTAACAGCTCCCCATAAATTTTTATATTTGCAATAGGTGTGACGGTCTGATGGGATATGTCAGAGATCAGGGACTGTATCCGCTCCTTCTGTGCGGCAAGAGAAACGGAGGATAACCGGCTGTCATTTAGAAAACGCCACATAGCGCTCTCCAGCTCTGACATTTTCGTATCCTCCAGCTTTCCCTCCGAAAAGGTTCCTGCTGCCGCATCCTCCAACATTTCCTGCAGACGTTTCAGCAGTTTTTTCTCCCGTGCCCTGCACGCTGCAAGGACGAGAGCAAGCGCTGCCAGAAGACAGAGGATGATGCACACACAGATTCCTGTGATCATAGTTGTATTCATGCTCTTTTACCCTTTTCCTGCCGCTCCCACACATAGCCGATACCATAGACTGTCCTGATATAAGCGTTTTCATGCTCTGCTTCCCGCAGTTTTCCCCGCAGCCGTTTGATCACCACCGTGAGGGCGTGTTCCTCCACATACTCTGAATCACCGGACCATATTTCATCTGTCAGTGTCTCCCTGGACAGTACCACACCGGGATTTTCCACCAGTTTTCTTAAAAGCCTCTGTTCCGTTCGGCTCAGCTCCACAGAGGTGCCGTCCACACGGAAATCCATCTTTCGGAAGTCAAAGGCATAATGCTCTGTCTGATAGGTCTCCGGGTTTTCCGTCTCTGTCTCCCTCAACTGGACTTCTATCCTTGCGCGGAGCACCATCAGGCTGAATGGTTTTGTGATATAGTCATTGGCGCCCAGCTTCAGGCCTGTGACAATATCCATCTCCATATTATTTGCTGAGATCAGGATGACCGGCACCTGGCTTTTTTGCCGGATCTCCACCAGCCAATCCAGCCCGTTACCGTCAGGCAGGTTAATATCCAGCAGGATCAAATCTATCTTCTCTTTATCAACTGCAGTTCTTCCCGCCTGGACAGAATCACACTGCAGGCAATGGTACTCCTGTCCTTTCAGCGCCAGGCGGATGCCGTTATTCAGTTTCAGATCATCTTCCACGATCAATATATTCTTTTTTGTTTCCATACCCTGTCTGTTCCTTTTACTTGTTCTCATCGTCTGCCGCTGCTATCACATATCTGTTTCTGCCCTGTCTTTTTGCCTTATATAACGCAAAGTCCGCTTTCTTGTAAAGCGTCTCAAAATCCGTTTCCTTACCCACTGCCAGGACCACGCCGATGCTGGCAGTGATGCTGACACCTCCCTCTGTCCTGTTTCTGAGTGCCCGTATCAGTTCCCCGGCGTGCTCTTTTGCCATCTCTGCACCGGTGATGGACAAAAACGCAATAAATTCATCTCCTCCGATGCGGCCCACGACAGCATCCTTCCCGAACTGTCCTGCAAGAGTCCCGGAAAATTCCACAAGCACTTTATCTCCCGCCGCATGCCCCAGTCGGTCATTGACCTCTTTGAAATAGTCAATATCCAGGATAAAAAAGGCAAACAATTGATCCGGCCCCTGTTCCAGCATCCTGCGCACATGCTCCTGCGTAGCCACTTTGTTGTACAGGCCCGTCAGGGAATCCTTCTGCATCTGTTCCATCATGTACAGCTCATGCCGCTTCTGCTCATCAATATTCTGGCGGTACACCAGCATCCGCACAGAGTTATCTTCCTGCCAGCGGAAAATGTGGGCAGTGATGCGCATCCAGTAATACGTCTCTCCGTCTGTGGTGATCATGAAGTCATACTGCAGATTGTCTCTTCCGTTCTCAAAGGCTTCCAGCACGTTGTCCGGATGGAAGGTACGGATATATCCCTCCCGGTATTCCTCCTTGATCTGCTTTTGGGCAATGATGCCCAGGGCCTTGTCAAAGGGTATGTCCGGCGGTGCCCCCAGGCTTTCAAAATATGCGGAGGTAGCTTCACTGGCTGCCTGGTTATGGGTAATGTCAAACTCATAGATATTCTCGTAAAGCTGTTCCGTAGCCTCCTTAAACACTGCCTGGTGCACCTTCTCCGCTTTCACAGTCAGCTCTATGATTTTCTTATTATACCTGCGTATAACGGAGGTGATTGTTATAAGGACAAGTAAGATGGTTATTACCACGATCGTCATTTCCCTTAAAAGCTGCAGCGACAGTCTCTCATTAAGCTTCGTTGTATCATGGTCTATGATCAGGTACCAGCCCAGATTTTCAATAAAACGGCTGACAACATACCCGCTGCTTTTCTTTGATGAATACCACAGATTCTGGGTTCCTTCACGGCTGCCCAGAATGGTGTCCTTAAGCTTGGCAAAGGCACATCCCTCGAACAGATTGCTGTCCCCCTGAAACCTGGTATAAGTACCGGAAATCTCAACATTCCCCTCCTCATCCACCAGATAGGCATTGACACCAAAATCATTCTCATACCCCTGAAGCAGAGCCTGGAGCGAATCCACGCGGAAGCCCACGCCTACCACTCCCATTACGTCTCCGTCCCCGTCTGTGATGCGGCAGTTGATGAAGACCGTAACCTCATTACCGGCTCCCTCTACCTGGTCATTATCAATCTGTATCCCATAATCGGTGTCCTGTTCCAGGAAACTGTAGAACCATACATTTTCCGGATCTCCTTCCTGGAGGACCCGGTCCAGCCCGTTATAATAATAGTAATTTTTTGTTTTCACGGAAGCCAGGAACACAGAGTCATATCCATACTTATCCCTGTAAGTGTTCAGATAATCCCGCATGGTGTCAATGAAATCCCGGTCTCCCAAATGCTCTTCTTCCCCTTCCAGAAAATCCTTCAGCAGGCTGTCATTAGCCATGGTCAGTGAAATATTGATAGGCTTTGTAAAAATGGTGTCTATCTGATGGTAGATACCTTCAGATGTCAGTCTCGATACACTTTCAATATCCTTTCGGAAAATTCCCTGATTGGATTTGTAACTGATAGCTGATGTCACCACAAAACCTATGACAATAACAATACAAACAAGAAAATTAGTCCGCAGCAGTACATTTTTCTTCATATAGATATCCCCTTGGCCGTTTTCTGTATCTACGTTCCATTATATCTTTGTTCTTTCATAATGGAAAGCGCTTTTTTCAGGAAAGCCATTTTTCCAGTACCAACTGCAGTTGTTCCATATCCAGGGGCTTTGCCAGATGCCCGTTCATTCCGGCTTCCCTGGTTTTCTGACGGTCATCGGCAAAGGCATTGGCAGTCATGGCGATGATCGGCATTGCCCCCACATCCTGCCGCGGAAGCCCACGGATCTTCACAGCCGCCGTACATCCATCCATGACCGGCATCTGCATATCCATGAAGATCAGGTCATAGAAGCCTTCCTCTGACTGACGCACCTTCTCAACAGCAGCTCTTCCGTTTTCTGCGGTATCCACGAAAGCGCCTGCGTCTGTGAGGATCTCTGCTACGATCTCCCGGTTCAGTTCATTATCCTCCGCAAGAAGCACATTTTTCCCTTTATAGGAACCGCGGATCACCGGCCCGGAATCCGCCTCCTGACAGTTCCCGTCCGCAAACTGCTTGAGCTTGTAGATCAGCCTGGAACAGAACAGGGGTTTTGTGATGAAGCCATTGGCCCCCGCCTCTTTCGCCTCATCCATCTGTTCTGACAGGTCGTAGGCAGAGATCATGATGATCGGAAGCTGCCGGCCGGCCTGCCTGCGGATTTTCCGGGTAGTCTCTATGCCGTCCATGTCAGGCATTTTATAATCTATGATCACGGCAAAGTAGTCTTCTCCTGACTTCCCTGCCTGTTCTATCTTCTCAAGCGCCTCCCTGCCCTTTAAAGCCCAGTCTGTCTTCAGCCCGAACTCAGCCAGACGCTCGCAGGTATTTCTGCAGATAAACTCATCATCGTCCACGATCAGCACGGACAGTCCTTCCAGCACACGCTCATCCGTCTGCTCTTCCTGGATCTGCAGACAGACAGATACTGCAAATCTGCTGCCTTTCCCATATGTACTTTCCACATGGATGGTACCGCCCATGAGTTCCGCGATGCTCTTACAGATGGACAGCCCCAGACCGGTCCCCTGGATGGACTGGATTTTTTCATCATCCGCCCGCTCAAAGGGCTCGAAGATTCGATATAAAAATTCAGGCTTCATCCCAATTCCCGTGTCTGACACCACAAATTCATAGAAAGCCATATTCTTCTTATCCGAAAGCGTTTCTCTGATCTCCATATATACGCTGCCACGGGGCGGCGTGTATTTGACCGCATTGGACAGAAGATTCAGAACGAGCTGCTGCAGACGCTGCATATCACTGACCACGATCTCATGGGTAAGGTTATTGACATATGTTTTGAAGATAAGGTCTTTGCTGTGGATCTGCGGCTGCACCATAGTCACCACACCGTGCACCAGCTCAGCCAGATTGACTTCCTCCTCCGCAAGCACAATGCGTCCGCTCTCGATTTTGGACATATCGAGCACTTCGTTGATGAGGCTTAACAGCAGCTTAGAGGAGACTGTGATCTTCCCAAGGCAGTCCCGAATCCGCTCCGGGTCATGGATATGGGATCCGGCGATGGTTGTCATGCCAAGAATGGCATTCATAGGCGTACGGATATCGTGGCTCATTCTTGAAAGGAAGTCAGACTTTGCCATATTTGCCTTCTCAGCCTCCTCTAAAGCGTTTTGAAGGGCCACGGTCTGTTCCGTCAGTTTTTTCTGCATTTCCCTCAGCTCCGTAATGTCCGTCACATCTATAAAAATGACCAGATAGACAGGACAGCCCTTCTGCCAGCCCACACAGGCAGCATTTACCTGCAGCCAGAGCTTCTGCCCCTCCCTGTTTTTTACATACATGGTAAAATGCAGAGGCTTTCCGGCCAGAATGTTTTCTCTCTGCCCCCAGATAGCTTCCTTATTGTCCCTTATATTCCTCTGATATACACTGTTTTCCCCGCGTTCCGCTTCACTGCCGAAATATTCTGCAAAGCGGGAATTAGATTCCAGAAGGATCATGTTGAGTTCCTGATCGATTCTGTATTTCGCCACAAAACCGGGAAGGTTATCGTATGTGACGGACTGCTCCTTCTGCATCTGGATCATGTCATCAATATTGGTTATCACTGTGTATCCCACCTGATATCCGTCCACATACTCATCCGCGAACCGGACAGAGAACTGTACCCAGATATGCTCCCCGCTCTTTCTCCTCATCCTGGTTGCCAGTTTATATCCCTTTTCTCCCCGTCTTAAAGTCTCCATGACTACTCCTGTGATCCGGTCCCACTCTTCCCGGTCTGTTTCATAATACAGATCCGGCCTGTTGTGGAATACCTTCTCATATTCTTCCTTTGGCCATCCGATCATCTGGTAATAAAAATCATTTGCCCAGATGAGCGTAAAATGTTCATCCAGCAGATGCTTGCTCACACTCACCTCCAATAGCTGCATCAGTGTACTGTATTCATAATCCGCTGCTGTCTGACGTTCTATCTGCTTATAGTCTTTTTCCATATTTTCCGACATATACCTTATCCCTTCACACCTTAAGATCTCTTTACATGTGACACCTGTTTCCTGTCATCCATGTTCATATATACCTTGTTCACGTTAACCTTATTATAGTTCACAGGAATAAAATACGCAACATTTTATGGAATTTCGTCTGTGGTGATGGTAAAATAGAGAAAAAGCCAAAGAAAAGAGGGGAATGAAACTTGTACAATGGGCAGAGTTTTTCTGATTTGATCTATCAATTCTATTCCATGCGCATACAATTCGGGTATTATACAGAGGGTGACACTCTGCCTCCCATTGAGACACTCAGCCGGGATTTCCGTGTCTCAACCTTAACCGTCAAGACAGCGCTGAAACAGCTTCGGGATGAGGGATATATCATAACCTGCGGAGGAAAAGCCACAAAAGTAAATACGTCGCATGCAGACCCTGCTTCTGCCGTCCGGTTTCTCTCCGCACGTATGGACCGTTTTGCTGACTTTTATCCGGCAAATGAAATGATTTTCTCTTCTCTGCTCACGGAAAGCTTTCGGCTTATGGAAGAGAAGGATTTTACCTGCCTTCTGGAATTGGCAGATCGGCTGGCAGCGGATGATTTAATGAGATTCTATTCATTCGCCCTTCAAAAGCTGAACAATTCCCTGGTCATGAACCTTTTATGGGAGTCCTCCCTTTACCAGGGCCTGCCTTTTCTGAAGGCAAAAAGATCTTCTGAACTATATGATTTAAATAAAATACGCAGAAGCCTGAAGAACCTCATCCGCTCCGGTAAAGAAAAGGATTTTCAAGCCGTTCACAGCGGTTTCCTGCATTTTCAGAGAACGAACAGGAAACATCTGGTTCAATTTTATGCCGAACAGACAGTCCCGGTACCAAAAGAAGAACAGACGCCTTTCATCTGGCACATATACCGGGAACGCCCGGAAATCTGCTACAGTCTGGCGTCACATATCCTGCACCAGATCTATCTCGGTCATTACCACGAGACACACTTTCTGCCTTCTTATGAAAAAATGGCAGAACTTTACGGTGTATCTGTCAGCACTGCCCGCCGGACGATCCGCCTGCTCTGCCAGTTAGGCGCCGCGCAGTCTATCAACGGAAAAGGCACCCGCATTTTTTCCATGGAGGAGAGCTGGCTTCCCATAGACTGCGGCATCCCTTCCATCCGCCGCAGCCTTGCCTTTTTCATCCAGGCCCTTGAGCTGGTTAAGTATACCTGCCGGGATGTATCACAGACGTTTCTGAAAAAACTTACCAGGCAGAGTAAAAATGCACTTCTCCAGGTTTTGGAGCATGACCTTACTTTTGACCGCAGTGAGCTTACTCTTCTGCATATCGTTAAATATATTGCAGAATACCATCCATGCGCGGGGATAAGAGAAATTTATTTTAAACTATTTGAACTGATGCTCTGGGGATATCCCATAATGACCGGGTTAAAAGAGAGTGATTCACAAAGAAAATGTGTGGAATACGCAGAAATGATCATCCACACGCTGAAGACAAATGATTTTCTCTCATGTGCGGATGCGATTGGACAACTGGCTGTGTGGAAATTTTCCGCTGCGGATGACGCGCTTTGCAGATGCGGATTTGATTTTGAAGCCTTTCGCCTGCTGCCTTCCATACAGCTTATGTAGCCGCTATACCCAAAAAAGAGAGCGAACCAAAGAAACCATCTTTCGGTTCTCTCTCTTTTTTAAGAGGGGTGTGCGTTAAAACACCGCCTGCACGAAAAACATGTACAATACAGTTCCCGCGCTGATACTCAGAAGCATATTTTTCTTCCACCTGTGTACTGCGGTGATAAACAGGATGGCCAGGATTTCCGGAATCCCGTGGCTGCCTGTACCCACAAAGTCTTTCAGGCTGTAGGCAACCAGAAGACCGATAACGGCATAGGGAAAAACCGTCCCCAGATATGTAATAAACTGCGGTGGGTTTTTGCTGTCGGGAAATACCACAAAGGGCAGAAACCTGGTCAGCATCGTCCCCAATGCAACCGCTAAGATCGTGATAATACTCTGCATAACTGTCATTGCTCCACCTCCGGAATCATACTGCCTCTCAGAGCAGTAAAACACAATACGATCAGTACCATAGCCGGCAGCATAAAGTTCTGGCTGCCAAAGATAAACAGGCAGAGAAAAGAACCGCCAAGCCCCACAAGCGCCGGCAGATGTCCCTTCTTATCCTCCCACTGATTCAGGAACATGACCCAGAAAAGCGCGGTCATAATAAACTCAATCCCTTTTGTGTCAAAGTGTATCACATATCCCAGAAGCGCTCCCAGCGTTGCCCCTGAAACCCAGTAAAGCTGTCCCAGCCAGGTGACAAACAGCATAAACCAGCCTTTGTCCACATCCTCAGGGGGGTTGACCGTACAATTGATGGAAAACACTTCATCACACATTCCGAAGATCAGAAACACTTTCTTCCATCCGCAGTTTTTATACCTTTTCAGCATAGGTATCCCGTAGAAGAGATAGCGGGCATTCACCATAAGCGCAAGCAAAAACGCAGAGAACGGATGAAACGCCGACAGCAGCAGATCCACTGTCACAAACTCCATAGACCCCGCATAGATAAACAGGCTCATACACATTGGATAGACAAAAGAAAAACCCTTGCTCCGCATGAGAAATCCATAGGACATTCCCAGAAAGAGAAATGCAACACAGATGGGAAGTGTGTATGGCAGCGCAGCACGAAACGCCTTTTTTTTCATAACACAGCCGCTCCTTTTCAACTTGATTTTATTGCTCTTATTTCATATAATGGATAAGAGAATAATTGACATTCGTCAGATTTACCGAACATTTCGTTATATATATCTTACGACCGTTCGATATATCTGTCAAGCAGGAAAGGAATATTTATGGAATTAGGTAAAATAATTGCTGTAAATTTGAAAGAACTCAGAAGAGAACGCAACCTGACACTGGGACAGTTGTCCAAAATGTCCGGCATCAGCAAAGCAATGCTTTCAGATATTGAAAAAGGGGACAGCAATCCAACCATTAACACCATATGGAAAATTGCAGGCGGACTCAACGTGCCGTATACGAAACTGATCGACGGAATCGAAAAGGAAACCACGGTTGTCCGCCGTTCAGAGGCCACTATGCAGACCGGCGAAACAGACGGCTACCGGGTATACTGCTATTTCAGAAGTACACCGGTGAGAAATTTTGAGCTGTTCTATGTTGAACTGGATGGAGGCTGCGCCAACACTTCCATCGGACATACGGACAAGGCCCAGGAATATATCTATATCATTTCAGGTGAACTGGTGATTCATACAGAAATTATGGATTATACGCTGCATGAGGGGGAGGCCTTTGTCTTTGACTCTTCCATCAGCCACACGTATATCAATCAGCAGGAAATGCAGGTGACGTTTATGGTTGTTAATTATTATCCTCATTAAAGGATACCTCATGATTTCCGCCCGACCGTTCCGATACCCAGGCTTCCCGACATGATCCCCCCTGCGCTGCCCGTTTCAGACATCATCTGTCGTTTTTAATAACAGCCGCCGGGTTTCATAAAAAGACTGCTCCTCCAAGTGCTTTAAGTATATTATAGCCTGATTTCAAATTGAAATCAACGCTGTGCAGAATATATAAGGACCCGCAAAAGCACAGTAATCCTGCACTTTTGCGGGTCCTATTTTCTCCTAAAAACTTACTTACCCAATAAACATAGCATCTCCAAACGAAAAGAACCGATACCTCTCCTTCACCGCTTCCTCATAAGCCTTCATAATATTCTCTTTCCCCGCCAAAGCCGAGACGAGCATCAGCAGTGTAGATTCCGGCAGATGGAAATTGGTGATCAGTCCGTCAATGATCTTAAACTGATACCCCGGATAGATAAAGATCTCTGTCCATCCGCTTTTTGCCTGAAGGTTTCCGTTCTCATCCGCGGCGGATTCCAGGGTTCTGCAACTTGTAGTTCCCACGGAAATGATCCTGCCGCCGTTTTTTCTGGTTTCATTGATCAGTTCTGCCTGGTCTTCCTCCACCACGTAGAATTCCGAATGCATATGATGCTTCTCCACATCATCTACTTTTACCGGGCGGAAAGTCCCAAGCCCTACATGCAGTGTGACATGGGCAATATTGACGCCCATCTGCCGTATCTCCTCAAGCAGCTCCTCCGTAAAATGAAGGCCTGCGGTAGGCGCTGCGGCACTCCCTTCCTTCTTCGCGTAAACGGTCTGGTATCTGTTTTTATCCTCCAGCTTGTGGGTGATATACGGGGGAAGAGGCATCTCACCCAGCTTATCCAGGATTTCCTCAAAAATCCCTTCATAACTGAATTTGATCAGACGGTTTCCCTCCTCCACCACATCAATGACTTCCCCTGTGAGAAGTCCGTCACCGAAACGGATAACCGTGCCCGGTTTTGCCTTTTTTCCGGGCTTTACCAGTGTCTCCCACACATTGTCGCCTTTTCTTTTCAGAAGCAGTATCTCAATCCCTGCATCGGTTCCCACCTTGCTTCCGTACAGACGGGCGGGAATGACCTTCGTGTCATTGATGACAAGGCAGTCTCCCGGGTTCAGGTACCTGGTGATATGTTTAAAATCCGTATGCTCGATCTCTCCTGTTTCCCGGTCCAGATGCAGCAGCCTGGAAGCGGAACGGTCGGCAAGAGGGTCCTGCGCGATTAGTTCCTCCGGCAGATCATAATAAAAATCTGATGTCTTCATTTTTTCTCCTTTATCCCTGTCAGCCAAATACAACATCCTCTTCCAAAAGCTCTGCCCTTCCGTCTGCGACCTCCACAATATTTACGCCGCAGTTTGGCGGAACACAGCCATGCCAAAAATTTCTGATCTCCGCATCCGGATAGACATTCTGTAAAAGTGCCCGCACGGCGCATCCGTGGGACGCAATGAGCAGTGTTTTATCCTGCAGTTTTTCCCTGCATATAAGCTCCTGGAAAAAGTCCTTTGTCCTTGTGCAGATTTCCCTGATACTCTCCCCACCCTTCGGAGGCTCATACACCTCTGTATGGTGGAAAAAATTATCCAGCATATGGGCAGGCAAAAGGGCGGAATCCCGCCCTTCCCATTCGCCGAAGGAGATTTCCCGGAGACGTTCATCGTCGTATATGGGGATATTCCTTCCGGCCAGTATCAGTTCTGCAGTCATTTTAGCCCGTTTTAACGGGCTGGTAAAGCAGAGGTCAAAGGGAATTTCTTTTAAAGCCTCCCCTGTCCGCTTTGCCAGAGTAATGCCGTTTTCATTCAAATCCGTGTCAGAGGCCCCCTGAAGCCTTCTCTGGACATTCCAGGAGGTTTCCCCGTGACGGATAATATAAAGCTTCATATTACCTGCTCTCCTAAAATTTCTGCAAACCGCGCTTTGTCTTATTTACGCAGTTCTATTCCAAGGCCCTCAAGCCCGTTTAAGATTTTCTTCATGGCTGCTGTGATCTCAGCCTCCTCCAGTGTCTTATCTTTTGCACGGAAGGTTACAGAGTATGCCAGTGACTTGAATCCGTCTTTGATCTGGCTTCCCTCATAGATATCGAAGAGTTTGTAACTCTCCAGAATCTTGCCGCCGCGCTGTACAAGTACATGTTCAATCTCTCCTGCCAGTACGTGTTTCGGCACTACCATACTGATATCGCGGCTCACTGCAGGGAATTTGGCGATTCCTTCGTATTTCCTGTCAAAAGTTGCGAACTCCAGAATAGCCGGAATCTCCAGCACTGCAACATAAGCTCTCTCGCCAATGCCGTAGGTGTCCGCTACAGCCGGGTGTACCTCACCCAGATAGCCGATCACGGTTCCCTTGTAGATGATGTCAGCCTGGCGTCCGGGATGCAGGAACGGTTTGCCTGATTTCGGGTCATATTCCTCTTTCTCATGCATTCCGATCTTATCCAGGAATTCCTCCACAACACCTTTCATGGCAAAGAAGTCACCGGCACCGTACATGCCGAGAGTGAACATCATTCTCTCCTCCGGCAGATCCTTAAGGGGCAGTTCCTTCGGCAGATATACATTGCCCAGCTCATAGAGACGCACATCTTTATTTCTTCTCTTATAGTTTGTTCCCAGGGACTGGAGCATACCGTTCAGCGGTGTGGTTCTCATAATGCTGAAATCTTCGCCTAAAGGATTGGAAATGGTGATCACTTTGCGAAGCTCATCCTCTGCCGGGATCAGCAGCTTGTCAAATACCTTGGGGCTTTCAAAGGAATAGCAGTATCCCTGTGAAAATCCGTTGCACTCTGCCATATCTCTCGCAACCTGCTCAATACGCAGCTTAAACGGCAGTTTGCCCGTGGTAGCTTCTCCCTTAGGAAGTGTGGTAGGAATATTGTCGTATCCGTAGAAACGTGCCACTTCCTCCGCAATGTCCGCGGTACGGAAAATATCCGCGCGGAAAGTAGGCGCTACGATCTCATTTGTCTTCTCGTCATATGCCAGCTCCACTTTTGCAAGATAAGAGAGCATTTCCTCTCTGGAAAGTTCTGTACCCAGCAGATCGTTTATTTTCTCCGGCTCAAATGCAACACGGACCGGCTCTTTCACTTTTGCATACACATCAACCATTCCGCCCACAACTTCACCGCAGCCAAACTCTTCAATCAACTGGCAGGCTCTGTCAATGGCTGCCTGCGCATTGTTGGGATCAAGGCCCTTCTCGAATTTGCCGGAGGCATCTGTCCTGAGTCCCACTTTCTTGCTGGAAAGGCGGATATTTACACCGTCAAAGCAGGCAGCCTCAAATAATACCGTACTTACGCTGTCTGTGATCATGGAGTTCTCTCCTCCCATGATACCTGCAATTCCCACCGGCTTTCTGCCGTCGCAGATCATCAGCACGGAATCATCCAGAACACGTTCCTGTCCGTCCAGTGTCACAAACTTCTCATCCTTAGAAGCGCGGCGCACAATGATCTCCTGTCCCTCAATCGTATCCATATCGTAGGCGTGCATGGGCTGTCCGTATTCTTCCATCACATAGTTGGTGATATCCACCAGATTGTTGATCGGACGGATACCGTTTGCCGCCAGGCAGCGCTGCATCCATTTTGGTGAAGGGCCGATCTTAACATTCTTTACCACCCTTGCGCAGTAACGCGGGCACAGATCCTTATCTTCCACGGTCACCTTGATGTAATCATGGGCGTCCTCCTGATTTCCTTTTACTTCCACAGCCGGAGGAATGAATTTCTTATTGAAAGTTGCTGCTGCCTCCCTTGCAATACCGATCACACTGTAACAGTCCACACGGTTTGAAGTGATCTCATATTCAAATACCACGTCATCCAGACCCAGCGCGTGAATAGCACTCTCACCGACCACAGCGTCCTCCGGGAAAATGTAAATACCGTATTCCGGAGCTTCCGGATAAAATTCCCTGGTGGAACCCAGCTCCTCAATGGAGCACATCATGCCGCAGGACTCAATGCCGCGCAGTTTTCCCTTTTTGATCAAAACACCGCCCGGTGTCTTTTTGCCGTCGTGACCGCCTGCCACACGGCCTCCGTCCAGAACGACAGGAACCTTGTCACCCTCTTTTACATTCGGCGCACCGGTCACGATCTGAACCGTCTCTGTTCCCACATTGACCTGGCAGATGATTAGCTTGTCCGCGTCCGGATGGCGTTCGATCTTCTCAATCTGTCCGATGACAATTTTATCCAAATCCGCATCCAGCTTCTCAAAGCCTTCCACTTTGGTTCCGGATAAGGTCATTGCATCTGTATATTCCTGTGCCGTAACGTCCAGATCCGGCACATACATTTTAATCCATGATAAAGATGTATTCATTGTTGTTCTCCTCTATAATTATTATTCTGCCTCAGGATCTCCTGATCATTTTCTTCTCCTCGATCAGAACTGTTTCAGGAATCTGGTGTCGTTTTCGTACAGAAGTCTCATATCATCAATCTCATATTTCAGCAGTGCAATACGCTCCAGTCCCACACCAAAGGCGAAGCCTGTGTATTCTTCCGGGTCAATGCCGCACATTTCAAGAACATGAGGATGTACCATGCCGCAGCCCAGAATCTCGATCCAGCCGGAGCCTTTACAGAAACGGCAGCCTTTGCCTCCGCATTTGAAGCAGGAGACATCCACCTCTGCGCTCGGCTCTGTGAACGGGAAATGATGGGGACGGAATTTTGTCTTTGTCTCCGGTCCGAACAGCTCTTTTGCAAATTCTTCCAGCGTTCCTTTTAAGTCTGCAAAGGTAATGTGTTTGTCAATGACAAGTCCTTCAATCTGGTGGAAGGAAGGAGAATGGGTTGCATCCACCTCGTCGGAACGGAACACGCGTCCCGGTGCGATCATACGGATGGGCAGTTTTCCCTTTTCCATGGTACGCGCCTGTACCGGGGAAGTCTGGGAACGCAGGCAGATCTTATCATCAATAAAGAAGGTATCCTGTTCATCTCTTGCAGGATGTCCCTCCGGAATGTTCAGTTTTGTGAAGTTGTAGTCCATATACTCCACTTCCGGGCCTTCCACCACTTCATAGCCCATGCCGATGAAGATACGCTCCACTTCCTCCAGCGCTATGGTGTTGGGATGTCTGTGGCCGATTTCCATTTTCTTAGCCGGAAGAGTAACATCGATCACTTCTGTTTTCAGTTTTTCTTCCATAACGGCTGCTTCCAGCTTTACTTTTGTGTCTTCCAGATGCTTTTCAATCTGGGCACGTGTCTCATTTACCCACTGTCCGACCTTTGGCCTGTCCTCAGCAGCTACCTCTTTCATACCCTTTAAAACTGCTGTCAGCTCTCCTTTTTTTCCAAGGAAAGCAACACGTACATCGTTTAATTTGTCCAGGGAATCCGACTCCTGGATGCGCTTTGCAGCTTCTTCCTGAATCCGCTGTAATTTTTCTTTCATGGTTATCTCCTTATGATTTTATTTCTGACAATAAAAAAAGACCCCGCCCGAAAGGGACGAAGCCTGTAAAGTCCGTGGTACCACCCTTGTTCCCATCTGTCAAAATTACAGTGGGCACTCATATCTGTTTAACGCACAGTGACGGCATTTCCTACTGCTGCTTCAGAAATGCGGCTCCGGTGGGAATCTCAATGGTTATCTGAACTGAGAGGAGCTTGCAGCCGGTGACTCCTCATCTCTGACAGAAGATAAACATCTACTGACACCTTCACAGCCTTTTTCATGTATTGTCTGTAAACCATTTTAGCCATTAATCTGCAATCTGTCAAGAAGGTTTGTCAGCTTTTCTGTCTTTTTCTTCCGATTTCTTTACAGAATCCTCTGTTTCTCCCTCTTCTTCCTCGTCATCCCTTCCTATTAACTGCTGATATTCCCTTTTAAGGGTTTCCGTTGCCACCTGATGCACCCATTTGAATTTTTCCTCAAAATAGCAGTTGATCTGTGCGCCGATCATCATGATATTCATACAGAAGTACATCCACAAAAGGATCAGTATGATGGTGGTCATGCTTCCGTACATGTTCGACGTTCCCTCATAATAATCAAAATAAAGGGAAAATCCGAAGGAAAATGCAGACCAGCTCACTGCCGTAAACACCGCCCCGGGCATCTGGCTTCGGAAGGTAGCCTTCCTGTTTGGCACAAATTTATACAGAAAAAGGAACACCACACACAGGGCCAGCAGGGTGATGGTCACTCGCATGCTGATGATCATGGACACCAGCTTGTCGAGAAACGGCAGGTGCTTGCTCAGCTCCCTCTGCAGACTGTTGCCGAAGACCTGAAGGATCAGCGTCAGTATAATGGCAATGACAAAGACAAGGGTGTAAAATACAGACCGTATTCTTGTCACAATATAATTCCTGGTCTCTTTTACCTGATAAATACAGTTGAATCCATTGGTAAGCGACTGGATTCCTTTGCCTGCGGACCACAGGGCAATGACACCGGAGAGAGGGACAACAGTCAGGGATTTCTCATACACTTCATTGACTATGCCCTGGATAAAGGTCTCAAAGCTCTCGGGGCAGATCTGCATTACCGCATTGATCACTTCCTGTCTGTTAAGGGGCGTATACCGCACAGAAGTCATGAGAAGGAGCATAAATGGGATAAAGGAAAGTATGATAAAATAAGCAGCCTGTGCAGAGTAGGCTGACACGTGGTTCTTATTCATATTTTCCATAAATCCGGTGACTGTGCGCACCACACTTTTTAGTATCTTCATTTTATCTGCACCCGCATGTAAATTCTGCATTATTTTCCCATTATAGCATGTGCCCCTTCGTATGACAAGTTTCACAGAATGCTGCTGATGTCAGCCAGCTCAACATCCTGGTAAAAGTATGCAAGTATCTCCCGGTAACCCATTCCCGCTTCTGCCATTCCTTTTGCACCGTTCTGGCTCAAGCCTACGCCGTGACCGTAACCGCCGCCCTTTATCACATAACCTGTGAGGACATTATTTTCATCCCTCTGTTCCTCCAGTGTAAAATACGCGCTTGGAAGAAGATTGGAGCCCTTCACCACAGAGCCGTCCTGCCTTGTTATGGACAGTCCGTCCGGGGACAGCAGGGCACGTATATCGTACTCATTGCTGATATTGTAGACTCCCTGATCTGTGTCCAATGCCAGGCTCATGACAACACCGCTGTCTCCTGTCTTCTCCACATCAACCCCATATATTTCCTTTACCCCCGCGTATTTTGTCTGTACGGCTTCCAGCAGGCGTTCCCGGGAAAAGGAGATGCTCCACTGATGCCACGGCTCCTGCGCGTCATAACTGCAGTCCACGCTTTTTAGGTAGGAGGCAGGAGCGGAAACCTCCCACACCTCATCCGTGCTGGTTTTTCCGCTGGATGTGGAGAAATAATAGGCGGTGATCGGCTGACCATTGCTTTCCAGGATCTCTCCTTTTGTCTCATCCACAGCAGCATTGGCCTCGGCAGCCTCCCCGCCGTTTTGATAGACCTGATAGGCTACACTGTCATCCACCTGGGCCCCCAGATCCGACAGCGCGCTTTTCTGCATCTGCACACAGGCGTACGTTCTGGCGCAGACTGCCTGGGCTTTCAGGGCTTCCTTGTCGTAGGACGCCGGCATTTCACTGGGTACCACACCGTACAGATATTCCTCCAAAGGCAGAGTATTCACAAGGCGCAGACCTCCCTGCTCCTGATAGACCGTAAAATCGCCCCTGTAGGCAGGATTACCCTGCTGTCTTTCCACTGACAGCAGGGTTGCCCTGTTTTCCTCTCCGTCTGCCCGAAGCTCCAGCTTTCCATCCTTAAAAAGAGGACTGTCCGCGGTCAGCTCCAAGGTCTCACCGTCTGCATAATCCATTTCCTGGCTTCCCTGAAGATGATAACTGCCATGAAACTGCAGACTTACACTCTGATGTGTATATCCCTTATATCCGTCTGTCATAAGCAGTACGGAAATCCTGGGTTCCTGTACAGCCGCCGCTGCCGATTCACTCTTTGGTGTTTCGGCAGGCTGACTGTCATCCTGCTCTGTATCATCAGCCTGAGGATCTGTGTCTGCAGTTTCTGCAGCACTCTCCTGTCCGTTTTCTTCTGCTTCTGCATGGTTCTGGGAGGATGCCGGCAGAGTCAGACCGGCGCTGGCCCGCTCATTTTCTTTTATCATATTTTCCTGCAGGCTCTGCGTCCGGTAACTTTCCTGTCTTCTCACTCCCGCTCTGTTTGCCTGCCATACAATCACGATTCCGATTACGGCAAGCAGTATGATCAGCATTTTCCATTTTAATTTCTGCTTCCAGTCCATATATTAATATATGAAGGAAGAAAAGATTTCATACCCTTTGGGCAATTTTCCGGCTTATCCCAGATACAGTTCCCTGTAATAATCCAGTTCTTCCCCTATGATCTCATCTAAGACTTTCATTCCCAGAAGCTCTACAGGTGCCTTGTCATCGGTCAGTATCCTGTCTTTTCCCTCATATCCGGTAAGTTCAGCCGATACGGTTTCCATCATGCCCTTTAGCTCTCCATCTGGAAGTTTTTCCGTGTTTTTCTTAAGCATTTCCGGAAGACCCGCCTCGTTGGAAGCAAAGACCTCCATATTGGTTCCGCCGTCCACAGGCACGGTGTACACATATTTGAACACAGAGGCTATGGTATCACAGAGATAGTCATTGATGGAATCCTCGGAGCTGGATTTCATATTCATATTGACCACCATCACCCCGTTCTTCTTCAGATGGCTTTCCACCTGGCTGAAAAATTCAACAGAGGACATCTGAAAAGGGATGGTGATATCCTGGTAGGCGTCCACCATGATCACATCATAGGCTTCCTCAGAGGCTGTCAGATAGGCTCTGCCATCCTCCACTGCCACTTCCACACTGTCAGGCAGCCCGAAATAGTCCGTTGCGATATCCGCTATCTTCTCATCAATCTCTGCCCCCTGGATTTTGGTTCCCGGAAAATACCGGTCACAGTAATCGGCAAAGGTACCGCTCCCAAGCCCCAGTATCATCACGTTGTTATCTTTTTTTGTGTGAATGCCTGCCATCACCGGGGCTGCCAGCGCATAGTCATAATACATGCCTGTCAGTTCCCGGTTCTTCGCCTTGATGGACTGCACGCCGAAAAGCACATTGGTGGACAGAATCGTCTGGTCTTCACTGTCTTTTACCTGCAGATAATTATAGATGGACTCATCCTCCAGTGTCACATCCTTCTCCCAGAAAGCGAAACTGAATCCCGGTGTCAGCGCTGCCAAAACGAGAAGCACGACAGCGGTTCCGATACAAAGTCCTCTTTTTCTTTTGACTGTCACAAAGTACACCACCGCGATAGCTGCCAGAACCGCTGAAAATATCAGGAATGTGGCTGCAGTCCCCACTGCCGGAATGGTGACAAATGTAGGGAGAAAAGTACCGATAATACTGCCGATGGTGTTCAAAGCGCCCAGCTCTCCCACTGTCTTTCCGTTGTCATCCAGATTACTCACGGAAAACTTCACCAGAGACGGTGTCACGGTTCCCAGCAGTACACAGGGAAACGCGAAGATTGCCAGACAGGTAAAAGCGCTGCCCAGACCAGAAAATTAGACTTTATAAAAACTGCCAAAAGCAGAGATATCCCCGCGATCAGATATCTGCCGGCAAACGGTATCAACGCGATCCATATGGCAGCGATCAAAAGCCTCCGATACAGCCTGTCCGGATCATGACGTTTGTCCGCAGAGCGTCCGCCCCACACATTTCCAATCGCCATTGCGATCATGATCACTCCGATGATAACGGTCCACACGATCTGGGAAGAACTGAAATAGGGCGCCATAAGCCTGCTTGCCCCCAGTTCCACAGCCATCACAGACATGCCGGAAAAAAACTCTGTTACATACAAGAAATATTTGTTTCTCAATAATCTGGACTCCATGTTTTGCCTCCTGTTGTCTCTTTTATTTTCCCCGCCTTCTTACGGGACAGAAAACGGGCTGCCCCAAGGCCGTCCGCACCGAAATCCGGCGCCGGCGTGCCTGCCTGCGGCAGCCCGTCTTCTTTTTTATGCCTACGCTTCAGTTACAAACTGATAAATTGTGGTAGTATCGTATTTCTCTCCGGCTTTCAGAACAGAGGACTGGAAATTAGCCTCATTGCAGGCATTGGGATAATACTGCGTCTCCATACAGAAGCCGGCACGCTTTGTATAGACACTGCCTCCCTTTCCGTTCTCGTTGTTGATGAAATTACCGATGTAGAACTGCATGCCGGGAAGATCTGTGAACACCTTCATGGTAATGCCTGTCTCATCACTGTGAGCAGCGGCTGCTTCTTTCACCTCGCCCTTCTCCCTGCAAAGTGCATAGTTATGGTCATAGCCGCCTCCGAAGATGAGCTGTTCATAGTCAGCCTCCACATCCTGTCCGATCTTCTTTGGAGAAGTAAAGTCCATGGGTGTGCCCTCCACCTTCAGGATCTCCCCTGTGGGAATAGCTTCGGAATCAGATACCGGGGTGAATTCCGGTGCATGGATCTGAACCACATGATTCAGCATGCTCTCCGCTCCGGCATTATGTCCTGCCAGGTTAAAGTAGGAATGGTTTGTCATGTTCACCACAGTATCCGCGTCTGCACTTCCCGTATAATGCATAACCAGCTCATTGTCATCAGTGAGCTTATAGGTTACATATCCGGTAAAGTTTCCGGGGAATCCCTGGTCACCGTCCGGGCTGAAGATACGGAAGGTTATGCTGTTCTCCTGCTCCTTTACTTCTTCCACATCCCATACGCGGGTACGGTAGAAATCCGGGCCGCTATGTAAATTATTTTTGTTGTCATTCTGAGCCAGCACATATTCTTTTCCGTTAATGGTGAATTTTGCTCCGCCGATACGGTTTCCGTTCCTGCCGATGGGGGAACCGAAATGAGGTTTATTCTCATAATACCCTTCCACGGTATCATAGCCAAGAACCACATCGGTCAGCTTTTTATTTTTATCCGGAACCATCACGCTGACCAGTATGGCACCGAAATCTGTAACAGAAGCTGCCACACCATTTTCATTTTTCAGTTCATAGAGAAATACATCTTTTCCTTCAGGACTTTTTCCAAAGCTCTTTTTTGTCACTCCCATGTCTTCATCTCCTGTTTTTCATGATTTAATATCAATGAGTCCTGCCTGCCGGACTCCTGCGCCGAAGCGTGCGGTCATCTGCCTGCTGCGCCAACTGCGCATTCCCCTGAGGGTCCATGTTCCTATTGTTATAAACAAAAAGAGTCTGATTCTTCAGACTCTCGCATCAAATGCGGCGTTCCTGCTGCAAATGTCCACTATTCATATATATCAGCAAACCTGCTGTTATATTAATAATCCCAGGATGCCGTTTCCTACTTTCTGACTCCTAGCCTAAGCCAGGTGGGCAACCGCAACTGTTCTTCTGCCTTCCGCTGCGCAATGACGGCCTGACATCTGAACAGAAATATAGGAATCCCGTTTAAAGAAATGTAGGTTCAAAAACTGTAGGAGCATCGCACACCCCAGGATTACTTCGTATCTTTATTATACTCTAGTATATGAACTTTTTCAACAAAAATGCACACACTTAATAAATTTTTTCTTCAATATAAATATTACAGATAGAACGCACTTCTTCCATATCCGCCTTTGTCTTGGGATTCCCATAAGGAATGCGGTCTATATTCCGGTTCATGTAGTCCTGATTCTTAATGTAAAGGAAACTGGAAGGGAAGTTTAAGTCAAAGATAAAAGCCAGATAGGATATCCACATATCCATATGCGTGGTTCTCTCCCCCCGCCGGATACAGCGGTGTTCTCTTATGGCGTTCAAGATGTTTTCTGAGACAGGTTCAAGCCCTACCTGTTCTGCAGAAATGCCAAAGATGGCCTCAGCCTTCTCCGTATCCTTTACCCTGAAATTATCCAGTTTATCCGCATCCCTGATGATCCTGCAGTGCAGGAGTTCCCTTCCCTCTACTTCCTTTGGTATTTCATAGAGGGAATGACAGGCAATCGCTGTCCTGATGATAGGGTCATACCTGTCATCGCGGATAAACTGCCTGATCATGCCGTCCTCAAAGAGGACCTTTACGCCGAACTCGGCATGGTCAAACAAATTGTCGTCATAGCTGTGGAAGGTCTTCAACTGTTCAAACCGTCCGATATCGTGAAGCAGAGCTATGAGAAGAGCCAGTTCGTGGTCTTCCTTGGAAATCTTCTCTTCCCTGCAGATATAGTCCGCTGCATCCAGGACACAGAAGGTATGGACCTCCTTCAGCATGATCTTATCGTCGCTTCTGTCGTAATGATTGAGATATTGCCGGAAACTTTCTTTTGCATATTCCAAATCCATCATATATTTTCTCCGCTGCCCGAGGACCTTTGAATATCTCCGGGTATGAAACAGGAAAACGGACCGCCATCACTGACGGTCCGCAAGATTTCTATTACAAGACTGAATTATTTCAGCTCTTCAACAACTTTCTGGATTGCCTCTAAAGCGTCAGCAGGAAGTTTGTCATATCCATCTTTCTTTGTCTCAAAAGCTTTGATTTCATTGACACGGTCATTCATACGAGCTCTGAGCTGATCAACGTAGCTTGCATCATTCATATCCGGAACGAATCCTTCCCAATCGAAGATTTCGATATCGGAGAACGGTCCCCAAGGTTTGAAGTCTGCTTTCTTCTCTACGATTGCTTCCAGGATACCTAAAGTATCTTTCGGCTGTACTTTCTTGCCCATGAAATCGCCTGTGTTGATGATGTAGCAGTCTACATTTTTCTCTTCAACCAGTTTTTTGAATTTCTCGTAGTCATCAGCTAACGGATATGTTCTGAACGGGTTAGCGTAAGGAACAACAACCAGCTTATTCGGATCAACGCCCGGTGCAAGACGCTCTGCTGAAGAACGTTTTGTAGCCAGAGTAGCGCCCATTACAGATGCTAAAGAAGCACCTTTTAATTTCACTACCGGCGGAATGGTCGGGTCTTTCATGATCCAGAAGATTGCGTTAACCGGCTCGTCGATCTTGTCAACGCGGTTCGGTGCCCACAGTTTGGATTTGATCGCACGTCCGTTACCATTTCTGATATCTTCTGTTACAAGCTGGATGTTTCCATCCTCGTCTAATGTAGCAGAGTTATTCATGGATGTCAGAAGAAACTTGTTGTCATCGCATCCTGCAGGATAATCCTGAGTTTTATCGAAGTATGTAGGCTCTAACGCTACGGAAGCACAAGTATCTGTGTTGATGATGAATGCATCATCATGCAGAACCTTGATCTCGTATTTGCCATTGTGTTTTGCATGTGTGATGGTAGATTTACCTGATCCTGACAGACCGTATACAGAAGCAACGTATTTGGAGCCGTCAGCCAGTGTGTACTCTTTCTGTCCGCCGTGGCATGCTGCATAACCATTTCTGTTGGCAATTGCCCAAGCCATGGTCAGAGTACCTTTTTTGTGCTCACCGAAGTATCTCATACCAAGGATACAAGCACAGTTCTGGTCTGTGTTGAAGTAGCACAGAGTCTGCGGATCGCTTAAGCAGCTGAAGTCAACGCCCGGACGGCTTGCAGGTGCCCACTGAGGATCTGAGAAGATAAAAATATCTGCTTCTTTTCCGCCGCCTACAGGCTGGGAATTTTTATACATTTTTACATAGTCATCAGACATATACTGGAAGTTCAGCATCCAGGAGTACATGATGTTCTCTTCGCCTTCCGGAATCAGCAGGTGAGCTTTTACCATGAATTCTGGGTCCAGACCTACATATACCTCTGCATGGTACATGGTTTTCCAGCGGGCTTCATAAATAGCATCCATAGCCACTTTGTCAAGAGCCGCGCAGTCAACACCTGGTTCTCCGGCAATACGGCGTGCTGCTGCATAACGTCCTGTGATAGCACCATCGTTGAATAATAAAACTTTAGCATCTCTCTCAAGACCAAACTCTTCGCCTCTATAAACAGGCATATCTGTAACGACTGTTCCAGGTGAGTTCTTCGCTAATTCATATGCCTCTTTTAATGTGTTAACCTTAACAACATTGTTGCCATAGAATGCTGCTTCAATAATGGAACGAGTTTTGCTGAAGCCAGTTTTGCCTGCTCCAATCTCGTTGATTGGGTAATATGCTTTTGTTGACATATGGTTTCCTCCTTAATCTTATCTCAAAGTCAATTTATTATCTCATGTTAGTTTTTAAAAGTCAATACTTTAACAATGTATTTTCTTGACGATTTTTTTACATTTTATAGAATTTTTATTTTTTAAATTCCGAGCACATTTTTTACTGCGGCAGGCATATCAGGAACGTCCACCACGGTATCGTGCAGAACAGGGGCTGTACGGATTTCCTCAATGGCATTGGGAACCTTCACATTTGCAATTTTGGACAATTCATCCACCAGCTCGAAATCACCCATGGCATCATATTTGCTGTCAATGGCGTTCATGACGCTTCTTGTGAATTTAAACGGACTGGCTGTGGAGGCGATGACCGTCTTGGTGCTGTCCCCGGTCTCATCTGTGTATTTTCCGTAAACACAGGCAGCAACCGCTGTATGGGTGTCAATCACGTAGCCTGTATCCTCATAAAGAGCCTTTATAGCCTGGGCAGTCTCCTCCTCTGTAGCAAAATTGCCATAGAAATCAGCAAGCTGGCCGCGCATTTCCTCTGTGATCTGATAGGTTCCGCCCTTGGTAAGCTGCTCCATCATCTCCCGGTTTTTGTCCGCATTTTCCCCTGCAATGCGGTAAATAAGCCTTTCCAGGTTGCTGGATATAAGGATATCCATGGATGGAGAGGAGGTCAGAATGAAGTCACGGTTCCTGTCATAGCTTCCGGTAGAGAAAAAGTCAAAGAGAACTTTGTTCTCATTGGAGGCACAGATCAATTTATCGATTGGCAGGCCCATATTCTTGGCATAATAGGCTGCCAGAATGTTTCCGAAGTTTCCGGTGGGCACTGTTACGTTAATTTTTTCACCATCTTTTATCTCACCGTTCTTGAAAAGGTTCACGTAAGCGTAAACATAATACACCACCTGAGGCACCAGACGGCCGATATTGATGGAGTTGGCAGAAGAGAACTGGAAGCCTGCCTTGTCAAGCTCCTCCTCCATGGCCTTGTCATTGAACATTTTTTTCACTGCGGTCTGGGCATCATCAAAATTGCCTGTGATTCCCACCACATATGTATTATTTCCCTTCTGTGTCACCATCTGTTTTTCCTGGATGGGGCTGACACCATTCTTGGGATAAAAGACAATGATCCTTGTACCGGGCACATCTGCGAAACCGGCCATAGCTGCTTTGCCTGTATCGCCTGATGTGGCAGTGAGGATAACGATCTCATTTTTTACATGATTTTTCTTTGCGGAGGTGGTCAAAAGATGGGGCAGGATGGAAAGTGCCATATCCTTGAACGCTATGGTCGCTCCGTGAAACAGCTCCAGATAATATGCGCCGCCTGCCTTTACCAGAGGGGCGATCTCCTCTGTATCGAATTTGGAATCATAGGCTCTGGCAATACATGCCTTTAACTCTTCCTCTGTAAAATCGGTCAGAAAACGGCTCATAACCTCATAAGCAATCTCCTGATAAGTCATCTCCGCCAATTTTTCCATGGGAATATCCAGCCTGGGAATACTTGTGGGTACGAACAGTCCGCCGTCCTTTGAGAGTCCTTTTAAAATTGCCTCGGATGCCTTTACGCATTCCCCTGTTCCTCTTGTGCTCTTGTACAAAATCTCCATCTTTTTTAAGTCCTTTCTTCTTTACGGATACGTGAAAAAGTCATGTACCCCATATTGGAATAAAAATTTTAAATCCTCTTTAAACCATTTAATATTGTGCTGTTCCGCATAAGCCTCTTCCATGAAGAACAGTGCACCCTGGGAGTAATCCTCCCCGTCTATCGCCCGGTTGACCGCTTCTCTGGTCCCCTCTGAAACGGTGACCGTATCGATTCTGCCGTCAACCGTAGGAGAAAACTGGGGACTTCCGTCCGAATTCTCCCACACCACATCGTGAATACTGTTGGGAAAATCAGGGCTTTTCACCCGGTTGAAGATCACATTTGCCACCAAAATACGGCCTTTGATATCCTCTCCGCCGGCTTCCGCCTCCACAATTTTAAGAAGCGTCTCATAATCCTGGTCCGTCATCCTGAGGAGACTCTCAGAAGCGCCGATGGAATGATTCTCCAGTTCAGCCACACTGCTGGCTGTCTCTTCACTGAAATCAAAATGTGATTCCTGCACCTTTTTTCCTGTTCTCTGCCCTACCAGCACAGCCTCACAGGAGGTGCCGAGCCGATGTACTTCGCTCTGGGTATCCTGACTTATCAGTACGCCTGAAATAATTGCGTCCAGACCGTACAGCTGTTCTTCCTCTGGCTCATCCTTATCGTTAGGCGGATCTTTGTCGTCACTCACAGATGCATATACATTATTTTTTCCGCCTGCATGAAGCCCATGGAAGGTGAATGCCACGGCAGCGATCACCACTGCCCCTGTCATAACCAGCGCACAGGTTCTCCGGCTCTTTTTAGATATCTTCCGGATCAAAAATAAAAATCCGGCCGCAATCGTACGAATAATGTCCATACCTTTTTCCTTTGCCTGTTTTCTTATCTCGAATAGACACCAGTGATACCTCTCAGTTCCGTTTCTGATGTCATGAATTATATGGATTATAAAATAATTGGGCAATGGAAGTCAATAAGCCGGGGCGTCTTTTAGCTAATCTTCACAATATTATCTTATTTATTGATAGTTATTTTATACACTTTTTCGTGCTTTTTTCCTCTATTTCACTAAAATGTGGAAATATCTGTATCTTCTTTTATTCTATCTGCTTATGATATCCAGGCCGCACCCAGACGGTAAGTTCCGGCGCCGTCCTCAAATGTCCCTTCGCAGGAGTCATACCCGATAGCACCAAGACCGGAACGCCATTTTTCCACATCAAACCGGAAACTGTCATTTTTTATCTGTCCTGCTTTTATGGTTATCAGAATTCCTTCCGGAAAATCCAGGTTTTCTTTATCGATCAAACCTTCTTCCGTCAGTTCCTCCCAAGTGGACAGCATTACATCTATATGTCCACTTCCGCCGTCAGGCAGGCTTTCCTGTGCATTTGTCAAATAGGACCAAAAAAGATATCGAAGGGCCTCCTTCTCCTGTTTGGAAAGGTTCTCTTCCTTTGTCAGATCAAGAGCCGCTATGGTGATCTTATCATTCAGTGCCGTGTCTGCGCCGTAGACTGCCTTCAGGATGTCAAGATACAGGCCGACCACATCATTTTGCTGTTCCAGAACGCGGACTTTGTGAACGCCTGTGATTCCCAGCGGATAACGCTCCACAGAAGTGCTGTCAGCGGCTGCGGAAAGCGCGATGCGCATTCCCGGCCGGAGTGCCTTTGCTTCTAATTCCGTTCCTTCTTGGTCATAAAACAGGACATCACTTGTGCCAAAGTCGGCCAGTCCACCATTTTCTTCCCCATCCTGTAAAAACAGTATGGTGTTCTCATCTGCTGTTATCACTTTCCCGGTAATCTCAAACTCCCGGGCAGCCGGTTCGTTGTCCTCCCGGGATGTATTTCCCACCTCTGAAGACACATTTCCCCTCGGTTCGGTCATTTTATCACCGCCACTTTGTCTCTGTATGGAGGAACACCCTGTAAGCAGTACCAGACATAATGCCAATGTGTAAAGAAAAATACCGCCTCTCTTCTTTTCCTTTATTTTTTTCATATCATTTCACCTCATTTTCTGAAATACACAGCAATCGTTACCCTTCTTTTTATAAGTGTCCGCTGAGTCCTGTTTTGTTGCATATGTGCGAAAATGATGTTAAAAATGATGGCATAAAAATTGATCTCTCAATTTTGAAAATGCTTATTTTGATTCATTTATCTGAGATGCCATTTCATCCAAAGTAAAAACTTGGTATTCCTCTTCCTCTGAGCCGGTATCTCCCCTTGTCTCTATACTTTTGCGGTAATCACAGAATGTTTTTACTTCTGCAAAATACCCCTCCTCTGTTTCCATATACTCTCCTTCCGGCCCGTTTATTCTGGCATACGTCCCATCCGTATTGTAATATGCAGACTTCTGAAGAAAATAAATACTTTTCTGACCTGTTTCCAGCATTATATCATCTTGCTCTATCTGCAGCACATAAATGTGTTTTAGTGCTTCATTACTGTACTGTTCATATTTTTGACGGCAGCTTCTCCTCTCATCCTTTGTTCCGAGAGAATCAATATAATCCTTTACGGATGCATACCCCTGATCTTTTATCATTTTAATTTTTGTTCCTTTTTTATAATTTCCCTTAAAAGACTGCAGAATTTTAATATCCGCTTTTGTGCGGCACACACCATCCCCGGCAATATAATAGCTTATACCTGCTGTCTCAGCATAAACGACCACATCACTTTCTCTGGCCAGTGACGGAATGTCTGGATAAGAATGCATATATTCGTAAAACATTCCATCCTCACAGGATACAATGGTGTCCTTTGTTATCTCTTCTGTGTTTATCTCTAATTTTCTTTCCCCGCTGCATGCTGTAAGGCATATGGAGCATAGTATCAGCAGCAATAATCCTTTTATTATATTTATTCCCCCTCTGTACCCGCCTGATTTCACTGTATTTATAAAGAAACAGGACTGAACAAATACCCTTCGATATTCATTCAGCCCTGTTGATCTTTATCTGTTATTAATAGCTGTCACCAGTGCGTCGATGGATGCCCTGATGATATCAGGATCCACTCCTGCGCCCCAGGCAAGACTGCCGTCCGGTTTGCGGATTCCCACATAGGCAATGGCCTTGGAACTGGAACTCTGCTCCAATGCATGTTCCTGATATGTTATCAGATCATACTGGAACCCGTATTCCTTTTTCAATGCGTTGCTGACTGCGTTGAGACGTCCGTTTCCGGCTGCCTCTATCGTCACCTCACGTCCGTTAAAACTGGATGTCACCTGTGTGGTGATGCCGCCGTCCTTCTGCTGGAAATGAACACTGTGGATTTTCAGAGGAGAGGTAACGTTCTCAAATGTCTTTTTGAACAGCTCGAAAATCTGCTCAGGCAGCAGTTCCTTCTGTGTATGATCTGAGACAGCCTTGGCTGTATATCCCATGGCCTCCCGCATCTTAGCCGGCAGGTTCAGGCCGTATTTTGTTTCCAGAATATAACCTACACCGCCTTTGCCGGACTGGCTGTTAATACGGATAACGTCTGCGTCATAGTTTCTTCCCACATCTTTCGGATCAATGGGCAGATAGGGAACAGTCCAGTGTTCCGGTTTCTTTTCATCCAGCCAGTGCATGCCTTTTGCAATGGCATCCTGATGGGAACCGGAAAAAGCTGCGAAAACCAGCGCGCCGCAGTATGGGCTTCTCTCGCTTATTTTCATTCCTGTGAACTCTTCGTATTTTTCACAGATTGCACTCATATTGGTAAAGTCAAGATTCGGTTCAACACCCTGGGAATACATATTCAAGGCCAGGGTAATGATGTCCACATTACCGGTTCTCTCACCGTTTCCGAAAAGTGTTCCCTCAATACGGTCAGCTCCTGCTAAAAGTCCCATCTCAGAATCAGCCACACCACATCCTCTGTCGTTGTGCGGATGAAGGGATACGATCACGTTTTCTCTGTATTTCAGGTTCTCACACATATATTCTATCTGACTTGCGTATACATGGGGCATGGAATGCTCCACTGTTACAGGCAGGTTGATGATTGGCTTTCTGTCGGCTGTGGGCTGCCAGATGTCAAGCACTGCGTTGCATACCTCAAGCGCATATTCCGGTTCAGTTCCTGTAAAGCTCTCCGGACTGTACTCGAAGCGGTAATTCTCTCCTGCTTCCTCTGTGAGCTGTTTTAAAAGTTTAGCGCCTTCTACTGCAATCTTCAGAACTTCTTCCTTTGATTTTCTGAACACCTGTTCACGCTGTGCAAGGGATGTGGAATTGTATACATGAACAATTACATTTTTGGCTCCTTTTACTGCCTCAAATGTCTTCTTGATAATATGTTCCCTGGCCTGAGTCAGAACCTGAATGGTCACATCATCCGGAATCAGGTTTTCCTCGATCAGCTTTCTGAGGAATGTATATTCTGTTTCAGAAGCAGCCGGGAATCCCACTTCTATCTCTTTAAATCCAATCTCCACCAGAAGTTTGAAAAACTCCACTTTCTGTTCCAGATTCATGGGGATGACAAGTGCCTGGTTGCCGTCACGCAGGTCAACACTGCACCAAACGGGAGCTTTGTCCACATACTCTTTTTCCGCCCACTTCATACATTTTACCGGCGGCATGAAATACTGTCTCTTGTACTTACTGCAATTTTTCATTCTCTTTTCCTCCTGACTTTTTTGGATACCTATATCTAAGCTTTAATAACAGGCGGCCTGCCCGGACTTCCAGGGATTTCTCTGGCTTCCCAAATGGTATAAAAAAAAGCCCTCCATCTTTATTACAATATGCTTGTAATAGAGACGAAAGACTACTGTCCTGCGCGGTACCACTCTACTTTATGAATATACTTCATACGCTTAATAAGATACAGATATGTACACCTTATATCTTTCCCTTCTGATAACGGCAGGGTTCCGTCTGCGCCTACTGTTTCTCAAAGAAAGTTCGGGCAGCTGCTCCAAGGGCAGTTCCAGATTCTGCGTCTGCCGCTTCGCACCAGCCAGCGGCTCTCTGAAATCCGATATGAATCTGTACTAATCCTTATCTTCGCATTTGTCATATTGCAACAGCTCGTTGCTGTTGTGTTAAAGTTAAGATACCATTCCCTGCCGAAAATGTCAAGAGAGAAACGCATGTATTTTTCCAAAAACCCTCTGCGCGATCCGGTAAAATCCCAAATCATTGGGATGAATGCCATCCACAGTGCAGCACTCTCTTGCTTCCTCCCCAAACAGCTCCGCACCGTCCAGAAAATCCACCTGATATCCTCTTTCCCTGCATTTGAAAACCGTCTCCCATATAATCTGTCTGCGCTCCCTGCTCTGCAGCTCTTCTGTCTTAAATTCCGGGTTTGGCCGTGACATGACAAGCACAGGAAGCGCCGGGTTATGTGAAAGAATATATTCCAGAAACGGTTCATGTGTTTCCCTCAAAAACGCGGCATCGGGAGCATTGTAGTCGTAATCATAGACCAGATATTCTGCAGGCAGTCCGGCAATATAACGGGCAATCGGCAGATCCCCTCTGGCATTGCCTGAGAACCCAAGACAATACATGCCTGCATCCAGCCATCTTGTCACCAGCGCCGGATAGGCATTGGAGGTTCTGGAGGCACATCCGCCCTGTGTGATGGAGGAGCCATAAAAGATTATAGGCCTCCTTACTTTATGTTCAAGCGGCTTCCATATACATGCCTTCTCTGAGATACCCAGGTATAATTCCTTCACACCGTTGTAGAGGGGCAGATATACGGTTATTTCCGATTTTTCCCCTGAAAGAAGTATTTCTCCCTTTACCGCATCTTCTCCCAGTTCTGCCCTGAATGTAGCGGCATAGCTGCCGTTTACAAACACATCCATGCCCGCGCTTCCGGTCAGGGGCATATGGGACATCATAACATCCGGCTCCAGCAGTTCCATACACAAACCCAGAATACAAGTATCTGTCTGAAATCGCAGCACACCTCCGCTGGTATGCCGGGCAAGCGCAGTAAGCTCCGGTCTGTATATTTCTTCCAGAACACCATCGGGAAGGCGCTGCCAGGTATGGGGGCATAATCCCTCAATCTCTGCCTCTGTTTCCTTTACCTTCCTGTAATTTAAGCGTGTACTGTTCGCTTCCTGTTTAAAATTACTGTCCAGGTCTTCTATCTTCAAAGCTTCATCCTCCTGCTCTGTCTGTTATTTCATCCCACGACAGACATTTTTGAAGAGTGCGGTCATATCGTGGGGTATCCTCGCTTATTTTCGCTTATTCTTTTAAATAGCGCTTTCTTTTTCTCATGTATTTGCTATAATATTAGTATAGGCGCGTAAAAATGTCAAATTTACAAAGGAGGTCTGTTTTATGCAGGAAATCTATGATTTTCTAAAGAAATGCGGGACTTATTATCTGGCAACCACAGAGGGCAGTCAACCAAGAGTCCGTCCCTTTGGAACCGTGGACATCTTTGAAGACAAACTCTATATCCAGACCGGTAAAGTAAAAAATGTTTCCCGACAGATTCTGGCTAATCCCCAAATAGAGATCTGCGCATTCGACGGCGGTCACTGGCTGCGGATCGAGGCCACTGCCGTGCTGGATGACAGGGTAGAGGCACAAAAGCACATGCTGGACGGCTACCCGAACCTGCAGGCCATGTATCAGCCCGGCGATGGCAATACACAAGTATTTTACCTGAAAGATGCCACGGCTACCTTTGCATCATTTACGGATGAACCAAGGGTGATTCATTTCTAATAGGAATCCCAGCGTTTTTGATCATTCAAATGGGGGACTGCCGATGGAAACAACTGCGGTCCTCCGTACAGAAAACAGCCATTATATCTGTACTTTTATCATGCGGCAGTCCGGTCAAAATGCGCGTTTTTTTCCTTAAAAATATTTTAATAAAAAAAATTAAACTTTTTTTCGATTTTTTCTTGCATTTTCCAAAAATTCTGTTATAATAAATAATCGTTACGGGGTATGGCGTAGCTTGGTAGCGCGCACGGCTGGGGGCCGTGAGGTCGCAGGTTCAAATCCTGTTGCCCCGATTAATAATTAAGATACTGGAGGCTGCTGTTTATGCGGTTCTCCAGTATTTTTTATTTTTAAAATGAATCATTATTTTGAAGACAGTTTTTATTATTTTGTAATATGGATGTTTTTTTTCGCTTCTCCTTCATCTCGTCTTGTCGATAGGGATTAAAAATATATTTTAATGTTGTTTCTTTACTTGTATGTCCTAGCCATCTTCTGATCTCTTCTAGTGACCATCCATCTACATTCATTCGCGATGCCACAGTACGCCGTATACAATGAGAATATTTTAACTTTCCTGTTTTCCATCCTAATGCCAGTTCAGCTTTTGTTAACCTATGTTCAAATTGATCTTTAACCGCTCTACTACCATCTGGATTTGAAAATAAAAACTCAGATAAAACTTTTTATTCATTTTTTATCCTTTTAAAGATCTGCATAACGCCATCCGTCAAATACAGCTCTCTATAGCCAGCCGAGCTATCAGATTTCACATAATCAACCACTTCACCAGTAGTACATTCTTGCCTTTGAACAAAAAGCGTCTCATTTATCCAATTAATATCTAGCCATTTTAAGGCACATAGCTCACCTCCCCTTAATCCCAAATCAAAGTTGCATATTAATCCCAAATTAACGATATTACCATTTGATTGATATCCCTTTTCTAATACTTCAAAAAGTTCTTCTATTTCATCAGCATAAAATATCATTTCTGCTGATGCTCTCATTCTCTCACTTCTCCTCAAGGTTTATGATGCCGTCAGTGGCAGGGATATACCGGCATATATATTTGCTGCCGTTCTTCCATGCAGTTTGTACGGATGCGCAGAGGCTTTTCCGGATATGAAATCCAATCACTGGATAGAAGCACATTCCTCAAGGTATTCTGTCCATAGGAGCTTTTTGTTCACGCCGTTTCGTAGCAGTTCCTTGCGGATGTGAGCGTAATCCGGAATCCGGCATCCGTTTGTTGGTATGAGCCTGCTTACCATTCTGTTTGGGGAACAACAGCTGCTCGATTACCGAATCAATCTGGTTTGCATCAAGCGGCCATGAGATATTTTGCTCCCGTGCCGCCTTCAGAACCTTATTGTCCGTTTTCTTGGAGACACCGCAACTGAGTGCGATATTGGTTTGGCTGAGATTCAGGCTGGCAAGCCTGATAATCTCTCGATAACTCGATAATTAGTCATAAAAGATGACCTCCTTTAAATGTATTTACGTCAAAGACGTATGAATACATTATAAGACTTCAATTTTACCCAAACTATAAGTATTTGCTTTTTTATGTACAAAACTTTTTCATTATGATACAGAAAACTCAAATGAAATAATACTTAATATAATTAAATGAAGTGGATAATAGAGATAAAAAAAATACCTCATCCCAATACCCCTTTTTCCATTATATGAAAGAATGAATGGAATAGACAATAACATCATCCAGACATAATTATCATATAATAGAGAATGTTCATAAATATTCATTGGTGCAATATTTAATATGGTAACAGATATAAAAAAAAATATTTCACCAAGAATATGCCCTGATATGCGGTCCAAATAATTTCTTGTTCTTTCTAATATGTTAAATTGAAACAATGCTGTATATGTTACTGCAAATCCAGTGAATGATAAAGATAATAGTAGTTTGCGATTATGAAAAATATAAAATAATAAAGACAGAATTATAAATAACAATCCACCTTCGACATAAAATACACTTCCCAGTAATGGTGCTACAACACGTACGATAAATTCTTCGTTAAACTTGGAAATTTGTAATATGCAAACCATAAATATGTATGCAAATAGCTGCCAAATGGTATAGACATAAAAATATTTGTACTTTTTTTCTTTTATCTTATCATAGATATAATATGATAAAACAGCTATTAATAATGTTCTAAAAATATTATTAGGTATATCTTTATATTTAGAAAGGCTCCAAAAGTTAATAATCCCCATTAATAAACTTGATATGTAAAGCCTAATCATGTATTTTATTTTTTTACTAGTGTGGCGATAACTTTCACATGATAAAAACAAAAAAATAGGTGCTGATATCCTTCCTATCCACTTAAAAAAAAGAGGAGAGCCAGGAAAATAATCATATATATGGTCTAATGTCATAAAAAATAATGCGAAGAATTTCAAAAGAGTCGCTGACATAAAATACCTCCACGCCTTGAAAGATTCTTTTTTCCCATATAACACCTTCCTAATATTGCTTAAGAGTATAGAGTGAAAATGATCTGATTAATGGCCTTTCCAAAAAATATATATTTCTAACGGTACTAATCCCCAGACATGCTGGGGATTAGATTTTCATTGTAACGGGCCGCATAGAGTGATATATGAGCAATAAGCCTTTAATCTAATGCTTTAATCCACCCTGAGAAATCTGAAGGAGCTTCAAATAAAATATATACATTGCTACTTGTAGAAAATCCACTCACTTCTGCATAAATTGTATTTCCTGGTTTTACAGTCAATGTCTTCTTTGTGCTAAAAAATGTTTTTACTTTTGCTGTTAATGTTGTGTCTGAATAGTTTTTAATTTGAACATAATACTTCTCATATCCAGAAAAATAGTAGTTTGTATATAAGTTGCCGCTTGTTGAGCTACCAGCAAAATTGTAGGCAGTTGTAGTGGATATGTTATACTTCGTAGTTGGTATGCCTATCCCATAAGGAACAATACCCGTTGAGTTTTGTTCTGTTAATCCAATATTTACGTGTTCTTTCGCATTGTATTCCTGAATCTCTTCATCAGACATTTTTTCTTCGCTTATTATACGAATATTAATATCCTCATTATTTTCTGGTGAGGATGCATCTGCAGCGACAGACATGGGTGTGCAAAGCATTGAGAATATGGCTAAGGTGCTTATTATTTTCATTTTTAACTTCATATATTCATTCTCCTTTTTAGAAAACGTATTTTCAAGTTACAAGATTCATGTAAATAATATAAATCCACTCTTTTCTCTTTTTATCTATTCGCAATATTTTTTATTACTTACCTCTCCATTGGAATCACCTGCTTTCAATTTTATAGTACATCTCAAAACACATTAATCTCTTTTAACACTATTCTCTTTTAATATTATTATTTTTTAATACTATTATTATTTTTATATGTATATATTACCATTAATCCCATATTTTTACAAGTTATTTTTGTAAATATTGTACATATTTTGCAAGTAAAAGCCGATGTAGCTATTCTTTCAACCACATCGGATTCATTAGTCCCTTTATTTATTTGAATTTATAATACTATCTACCCGCAAAAATGTTATTTCGTCCATCGTCAGACATGTCAAGCCATTCTGTAAACACCCTGGATTTCTTCTCACACAGAATACCTTTGTCATATTCTTCAATCATTTCATTTGTTTTTGCCAGAATAAAACAATCAGAAGGTCTCCAGTTATAGACTAATCTTTTTGCTTCTTCTAAAGATTTTGTGGGAATATTTTTGGAACTTGATACTTTAAAGTGTTTTTTTAACATACCGTAAATCGCCGGATAGAAATATCTGCTCCATATAGTGCGCAATACTATATCTGACGTTAAGGTATATACCTGAAAGGATACTGCTGCTTAATGAAGGTGGACATACATGGGCACGAACTAATAAAGACATGGATTCTGCTTCCAAGCGCTATTTTACTACAGTAGAGCATGGTAAGGCTACATTACAAGGCTTAAATCAAACTCTCCACCCTGTTAAATCCGGCTTAGCATCATTTGGTAAAAACATACTCGCAACCGCTGGGAATATGGCTATTGGAATCGGTATATCGGCTGCTATAAACGGAGTAATTGCTCTTTATCAAAAACTTGCCAATGCACAAGAAGACGCAATTAATAAAGCTAAAGAAGCTTCCTCCGAAATACAACAAAGTCATTCTAACATATATTCCGGTAAACAATGGAAAGCTGATAATGAAAAACGATTTCTCCAATTACAAGAAGGCGTAGATTCTACGGGACACAATCTTTCCTTGTCTGCTCAGGAATTTGCCGAATACCAATCACTTGCACCCAGTTTAGCTTCTACTCTTCCGTCTCTTGTAAAAGGATATAATGATCTTGGTCAGCCTATTCTGACAGTTGCGTCAAATACCGCTTCTTTAAATGACGCATTTCGATCTGCCGAATTACAGGAATATCAAAGGAACATCAAAAAGACAGGTATTTTACTGCGAGTTTTCAAAGCTCAGACTGACCAATCTAGAAAATACCTTTGGCAAGAATCTGGAACAAAGCAACAAAATCAAATCAAAGGCATACGTGATGCTTACGAAAAGAATGGGGATAAAGAAAAAAAATATCCATGATTACTTGGATACTGTTGCAATTGATGAAGGGTTAACAAATCTGAACTGGAAGTACACTTTAAAACAGGCAGGTCTGAAAAAATACGACTCAAAATCTGTTGTCAAGAATATTAATTTAATTATTGCTAAAACAGACGAATCAGAAGCCAAATAAACAGAAATGGCGAATACTGTCAGTCAGGTACTGCTGATTTTCTAAATGCTAATGATGATTATTATAAAATGATCATCAATACCACTGATAAGAAGGCTGCTAATATAGATACATTAATGTAATCCACCATCGGCTCTTTTAGCACTGAGACTATAAGTAAATATCTCGATTCAGAAGAAAAAATCAAAAATTGGACGAAGAATGTTGTCAAAGGTTTAAAAAACTCTGATGTACAGGATGCTATCGGTCAGCTCTTTGAACTTGACACCAAAAATCGCAAATGTCCTTCTGCGAATATGCTACACAAGTAAATTCTTTGACAAAGACAATCGGTTCCAAAATAAAAGGTATCAGCCAAAACAAATCAAAGAAGGTATGGACTTCAATGATGTTCTTGATGAATTGGGAACCAATTATGCCAATTTTGTTGCCAAATTTGGTGAAGACGCAGGAATTGAAAATGGCTCTCTATGAAGCCAAACAAGCTGCTGTTGATTTAAATGCTACTCCTCTGTTAGACGAAGCAACAAAAGCCGCTGAAACACCGAATGCAGGTAGCAATTATGAGAAAATGGTTTCTCAAATAAAAACAGCTCAGGAACTTTACGCCAAAGGACTTGTCGGCACTGATGATTTCAAATCCATAGCAAAATGGCTTTCTTCTTCTGGAGCAGACAATCCTGTCAACTTCATAGAAAATTATGAAAAAGCAGTTCGCTATTTAACAGATGATGCATCTGGATGTAAAAACTTCTTGGAAGATCTCCGAACGAAAGGATTTTCTGAATAAGTTCCTGCAGTTGATGCAAGCGGTCAATCATTTGAAAAATGGCAGTACAATATAGCCGACCTTGAAGATGCTGCGCAACGGATGGGTATTGGTTTTGAACCATTTATGGCTATGTTTGGTCGTTTGGAGGATTATGGTTTTTCCAATAACTTTGTTGCTACGGTTGACCAAGTAAAAGAGCATATCAAAGATTTGGCTGGAGAGTTAGCCGAGGCTGAAGCACATTATGCGGAACCGACCAAAGCTGGTCAATACGAGACTTCTGAAGGAATGACTTTTGGGAATCAGACCGCTATTGACGCACAAAAAGATAAGATTGCCGGACTCAAACAAGATATACAAGAAACTGCGGATGTTATGCAGTTATTGGCCGAAAGAGAAGCTGACACCTATAATAACGAAATAGAAGGTGCAAGAAGTACAGTAAATACTCTTGCAATTGAACGTAAACAAATCCTCAAAGAGAATACCTATGGCAAGAATACTACTCTTGTTGCCGACAAACTTGCAGAACAAATCAAAGAAACTGCAGGTGAATATAATATTGAACTCAAAGCTGACCTGTCTGTTAAAGACGATGCTGTCGATAAGGTTGCAGATTCATATCGAAAGGCACTAGAAACTCCTACAAACAGAGATTTTAACGGAAACAAAGAGGCTGCAGCTCAATATGCCGAAATATCTGAAAAAGTACAGTCTGCATATGAAGGTCAAGATGTTGCATTAAAATCAGCAACCACTTCATTATCAGGATACACATCTGAACAATTAAAATCCATAGATTTATCCGATGGGCAGTATGCGCAAGGTAAAGAAATGGAACAAGCATTGGAAAACACCATGGATGTACTTGGTGTCAGTGCTGACCAAGCAGAACAATTCAATAATGTCCTGTCTGACCTCGGCCTGATTGACATTGCTCCTGAAGTGGATACAAATGGATTAGACAATTTATCTAATTCAGCTAAAGAAGGAATTGAACTTCTTAAACATCTACAAGAAAATAAGGAGATCAACCCTAACTTTGATTTCGACGCTGACATTAGTACAATGTCTGCTGAAAAATTGTCATGGCGCGTCGATGAACTCAAAGGGATGCGGGTACAGATTACTCCTGAAGTGAATCCTACTGGCGCACAAGCTCTTGATGAACTGATTGCAAAGACTCATCTACCAGGCAGCTGATGAAAAAAAGGCGCTGGCAGCACTTGACCGGGTAACAGAAAAATGGACGCCCAAATATCCGAATCCCATGAAGCTCTGGAAGGATAACTGGGATGCCATATCCCCAATTTGAGGCCACAAAGAAATGGACCACAACCATCCGGAACTGGGCTCAGGTGTATGGAGAATTAAGTATCATGTACGAAGGACGGCTTCCAGAGTAATCGAACATGATCTCTTTATTTTTTCAATATTCAGTCATCATAGTGCTTCCAACTTTCAAAGAATCCCTTTTCACTATAACCTTTTTTACCCATATCAGACCTCCTCTTTATACTGCAAATTACACACTGAATATTGCACAGCATATTTTGCAGCATCCACTAAAATTCCATATATCTATTCTTTCAGAACATATTTATCGCCAAATCCCTTCTTCTCGATAACCCCCTTTAACCCTTTGGTACTCTTGATTGAAAAACGTTTTCCTTTTGAAAAGAAACCGGATATATCTTCCAGTTCAAAGTTTTCACCAAATATATTATGCGTTCTCAACTTCCCGGTAAACGTTTCTTCCAGTTCCCCTAAATCATCATCAAAAATGCCGTTTTCCCTGTATAGGTGCATTTTCCCGCCTTTCAATTTAAAATAAAATTCCATATACATTCCTTTGATAAATCTGCTTTTTATCGGTTTCCGTTACTTCTGCACTTTATAACTGTTATCCAATTTTTTACTCATAACAATTGTTTTCCTATGCCGCTCCACCACGAATTCTTTCTCTATACATTATATTTTACCAGCCTGCCGGTTTGAATAAAGCGGAATTTTCCCGAATATATCACTTTACCGCTGTTTCTGCATAATAATAAAGCAGAGATGATAATAATGAATTCCTGTGAACTTGTTACTTTTATATCTACAGCGGCCTGTGCTCTTTCTCAAAACTGCACAGAGGACGAATTAGCGATCTTGGCTGCGGTTTTTCCCAGCTTGGCGACACCTTGAACACCATCCTTGTACACAAAGAAATCTGCGGCGGTGATAAAATAAAGAAAACGGATTAGCTTTCAAATACTTCTCATAAGTAATCAAAAAAACGCATATGTTTTGGTAAATACCCGTACAGGGAGTACATTACAGATATGAGTAAAGAAAACAGAAGCTCTTTTGTTATCTCCATCCTGCTTCCGCTGGCCATTGGTTCTCTGTCTACCCTGATCAGCGGAAACCGTTCTATGTATGACATGATAAACAAGCCAGCCCTCAGTCCGCCGGCTTTTATATTTCCGGTTGTGTGGACAATACTTTACATTTTAATGGGAATTTCTTCCTACCTCATCTATGAATCCAATAATCCGGGCAGGCGCAGGGCGCTTAGGACATACGCTGTTCAATTGCTTTTCAATTTCTTCTGGAGCATTATTTTCTTTGGTTTCTCCCAGTATTTTCTTGCATTTATATGGCTGCTGGCGTTGATTCTTGTTATTATCGTCATGATCTGTCAGTTTTATAAGATCAGCCCCGCTGCCGCTTATTTACAAATTCCTTATCTCATCTGGTGTATATTCGCGGCGTATCTTAATTTTATGATCTATATTATGAATCGGTGAGGTGGTATATATGCAGACAGTCACGACAAATACCTTAACAGATACCATATCATATAAAAACATACCGATCGTAACATATAAAATCAACTACCCTTCCTTTACTACCACATGCAATGTGAAAGCCGCCGAGGCCATAAATGCTTACTATCTCCGACTTGCCCAGAACACCCGGGACTACTGCAGGAATGTGATATTTGCGCAGGCAGCACAGGACCTTGAATACATACAGGGCACGCGCCCGTTTAATGCTTATACTCTGGACGTTGTTTTCCAGATTACCTATAATTCCGGATGCATCACCAGCCTATATACGGATACATATACTTATACAGGCGGAGCCCACGGGCAAACAATACGCACTTCTGATACATGGGATTTCAGCAGCGGAGAAAGGCTGCGGCTCACAGATTTTTATCCTCTTACGCCTTCTTCCCTGCATCAACTGCAGGTATCCATGGAAAGCCAGATTGCCAGAAGATTAAAAGAGAATCCCGGTACTTATTTTGATGACTATAAAACGCTTTTGCATAACACATTTCGTATCAACAATTTTTATTTAGAGCCGGGAAAACTGGTTATTTATTTTCAGCAGTATGACATAGCGCCATATTCTACCGGACTGCCGGAATTTTATTTTCCAATTAATATTTGAGGCCAAACACTGACAGGAGGGCTGATGCAGCCCTCCTGTCAATTTTCCTCCTCATCTGCCGGTGACCCAACAACAAATTCCCCAATCACTGTTTTACCGTCCTGCAGATACATAGGTATACGGAAAGATTTTATTTTATTTAATTCCAAAGCCTCCTCAGGACTTTCCGGCAGGTCTCCAACCAGGTCTGTGCTTTTCACATATCCCTGTACATCATCTTCCCCTATAGCCAGCAGCAGTTCAGAATCTCCATATATAACGCCTCCAATACCATAGGTTTGCCCTTCTTCGTTCTTTGGATACCCTTCTTTTATAATCTCTTCCCGTTTTGGTATGATCAAATCCGGTTTTATGCTGTTATTTACATGTACTCCTACCCCAACCACCATAGAAATGCATAATACAGACAGCACAGAAGCGGCCGCCATTTTCCGTTTTATCACATTCTCCCTCCTTTTCTTATGCAAAATGTAACATATAATATTCAAGAATATCCTTATGCGTCTCTGCAATTGTAAGTCCCGATAATTCATCTGTCTCAAAAAAACGCAGTTCTCTGGATTCCTCACTGCAGCAAAGTCCCTGAAAATCTTTTATAAAGACCTCATAGACCGCAGTTATAATGCGCACGATATTTCCATCCGGGTAAGCAGCTATCCTGTAAGGATAGGAAAATACATTAAGTAATTTTAGACTGTCTGCCCAAAGTCCTGTCTCTTCCCTTACCTCCCTCTGCACACATTCCTCCAGCGATTCTTCCATTTTCAGGCCACCGCCGATAAATGCCCAGCGATCTGCGTCTGTCCTGCGTTCCAGTAATACCCTTCCGTTATTTCTTATAATGCCAACTGCACCCATGTGAATCGGACGGTTGGGTTTTGGAGCATCCGGTGTGTTATAGAATTTTGTCTGCTTTTTCATGTTTTTTATCATACACTTTCCTCTGCTAACTCTGTACAAAAATAATATCATATTTTCATTCCTCTTACAACCTGATTCCGCCCATCCCAAAGCCAATGAATCGCAGCCATCACCTCCCCCCACGCACATAAAAAACGGCCCATCCCGCTTTTCCCGGCGAAATGGACCGTTTTATATCCTGCTGTTTTACTGCTGACTGTTAATGTAATTGATCAGGCCTTCAGCCTTAATGATTTTCTGCATGAACTCAGGGAATGCCTGGCCTTTGAAGCTGGTTCCTTTTGTCTTGTTGGTGATGATCCCGCTGTCGAAATCCACTTCCACCTCATCTCCCGCTTCGATGTTCTGTGCCGCTTCCGGACACTCAATGATAGGCAGGCCGATATTGATAGAATTGCGGTAGAAAATACGGGCAAAGGTCTCGGCAATGACGCAGCTTACCCCTGCTGCCTTGATGGCAATGGGTGCATGCTCACGGGAAGAACCGCAGCCGAAGTTCTTATTTGCCACAATGATATCACCCTTCTGTACCTTCTTCACGAATTCCTTGTCAATGTCCTCCATACAGTGCTGTGCCAGCTCTGCCGGATCAGAAGAATTCAGATATCTTGCCGGGATGATGACATCCGTATCCACATTGTCGCCATATTTAAAAACTGTTCCGTTTGCTTTCATGTCTTCACCCTCCTATAATCCAAGTTCTTCCGGAACGGAAATTTTGCCGGTTACTGCGCTTGCCGCAGCCACAGCCGGGCTTGCCAGATATACTTCAGAGTCCACGTGTCCCATACGTCCCACAAAGTTTCTGTTTGTGGTGGAAATGCAGCGCTCGCCCTCTGCCAGGATACCCATATATCCGCCCAGGCACGGTCCGCAGGTCGGAGTGCTGACAACTGCGCCGGCTTCTATAAAGATCTTCAAAAGTCCTTCATCCATTGCCTGCAGATAGATGTTCTGTGTTGCAGGAATGATAATACAGCGCACGCCCTTTTTCACTTTACGGCCTTTTAATATCTCTGCTGCACAGCGAAGGTCTTCAATTCTGCCGTTGGTACAGGAACCGATCACGGACTGGTCAATCACCACATCCTCTGTGATCTCATCCATTGTCTTTGTATTTTCCGGCAAATGCGGGAATGCGATGGTCGGTTTCAGCTGGCTCAGATCAATGGTATATTCTTCGTCGTAAACCGCATCCGCATCTGCCTCGTAAACTTTATACGGGCGTTTGGAATGTTCTTTCATATATGCTTCCGTCTGCTCGTCAACCGGGAAGATTCCATTCTTTCCGCCTGCCTCAATTGCCATGTTGGCAATGGTGAAGCGGTCATCCATGCTCAGGTTTTTGATGCCTTCACCTACAAATTCCATGGATTTGTAAAGAGCACCGTCCACGCCGATCATGCCGATGATATGTAAGATCACGTCTTTTCCGCTTACCCATTTGGCCGGTTTGCCTACAATATTGAATCTGATGGCAGACGGTACTTTGAACCAGGCTTTTCCCGTAGCCATGCCTGCTGCCATATCGGTACTTCCCACGCCTGTGGAGAAAGCGCCCAGCGCGCCGTAGGTACAGGTATGAGAGTCCGCTCCGATCACCACGTCACCTGCCACGGTAAGGCCTTTTTCCGGAAGCAGCGCATGCTCAATGCCCATCTCTCCCACATCGAAGTAATTGGTAATTTCATTCTTACATGCGAATTCACGCACGCATTTGCAGTGTTCCGCTGATTTGATATCCTTGTTCGGAATAAAGTGGTCCATAACCAACGCGATTTTGTCTTTATCAAATACATTCTTAACGGTCATTTTATCCATCTCGTGAATTGCTACAGGAGATGTAATATCATTACCCAGTACCAAATCCAGGTCTGCCTCGATCAACTGTCCGGCTTCCACTTTGTCAAGACCGGCTGCTGCAGCCAGAATTTTCTGTGTCATTGTCATTCCCATGGGTATTCCTCCTTGTTCTATCGATTTCATCTATTGCTATCATAGCATATCTTTTGTTATAATAGAAATACATATTAAATATATCTGCCATAACTCCTATTTATATGGTGTAAAATAAAATACAGAAGTGAGGTTTTATAAATGGAGCAGAATTTATCCCTGTACCGCGTCTTCTACACTGTAGCCAACGCGGGCAATATTTCCAAAGCCGCAGAGCAGCTCTATATCAGCCAGCCGGCGATCAGCAAATCCATCCGCAAACTGGAGCAGAGTCTGGATGTGACTTTGTTCTCCAGAAATTCCAGAGGCGTCCAGCTCACCGAGGAGGGGGAGATCCTTTACGACTATGTGCAGAAAGCCTTCTATTCCCTGCAAATGGGAGAATCCCGTATTAAGAAGATCAATGACCTGGGAATCGGGCATTTACATATCGGGGTCAGCACTACCCTCTGCAAATACATGCTGCTTCCTTATCTGCAGGAATTCATCAAGCTGCACCCACATGTGAAGATCACTATTGAATGCCAGTCCACCAACCATACCCTGCAGCTTCTGAAGGAAAACAAAATTGATCTGGGGCTTATCGGGGAACCGGAACGGCTTCACCACATACATTTTGATTCTCTCGGGGAAATTGAGGACATTTTCGTCAGCACCAGTTCCTACCTGGACAATCTGTCCCTGCGCACCAACCACAAGGACGATATCTTCCACACAGCCACTTTAATGCTGCTGGACAAGGAAAATATGACCCGCCAGTATATAGATGACTACCTCTCCATGCACCACATTGAGACAAACAACCTGCTGGAAGTGTCCACCATGGACCTGCTCATTGAATTTGCCAAGATCGGCCTGGGCGTGGCCTGTGTCATCCGCCAGTTCGTAGAAAAAGAACTGAGGGATAAGACCCTGGTGGAGATTCCCCTCCCCTTCCCGATCCACAAGCGGAATATCGGCTTCGCTTTCCTGGATAACCTGCAGCAGACCACAGCGGTAAAGGATTTCATTGATTTTTATAACAGTAAACGGCCATAATTACAGGAATAACTGCGGGGCAGCGGCCCCACGGCAAAGCCGCCGGGAAAAGGATACTTCCTTCACCCGGCGGCTGTTTTTATTTATACATTAACATTTAGTTCTCGATCAGTTTGCCTGTGTCGTTCCAGCTGTATAATTTACGCAGCTCTGCTCCGACTTCCTCTAACTGATGCTCTGCTTCTCTTCTTCTCATAGCGCCGAAGTGCATGCAGCCTGTCTGGTTCTCGGAAATCCAGTCTTTTGCAAAAGTACCGTCCTGGATATCGGACAGGATCTTCTTCATAGCTTTCTTGGTATCATCTGTGATGATCTTAGGTCCTGTGATGTAATCACCATACTCAGCAGTATTGGAGATAGAATAACGCATGCCCTGGAATCCGCTTTCGTAGATCAGGTCAACGATCAGTTTCATCTCATGGATACACTCAAAGTAAGCGTTCTCCGGTGCATATCCTGCTTCAACCAATGTCTCGAAGCCGGCTTTCATCAGTGCGCATACACCGCCGCAGAGAACTGCCTGCTCGCCGAACAGGTCCGTCTCAGTCTCAACTTTGAAAGTAGTCTCCAGAACACCTGCTCTTGCTCCGCCCAGTGCTGCAGCGTAAGCCAGTGCTCTGTCTTTTGCTTTTCCTGTGTAATCCTGCTGTACAGCTACCAGACACGGAACACCTTTTCCTACCTGATACTCGCTTCTTACTGTATGACCCGGTCCCTTAGGAGCAATCATGGTAACGTCAATGTTAGCCGGCGGTTTGATCTGTCCGAAATGGATAGCAAAGCCGTGTGCGAACATGAGCATATTACCTTCTTCCAGGTTCGGCTCAACATCTTTTTTGTACATAGCTGCCTGTTTCTCATCGTTGATCAGAATCATGATGACATCAGCCTGTTTTGCAGCTTCTGCTGCTGTATAAACTTTTAATCCCTGTGCCTCTGCTTTTGCCCAGGATTTGCTGCCTTCATAAAGTCCGACAACAACATCCACACCTGATTCTTTTAAGTTCAGAGCATGTGCATGTCCCTGGCTGCCGTAACCGATGATCGCAACTTTCTTGCCCTCTAAAAGTGCCATGTTGCAATCTTCCTGATAATAAATTTTTACTGCCATTTTAATTTCCTCCTAGCATATTGTTTTATCTTAGGGAATAAAAAATCATTCTCTAGCTAACGTATGTAAAATTACTCCTCGTCTTCTTCTAAATAGAAGACATCATCAACACCTCTGGAAAGTCCGGTGATACCCGTTCTTGCCAGTTCCAGAATCTCATAGCCTTCCAGCAGGTCAATAAACGCTTCCAGCTTTGACTTGGTACCGGTAAGCTCTATGATCATGGATTCCTTGCCCACATCAATAATATTGGCACGGAAAATATCCACGATTGAAGAGATACTCGGTCGCTGCTCGGGCTCCACACGGACCTTCACCAGAATCAATTCTCTGTTGACACTCTGCCCGTCCTTCAGCACCTTCACGGTAAGTACGTCTTCAAGCTTTTCCACCTGCTTGGTGATCTGTTCCAGAATCAGTTCATCCCCTCTGCAGACAACTGTCATACGGGAATAATTCGGATCCGTTGTGATACCCACGGAAAGACTGTCGATATTATAACCGCGTCGGCTGAACAAACCGGAGACCCGGCTCAGAACACCGGCCGTATTTTCAACCAGAATAGATAAAATTCTTTTGTTCATACAGCACCTTCTCCCATGCTCTCCCGTTTTCACGGAACAGCTTAACTTTTCTTGTAATTCTATCAACTATTCAAAATTTTGTCAATGCATTTAAAGCGTTATAACTAATTAGTATGTAAATCATAACTGAAAGCTATACCGGCGAAAGCCCTGTATTTTTGCCCCTCTCCCTCTCAGCTTTCCCTCAGAACCATCTGCAGGGATGTGTCTGAAAAGAAAGTATTGGCATTATACAGATATAAAACCTCCTGTATCTCCTCCACCTGCATCAGCTCTTCCAAATCCCCGTAATAATACCTGGGGTCTACTGCCACGATCTTCCGGTACTGGGTCGCCAGAAACGGCAGGTAACAGTTGGCATAGGAATCCTTCAGCACCAAAAGTGTCTTATCTGACTGCACTGGTGTCTCGATACGGATAAGCGGGTGGTTGCCGCCCAAAAAACAGGCGTATCCGTCTCTGGTATCCAGTTTTCCCGTATCGTAAAAACTGGCTGTCTTTTTCTGCTCATCCACATAATTGACCACCGAAGAAGGGGAACCGTCCTTTGGCAGATATACTTCCAGCTCCTCCTTCTCCCCTGAACGAAAACCGCTCTTTGCAGACAGTGTACCCTGGAATCCGCCTGTGACAGGCAGCGCGTCAAATGTGATCTCTGATCCATTGTATCCCATGGTCTTCCCTGCCTCCAGAAACGCCAGATACGCCGCCTCTGTGGTCCAGTGATGGTCTGTCTTATAATACAGTTTCTTGTCCCGGTTCTTTTTCAGGACGCCGCGCATATCCAGAACCGTGATCCCCTGCTCCTCCAGCTCTTTTCCGAGGGTGTCAAGATACCTCCCCTGATCTGCTGCCGGTGCGAAGGCAGGCAGCTTGTCAGAGAGGATTTCCACTGCATTAGGCACTATCATGGCGTACTGCTTCACTTCCCCATATCTCTTAGCGAAGTCTCCCATGGCGCTGCAGGTCTCCTTCAGGTTTTTCCCGTCGGGTTCTGTGAACTTCTCTATCAGGTATCCGTCTTTTCCCAGATAGACGCCGTTTGACTCCACTCTGCCGATCAGCCGGTCGAATCCGGCCTTCATCTCAATCCACATATCCCGCAGCAGGAACTGATCAGTGAAATACGTCTCGAACTTCTCCTCATATCTGCCGGATATGATCTGTCCCCCATTGATACCGGGTGCCTGTTCCAGCATTCTGTTCTCCTTGTCAGAAAAAGTCCTGTCTCTGGCGATCAGGCTGCCAAGAAAGAAAAAGGCTGTGACTGCGATAAATACCCAGCCTGTAATGATCGCTGCCCTCCTGTGCAGGTTTTTATTTTTTTCATTCATGAACCTCTCCGTTCCGGTGGGGAATCCCCGCCTGTTTTATTAAAAACGCAGGTATAAAAAAGGATGGTAAGAGCTGTAGACCAGGCAGGCTGTCCCCAGAAGAAACAGCACGCCGTACAGCACTGCGGAGCCAACTATAGAATCGTGGAACCGGCTCTCCACCCATCGGTAAAATCCCTGCCTGCAGGCAAGTATGCACAGCAGGAAGACCACGAGGTTTGTCTTCAGATAATACAGCGCTTCCGTATCCGCAAGTCCCACGGCCCCGATTCCCACCAAATGCCCCAGATAACCGGCTGCCTCCCCCAGGGAATTGTGGGAAAACAGCATCCAGCCTATCATTACCAGCAGCATCGTATAAGTCCCTGATACCCAGCCCGGCAGTTTTTTCAGCCTGCTGCCAAGAATATATTTTTCTGCTATCAGAAGTACTCCGTAATATAACCCCCACACAGGAAAATTCAGCGCTGCCCCATGCCACATTCCGGTAAGGCACCACACGATCAGGATATTGCGGATATGCTTTCCTGTTCCCACGCGGTTGCCGCCCAGAGGTATGTAGATATAATCCCTGAACCAGCTTCCGAGAGAGATGTGCCATCTCCGCCAGAACTCAGTGACGCTTTTTGACATATACGGATAGTCAAAGTTTTCTTTTACCGTAAATCCCAGCATTCTGCTGATTCCAATGGCCATATCGGAATATCCTGAAAAATCAAAATAGATTTCCATGGTAAAGGCAAACATACCGATCCAGGCAGTGAGCACAGATATATTTCCTGCCCCTGCGCTGATCTCCCCATAAAGGGAGGCCAGTGTGTCGGCCAGCAGCACCTTTTTTGCAAGACCCAGAATAAACCTTCTGGCTCCGTAGCCAAGCTGCAGTGCATTCACCCTGCGCTTCTTCATCTGCTCCTTCATGTCCTTGTACCGCACAATAGGCCCTGCGGTCATGGCAGGAAAAAATACCGCGTAGGCGGCAAAATCCGTAAATTTCTTCTCCGCCTCTGTTCTGCCATAGTAAATATCAAAGAGATAGGACAGATTCTTAAAAGTATAAAAGGACAGTCCTATGGGAAGCGCCAGCTCCCTGACTGCAATCTGTGTATGAAAAAAGCTGCCGATCAGATTCGCTGCCGCCCCGAAATATTTAAAGAAACAGAGCAGAAATACATCCACTCCCACGGCAAAGATCAGATCCTGTTTCTTCCGTCTTCCGTCATTCTCCTCTCCTCCGATCTGCAGACCCATAATATAATGAAATACCGCAGAAAATATCAGCAGAATAAGATAGACCGGGTCTCCCCAGGCATAAAACACAAGGCTGGCTGCCAGAAGGAACCAATTCCTCCCCGCGGCAGGCAGCAGGTAGTATATCAGCAGCACTGCCGGTAAAAATGCAAAGATAAAAAACAAACTGTTCAGCAACATATATATTCTCCCCTGAATCCGGACGCAGTCCGGAAATCATCCTCCCTGCTATTTGATCAATTCCAGAAATTCTTTCCTCCACTGCTGCGCATGACTTCCGGATGCGTACAGCACATAACTTCCCCTCGATTCCACCGCTGCCTCTGTAAGAAGCGCCGTCTGGGACACGCCGTATCCCTCAAAACTTTTCTTCTGCTCCTCCAGATGCTTTTCCGCACTGTCCAGCACATCCTCTGCCTCCTTCGGACTTTCCGCCTTTACGACCAGAAACTCATCCACAGACATGGGGGACTCTGCTTTATAAAAAACATATCCTTCAAGATTCCCTGCTTCCAGCCCGTAGAACCTGCGAAGCTGTCTTGCACCGCATTTTTCCAGGGAAGTTATTGTCTTATCCTGCTCCATTTTGGAAGCTATTTCCTCTATGGGAACATCCTTTGCCCAGCCTCTTGTGCATAAAAAAACAAGGTAGGCTGCCAAAAACATAAGGGTTCCCGCTTTTACCCATTTTATTTTCATCTTATAATCCCGCCGTATCCGCCAGATAGGACAGCCATGCCGGATAATAACTCTTGATCACATGGATGCCGTCCGGCTCATAAATTCCATCTTTTCCTTCTATTAAAAAAGTACAGTCCACAAAGGTATATCCATCTTCTTCACACATGGCCTGAAGTGCCTCGTTAAACGCTTCACAGTACGCATAACTCGGCGTCTCCTTCACAGCCTCTTTGGTTGCAGGCAGAATGCTGTTGATATAAACTGCAGCATCCGGAAGCCCTTCTTTCAGCCGCCCGATCTGGCGCCTGTATGCCTCAATAAACTTTTTGCTGTCCCCTTCACAGATTTCCATGTCGTTTGTTCCGAAAACAAAAAACACTGCCGAGGGACGCAGTGAGATGGCATTGTCCACCAGGTCATCTGCCTGGCTTACGCTGAGCCCTCTTTTATAGAGCACCACATCCGTGTCCAAAAAGCCGTACTCCACGATGGATTCTGAAAAAGAATCCCCCAGTATCACAGCATTCTGGAATGCCCTTTTTAATTCCACCGTATCCCGCTCTTCCCCTTGACTGCCTTCGGAACCGTCCCGGCTTTCCAGGTCTTTCAGAGCATTTTCCGTATGGGAAATATCCGCCTTTTCCAGGGCGGCTACGGTCTTTCTGTTTTTTTCATAAGGAGTTTCTTCGGCGTTTTCCGCCTTTTTAAAGATAACAACAACAGCAATGATGACCATCAGCACCACTGCCACAAGAACCCAAAAACGGGTTTTAGATATGTACGCTTTGATTTTTTCCATTTTTCCCTTCAATTCCTATGTCCTTTTCCCCTATTCGACAGATTCCCCGATTCCTGTCGTTTAATAAATTATAGACGTTAAAAACTGAAAGTTCAAGGTGAATATTCCAACTTTTATATATTTAAAAAAGCTGTTACAAAATCGCCTGATTTTTGTAACAGCTTCACAATGATTTATTTTTCCTGCCCCATCATGATGATTCTGTCACTGACGTGCATGACCATGGGCAGGTCATGGGCAATGAGCATAATAGTCAGATGATGCTCCTCCTGCAGCTTTTTAAACAGATGCATGATCTGTGCCTGAATGGAGATATCCAACGAGGAAATGGGCTCATCCGCCACAATAAACTCCGGTTCCACGGACAGCGCCCTGGCAATGGCTGCCCTCTGCCGCTGTCCTCCTGACACGTCATAGGGATGGCGGAGGGCAAGGGCCGGATCAAGTTCCACCTGCTCCATTAAGGAGCGCACCCGCTCCCGCAGTTCCTGCCTGCCTCTGCACAGCTTCTGGATCCTGAGCGGTTCCCCTATGATCTCCTCCAGGGACATGTGAGGATTAAATGCTGAGGAGCTGTCCTGGAAGATCATCTGTCTTCTGTAAATGCGGGCAGTGTCCCCGTGATAGAGAATCTTTCCGCCATCCGGTTCGTAAAGCCCTACGATACACCTGGCAAGGGTGGATTTCCCGCAGCCGGAGGGACCGGCCACTCCCAGGATTTCCCCTCTGTAGACATCCAGAGAAAAATCCTCCAGGACACGGGAAACCGTATGCCTGTCCAGACGGAAATTTTTAGACAGATGCCGAATCTCGATGAGCTTTTCCGGTTCCGGCTCTTTAAGAAGAACCACCTGATCACCGGGTGTTATCTTTTCCTCTACCTGTACAGCCGGATGAGAGACATCCCCCTCCACATGGGGGTGCATATGGTTGTGCGTGCCGCCGTGGGTATGGGGCATGCCGTTGTGGAAATGTATCTTACCGTGTGTATGCCCAATGCCTTTTCCGTAATTCCGGTATCCCAGCAGTTTTATGGTATAGGGATTCTGCGCGTGATCAAAAATATCATGGACACTGCCGCTCTCCACAATCTCTCCCCGGTACATGACATATACGCTGTCCGCCACATCTTCCACCAGACCCAGGTCATGGGTGATGAAGAGAATGGCAACCCCGGTCTCTTTTCTTATCTTTGCCAAAAGCTCCATGATCTGCTGCTGGGTGTCCACATCCAGCGCAGTAGTAGGCTCATCTGCCAGCAAAAGGCCCGGGCTGCAGGCAAGGGCTATGGCGATTGCCGCCCTCTGCCGCATGCCCCCGGAAAACTGGTGAGGATACTGGAAAAAACGCTTTTCACATTGGTCAAATCCGGTGAGTTCCAATAGTTCCAGTGTTCTGGCCTTTGCCTCTTTTTTTGATATTTTCTCATGGAGAAGGATGGTCTCCATGATCTGCTTCCCGATGGAAATCGTTGGGTTCAATGACAGATAAGGGTCCTGAAACACCATGGAAATCTCCCTGCCGCGGAATTTCTGCATCTGCTTTTCCGTATATTCCAATATGTTGCTGCCCTGATATAGAATCTCGCCGCTTTCCACCCGGGTCTTATTTCCGAGAAGTTGTAAAATGGTTTTGCACAGCACGGTTTTCCCGGAGCCGGATTCCCCCACAAGGGCAGCCAGCTCCCCTCTTTTAAGCTCCAGACTTACGTGTCTTGCGGCGCGGGTCTGCTCCTCATCCTGAAAGGTCACGGACAGATCGCGAATCTCCAATAATGTCTCCATAAGTGTTCTCTCTTTTCTATAATGAAGTGTTACATATCCCAGTCGTAAATATTCCAGAAGATACCCACACCGTGATGTCCGAGAACCGTGTCCTTCGTCAGTCCGGTGATGTTGTCTTTTGATACATACATGGCGTCAATATATGCGATAAAGGTATAAGGAAGGTCTTTTGACAGCTCCGCCTGGAATTCCTTATACAGCGGAAGTCTCTCCTCCTGTGTCTCCAGTTCTCTTGCCTGCTGAAGAAGTTCGTCTACTTTTGCATTGGAGTAGCTGCTGTAGTTGGCTCCTTTGTCTGTGCCGAATACTTTGTAGGTATGGTCATCCGGGTCAAAAGGACTTCCCCACCCGATCAGGTATGCATCCTGGTTTGCCCAGTCTGTCTCTGCTGTCACTTCCACTTTACAGTTCACGCCGATATCCTGCAGGTTCTGCGCGCAGATATTTGACATATCAATACGCACCTGGTCTGCCTGACCGTTGGAAATGGTGAAGGCAAGCTGTTCTCCGTCTTTTTCATAATACCCGTCATCGCCCATTTTCCAGCCGTTTTCTTCCAGAAGCTGTTTCGCTTTCTCCGGATCAAACTCATATTTTTCAATGTCCGGGTTGTTATAAGCTCCCATCTGCAGAGGAGAGTACGCTGCCTCCCCGTGGCCTAACAGCACGCTGTCCACAATAGACTGGCGGTCAATGGCATAGCTTAAGATATTTGGCAGTTCCCTGTGTCTGCCAAAGAACTCACTTCCGAAGTTATAAAGGATTCCTCTGTAATCTGCTGTTTTCATAACATCCACAACAAATCCGTCTTCCCCCTCAAACTGCTTGGCATCTTTCGGTGTCACCTGCGCCAGATCCAGTTCCCCTGATTTTAACTGAAGGGCCCTTGCCTGGGTATCCTCCACAATCTTAAAGACTACCTTGTCAATCTTAGGTGCTCCCAGATAGAAGTCATCAAACTTTTCAAGGGTGATGCTCTGTCCCTCGTCCCAGGAAACCAGCTTGTATGGGCCGCAGCCCACAGGATTTCTGTTGAAATCATCGGTCACGATGTCTTTTCCCTCCAGCAGGTGCTTGGGCAGGATTCCGATAGTCAGGTAATCCAGCATGGCAACATTTGGTGCTTTCAGAGTAATCTTCACCGTGCTGTCATCCGGAGTCTCAATCCCTGTGATATCCTCATAGTTGGAAGCAATCTCAGAGGCATTGTCCGGGTTCATTATAGTATCCAGCGTAAACTTCACATCCGCGGAGGTAAAGGTCTCGCCGTCATGGAATTTCACGTCTTTTCTCAAATGAAAGGTATAGGTTTTGGACGCCTCATCCCACTCCCAGCTCTCTGCAAGAGCAGGTACCACTTTGTCCTCTGCATCATGGGCTGTCATACCTGCAAATATAAGGGAATTGATCTCCCCATGCTCATAGAGCGCAGGGTTAATATTGGTGTAATCACCGCTTCCGTAAACCAGCGTTTTTTCTTCCCCGCTCTTATCCGCGGCCTCTGTTTTTGTGTCTGTATCTCCTTTTGCCTTATCGTCTTTGCTCCCGCAGCCTGCAAGCAGTGAGGCTGCCATGGATGCTGCCAGCAGTAATGTCAGTATTTTCTTCTTCATGTCTGTTCTCCTTTTGCGTTTATTGCCGGTTTGCCGGAATGCCCGGCAGCGGCTGTAATCGGTTGCCGTTTTATAGGTTGCTGTGTTCTCTGTTGTTTCTCAGGCGGATGTACTCTCCCACATTGGTGATACACACCAGAGTGGTTACCAGGAACAGCCCGGGGATCAGAATGATCCACCAGGAGTTGGACAACAGGGCTTTCTGTGAAAGGGACATCATGCTGCCCCAGGAAATGATCTCCATGGGAAGGCCGATTCCCAGAAAACTTAAGGTGGCCTCCGTGCCGATCGCCGCGCTTACATTTGTGACGATCATGAACATGGTGGAGGATATAAAATTGGGAAACAGATGTTTCCGCAGTATGTAGAAAAACTTTCCGCCGGCCAGTCTGGACGCCAGAACAAAATCACTGTTCCGTATCTGGCGCACTTCACTTCTGACTACTTTGGAAATGTTCATCCAGCTTGTAAGTCCAATCACCACAGCAATACTGGTAGCTGTAGCTTCCCCCAGAAGTGCCTGCAGAAAGATCACAAGCAGGATGGAGGGAATACTCAAAATGATCTCTGTGAAGCGCATCAGCAGATCGTCCAGCCAGTCCGGCACAAGGCCGCTGACACAGCCGTATACAATGGCAGTCACAGAGGATATAGCAGTCGCCAGTATCCCGATATACAGGGATACTCTTCCGCCCTCCCATATCATGGAGTATATATCCCTCCCCATGGTGTCCGTGCCGAAATAATGGGCACTGCCGGGCGGCAGACTGACTTCTGTCAGGTTCATGTAAAAAGGATCTCCTGTCGCTAAAACTTTTCCAAACAGGCATCCTAGGATAATAACTCCCAGTACCAACAGGGAGAAAACGGGAAAATTTTTCTTTTTCATGCTGCTTTTTCCCCTCTTTCCTGTTTCATTCTGGGGTCAATCCATTCGCTGATGATCTGGCCTGCCACATTTGCCACAATGACCGCAAAGCCTGTGATAAGGCTTAATACCATCAGCATATTATAGTCATGGTACTGGGCGCTCTCCATACTGAGCGTCCCCAGACCGGGATAGGAAAAGACACTCTCCGCGATGTAGGTTCCGCCGATGATATGGGGCACGGAAATAGCCATGATACTGATCAGGGAAGGCAGGATTTTCCTCAGGCAGTGGGTGAACATGATGCGGCATTTCCCCATGCCCTTTACCTTGCACAGAAGTACATAGTCCTCGCGGATTTCCTCCAGAAGCTTGTTTCTTACCATATATGTGTAATACCACAGATGGGATAACACCATAACCGTGACCGGCAGGATCAGATGTATCAGCCTGTCACCCAGGGAATGTTCCCCTCCCAGGGCATAGGCGCCGCTTGTGGGCAGTACAGCCAGATTCACGCCGAAGATAAGGATCAGCACAAGCGCAACGAAAAAGGAGGGGATACAGTTGGTCACAGTCCCGATCTTACAGATGCACCTGTCGATCAGGGTATTCTCACGCATCGCACAGAAAATACCCAGCAAAACAGCGAAAAGGAAGGTGAGCACATAGGATAAGCCTCCCAGTATCAAGGTATTGGCATATACCTTCTCTATGACTGCTCCCACATCCTGCTTATATTTATATGAAATCCCGAAATCCCCGTGCAGGGCATTTTCCACCCAGCGCACGTACTGCACGGTCATAGGCTCATTGAGGCCCAGACGCTCCCTGGCCTTCTCCTTCTGGCTCTCATTCATCCGCTCCACGCTCTCCCCGTAATAGGATTTTAAAGGGTCCCCGGGAGAAAGGCGGGCAATAAAAAATACCAGTATGGACAGCACCAGCATGGACAGCAGGATCTGTACCAGTTTCTTCAGCAAAAATTCAAACTTCTGTGGTGTATTCAACGTATTTTCCTCTTCATTCATTCCGGTAAATTGTCAGCAAAAAAGTAACGCCGCATCTGTTATTTTTTTGACTATCCATAGTATAGCAGACAAAAAATCCCCCCACAAGCCACGTGGGGGGATATAAATCTATATTTTTTGTTATGGCTGCCGTACGCTTTGGCAGCACGCTTGTTGATACACCTATCACATATGGTTTGCCACTTCAAATGCATCCCAGATTGCGTACATAATATTGGAAACTTTCTTCGCGTCACCCAGCAGATAGATTTCCGGCACATCAAACTGCAGGTCATTGTAGAGGGAATTCTCCTCCCTGTATCCAACAGATAAAATAACGCTGTCACAGGAAATCTCCTTCTTCTCCTCCTGAACAACACAGGATAACATTCCATCCCGGAATCCGGTCACTTTGGCGCCGGTCACCACCTCAATGCCGTTGTAGGGGATCAGGCGCTCCAGCATATCTTTGTTGGCATGGCAGAGAGGGCCGTTGACTGCCATCAGCTTATCGAGGGCTTCCACAATCGTCACTTTCTTACCCTGCTGCGCAAGCCACAGCGCTGTCTCACAGCCCACCAGACCGCCGCCTACCACAACGGTACTGCCGCCGCAGTCTTTTTCCTTTGTGAGGACCTGTGCCGCAGTGTATACATGGGCATCGTCACCCAGAGGGAACACCTTCGGGACGGAGCCTGTGGCGATGATCACAGCGTCATATCCTGCTTTTTCCACATCTTCTTTTCTGACTTCAGTATGAAGGTGTACCGGAACATCCAGTTTTTTCAGAGTGGTCTCATACCACTTTGCCAGTTCCAGATCATCTTCCTTAAAGTCAGGAGCACCGCCCGGGATCAGATTGCCTCCCAGACACCCGGTCTTCTCAAACACTTCCGGCCTGTGTCCGCGGATTGCCAGCACTCTGGCTGCCTCACAGCCGGCCACACCGCCGCCCACCACCATTACTTTTTTGCTCTTCCGTACAGGTTCATAGGCGGTCACCCGTTCCCGGGCCGCCTGGGGATTCACGGCACAGTTGATCATGGAATATTCCTGTACACGCCCCATACAGCCCTCCTGGCAGGAGATGCAGGGACGGATATCCTCTGTGCGCCCTGCCCGCAGTTTGTTCACATAGTCCGGGTCAGCCAGAAGAGGACGGCCAAGACTTACAATATCACAGGTTCCATCCTCCACAGCCTCAGAAGCCATAGCCGGATCATCCATACGTCCGGCGCAGAGCACAGGTACATCCACCACTTCCTTCACCATTTTACAGTACGGGCGGAACAGTCCTTTTTCCTGATACATGGGGGGATGATTCCACCACCAGGCATCATAGGTACCTACATCTGTATCCAGCGCATCGTATCCATAGCTGACAAGCAGTTTTGCAGCTTCCAGGCCCTCCGGGATATCGCGGCCCTTTTCCTCAAACTCTTCGCCCGGAAGGGCACCCTCTCTCCAGTCCTTGATCATGCTTTTTACGCTGAAACGCAGGACAACCGGGAAATCCTCCCCGCAGCGGGACTTGATCTCCTCCACCACTTCCCTTGCGAAGCGGAGCCTGTTTTCCAGGGAACCGCCGTATTCGTCTGTTCTCTGGTTGAACATGGAAATGGCAAACTGGTCCAGCAGGTATCCCTCATGGACCGCATGGACTTCAATACCGTCAAAACCGCCGCGCTTGGCATTGTATGCGCCGTCGCCGAAAGACTTTACAATGCTGCGTATTTCCTCTTTCGTCAGAGGACGGCATGTCTTATCCAGCCATCTGTGAGGAATGGCGGATGGCGCAACCGGCGGGAACTCTCCCAGGTTGGTGGGTATGGTGACACGGCCGAAGCCCCCTGACATCATGAGAAAAATCTTGCTGCCGTACGCGTGGACACGCTCTGTCATCTCCCTGCTGGTCCGGATAAAATGTACCGGATTGTAAGTGGAATTGGGACAGTTGGGCATACTCTGAGTCTCCACCCGGCAGTCTGAGAACGTGACACCGGTGATGATCAGGCCGGTGCCGCCCTTTGCCCGCTCTGTGTAATAATCAATACCTCTCTGGTTGAACCCGCCCTGGGCGTCCGCCAGTCCCAGAGGGCCCATGGGGGCCAGTGCAAAACGGTTCTTTAGGGTAACCCTGCCGATCTGCACAGGGGTAAATAAATTTTTATATTTCATTGCGTCCTCCTTCGTATTTCTTTTAACAATATAATACAAAAGAACAACGCCTTTCCGCCAGCAACCTTTGCTTGTCAGGTGGAAACTTTTTGTTTTAGAAAGCAGTCAAACTGCTGTATGGTCTCATAATTTTTCGTATCTTCCTTGTAAACGCCGAACACCTCCCAGGTCATATGTTCCTCAAAGGGTATGGCGCGCATATGTTCCATACGGAAATCCTCCAGCATAAATTCCGGTATGACCGCAAGACCGATCTTCTGGCGGCAGAGTTTGTACAGGACAGCACCGTCCGATGTCTTTGCTATGATGTTGGGAGTAAATCCCTTCGCACAGCAGATGGAGGCAAAATCGTGGTACATGTGGAAATGTTCATTCATGAGGATCATGTTCTCCTCCCTCAGCATCTCCACGTTCACACTCTCCTTTTCATACAGGGGATGCCCTTCAAAGACAAGCAGCAGGATCTCCCTTCCGTCCAGTTTCCGCTGTATCATGTCGTCCCCTTCGTGTTTTCCCACAATGAAACCGTATTCCAGTCTGGAGTCCTCCAGCATGGACTTCACTTCCTCGTTGGAATACTCATTCCACTCCACCCGGATATGGGGATTCTCCCTCATAAAATTCAGGATCAGCTCAAAAGGAAGGACATTAAAGACACCGCAGGCGCATCCGATGCGAAGGACTATCTTTCTGTTCTCAAGCTGTCTTACGCCGTTTTCCAGCTCCTCCAGCTCCTGTATGATCTTCTTCGTCCTTCCGTAGAGAAAATCCGCGCTCTGTGTTGGGCGCATACCCTGTTTGGTGCGCTCAAAAAGAACGGTTTCCAGTTCTGCCTCCAGGGTCCTTATATTTTTTCCCAGTCCCTGAGGTGTGATATAAAGGCGTCTGGCAGCCCTGCTGATGCTTTTTTCCTGATAGACGGCCTCAAAACATTTCAAATCTTTTGTGTTCATGTGTTTGCCTGCCTTTTCTCTCGTGATACCCCTATTGTATAGGGAGAGAAAACACTCTGTCAACTGCAGTCTGTGTCAGTTCTGCTGTACCTTTTCCTTTATTTCCTCGTAAAGCTTCCTGGTAGCTGCCTCGTCTTTACCGTTCAGCACCACGGTTCCCTGCTCTGTGTCCAGGACCACAAAGCTGTCACAGGATGTATAGGAATACAGTTTATAATCACCGAACTCTGCGTTCTTAAAATATCCTGCCTGCAGTGTGGGACCTCCAATCCCATTTTTCCGGCTGCCGCGCTGCAGATCATCCGTGTAAGAAACAGATTTAACAGAAGCATACGGCACCTCATGATCCGGCCAGAAGGATACCTGTATCTCCAGGGATGCCTCATGCATAACCGGGGTTACATTTCCTGTAAAAAGCACAAAGGAAACCACTGCCAAAATGACTGCGGTGAAAAGAAAGGACGCGTTTCTGTAAATCTTATCCCTGGCCCTGTCTTTTTCCTGAACGGCTTCCCCTTTTACTACGCACACCGTATTGCTCAGAATCTGTATGGCAGCCACCACAGCAGCAATGCTGATCACAAAGGCTGCCACAGGGAACTGGTCTCCCATTATACTCCAGGCAGCCATAACAAGGGTGATCACACCCAATCCTCCGCCTACGACCCGGCACAGCCTTTTCTCATTGTATTTTTCTTTATTCCGGGACGTATTGTACCCGGCAATGAGAAAGCTCCCTTTTCCCATCAGCAGAATCACTGCTATGATTCCCGTCAGTGCTGTTAATCCCCATAATATCCATTTCATATAAATTCCTCCTTACAATGATTCCAGTTTTTCATAAGTTTTCTTACACACATTATAGCAGGTTCAAAAAAGATTGATATTCATTTGCACAGGATACATCTTTTCAGGTCTGAAGGACAGTATGCTGTGTCGGTTTCCCAACAGTTGATTTTGTATCTCAAAGTATCGCTGCAATCCATTGATAATTTTCAGTTACCTGCTTATAATCAACCATATAAGGAGGATGAAAGGATGAATATACTTAATTTTTCCGAAAACATCATTAAATTGCGCCACAAAAAAGGAATCACCCAGGAAGAGCTGGCTGATTTCGTGGGTGTCACCAAAGCCTCTGTCTCAAAATGGGAGACAAAGCAGAGCCTGCCGGATATTATGCTGCTCCCCCGCCTGGCCGCCTATTTTGATGTCACAGTAGACGAACTTCTGGGATATGAGCCTAATCTCAGCAGGGAACAGATTCAGAAAATATATTTTGATTTCACGAAAGAATTCGCAGAACAGCCCTTTGAGGAGGTGATGGAGAAGAGCCGGCAATTGGTCAAAAAATACTACTCCTGTTCCCCCTTCCTTTTCCAGGTCTGTGTTCTTTGGATGAACCATGCCACCCTTGCCCCAAACCCGCAAATGCAGACAGAGATTCTGGAGGAAGCAGCCAGACTGTGTTCCCACATTATCAATGACTGCAGGGAAATCCCGCTGTGCAACGACGCCCTCCTGTTAAAAGCCAGTATTGATCTGCTCTGCGGCAGGACCCAGGAGGTGATCGACACACTGGAAGAGATACTGAATCCGTATCACTACTCCTTTCAGGGGGAAACGATCCTGGTTCAGGCCTATGCTATTGCCGGTCAGAAGGAAAAGGCCAACCGGTACAGCCAGTTCGGCATGTATACCCATCTCCTTTCCCTTGTGTCGGGAGCTGTGCAGTATCTTTCCCTCCACGCGGAGGATATGGATTCCTGTGAGGAAACCATTCACCGCATTGACTGTCTCATGAAACTCTACAGTCTGGAGAATCTGCACCACAACACAGCCGCCCAGTTCCATTATCAGACTGCTGTCATCTGCTGCATACACGGAAGACTTGAAGAGGCTCTGGACCGCTTGAAAAAGTTTGCATCCATAACCGATTCCCTGCTGGAATGTGACAAGGTTTTCCTGCACGGAGATCAGTATTTCGATGCCATTGATCCTTATTTTGAACAGTCGGATCTGGGAGGGAACCTGGTCCGTGCTAAAAAAGTCATTGCGGACAGCGTGGTGCAGGCACTGGAAAACCCTGTGTTTCAGCCGCTTGAGAGCAGTGAAGATTACCGGAAGATCAAACAAATATTTTTAGTGAGAGGAGAATCCCTATGACAGTTTCAGAACTTTTACCATTTCTCATTCCTTTAGCCATTGCGGAACTGCTTCTGCTTTTCATCACCCTGCGCCATATTCTCACCCATAAGAATTATAAGAGGGGTTCACGTGCCCTGTGGCTGGTTGTCACGATCGTGGGGCTGGAATTTATCGGGCCGGTCCTGTACCTTCTGCTCGGAAAGGAGGACAATTAAATGGATATGCTGACCCTTTCCCATGTATCAAAATCTTTCGGGAGTAAAAAAATCATTGACGACCTGAGCTTTACCGTACCGGAACACTGTGTCTACGGATTTATCGGACAGAACGGAGCAGGTAAGACCACCACCATGAAAATGATCCTGGGACTTCTGCAGACAGACAGCGGCACGATCAAAGTAAACGGGGAAACGGTCCGCTACGGGCAGAATCGTACCAACCGCTATATGGGCTACCTGCCGGATGTCCCGGAATTTTACGGATACATGACACCCTCGGAATATCTCAGACTGTGCGGAGAGATCACAGGAATGTCATCCGCCGGAATCCGCAAAAAATCAGACGAACTGCTGCACCTGGTGGGACTGGATAAGGAAAATAAACGCATTCACGGGTTTTCCAGAGGAATGAAGCAGCGCTTAGGAATCGCCCAGGCTCTTCTAAACGAACCAAAACTGCTGATCTGCGACGAACCCACTTCTGCCCTGGACCCCCTTGGCAGAAAAGAGATCCTGGATATTCTTCTGTCCGTCAAAGACCATACCACGGTTGTCTTCTCCACACATATCCTCTCGGATGTGGAACGCATCTGTGATGAGATCGCTCTTCTCCACAACGGCCGCACCGCGCTTAAGGGGACTCTGGAGGAAATAAAGAGCAGACGAAAAGGCAACGGATTTGACATAGAATTTTACACGCCGCAGGACGCCGACGCCTTCGCAGCATCCATGTCCGGCAGCGAGAGAATAAGCGCAGTCCGCCTGTTCTTCCCGGGAAAAGATGAAAAAGACATGACACATGCCATGAAGATTCTGGCAGACAATGCGCTCTGTGTCCAGAAGGTAGAGATGCGAGAGGCCACACTGGAAAACCTGTTTATGGAGGTGATTGGGATATGAGACAACTCACAGCTTTTACTAAAAAAGAACTGCGGGAATCTCTGCGCACCGGCAGAATGCCCCTGCTTGTGATTCTCTCTGTTTTATTCGGGATCATGAATCCCCTTGTTGCCAAGCTGACGCCCTGGATGATGGAGAACTTTGCCGGTTCCCTGGAGGAAAGCGGTATGGTCCTGACAGAGATCAAGGTGGACGTATTTACATCCTGGACGCAGTTTTATAAGAATACCCCCATATATCTGATTGTTTTTATTGTCATTGCAAGCGGTATTCTGACCACGGAATATCAGAAAGGCACCCTGATCATTATCCTGACAAAAGGCATGAACCGGTGGAAACTGATCCTGTCCAAAGCCTTTTCCGCACTTCTTCTCTGGACTGTGTGTTACTGGATCTCTTTCGGGATCACCTATGCCTATAATATGTATTTCTGGGATAACAGCATGGCATCCCATATATTTTTCGGAGCCTTCTGCCTCTATATGACAGGGCTGTGGCTGATCACTCTTATTATGCTTATGTCCTCCCTGTGCAGCACCAATTATATGGTACTGGCCGGAACCGGAGGTGTGTTTTTCGTATTCTACCTGCTGGCATGGATACCTGATATGAAAAAGTATATTCCCACACAACTGATGTCCTCTTACAGCCTGCTTCCCCAGGCAGCAGATGTGTCTGATTTCATGTGTGCTGTGGTGATCACCGGCGTTTTATCGGTGGTGAATCTGCTTCTTTCCGCACTGATTTTTAATAAAAAGCTTTTATAAGACCACCGGATCATCCATAAAAAAAGAGACGAGGAATGTTCTCCTCATCTCCTGTATAAACGTCTTATACGTCATGCTTCTTTGCTGCTTTCATACGGGCCATGGCTCTTGCAAGGGATGCCTTGGATATATAATATTCCTGCAGACTCTGCTGCTGCCTGAGCTGTTCTTCCGCGCGCTCCAGGGCATCTTTTGCACGCTTCAGGTCAATATTCTCGGGGTACTCACAGCTGTCTACCAGAACAGTCACACGGTTATTGATGATCTGCGCAAACCCGTTTCCCACAATCGCTGTCTTCCACTCTTCACTGTCAGCAGGCTTAAAACGCATCTCACCGGGTACAATGGCAACCATCATATCCGCATGGTGGGCCAGAATGGAAATCTGGCCGTCCTTTGCAGGAAGCATGATACTGGTTCCTCTGCCGTGATAAAAATCTTTATCACTGGCAACGATATTCAGTCCGAATGTATTCATATACATGCACTCCTTTTCCGCCCTGCATTACTGCTCAGCTTTTGCTTTCTCCACCACCTCGTCAATGGTTCCCACATTAAAGAATGCATTCTCCGGATATTCGTCCATCTCGCCGTCCACGATCATCTTAAAGCCGCGGATTGTCTCTTTGAGAGGTACATATTTACCGGCAATTCCGGTGAACACCTCAGCCACATGGAAGGGCTGGGACAGGAATTTTTGGATCTTTCTGGCACGGGCAACTACTTTTTTGTCTTCCTCGGAAAGCTCTTCCATACCAAGGATAGCAATGATGTCCTGCAGCTCTTTGTACTTCTGCAGATACTCCTGCACCCTTCTGGCCACATCATAGTGCTCTTCCCCGACCACATCAGCCTCCAGAATACGGGAGGTGGATTCCAGCGGGTCAACCGCCGGGTAGATACCCTGCTCCACGATCTTTCTGGACAGAACCGTAGTGGCATCCAGATGGGCAAATGTGGTGGCCGGAGCCGGGTCCGTCAAGTCATCGGCAGGCACATAGACAGCCTGCACACTTGTAACGGAACCGTTCTTTGTGGAGGCGATCCTCTCCTGCAGCTCACCCATCTCAGTAGCCAGGGTGGGCTGGTAGCCAACGGCTGACGGCATACGTCCCAGAAGCGCTGAAACCTCAGAACCTGCCTGGGTAAAACGGAAGATATTGTCAATGAACAGCAGCACGTTCTGGTGCTCCTGGTCACGGAAATACTCTGCCATGGTAAGTCCGGTCTCCGCCACACGCATACGCGCTCCCGACGGCTCATTCATCTGCCCGAATACCAGGGCTGTCTTCTCCAGTACGCCGGATTCCTTCATCTCTGTCCAAAGGTCATTTCCCTCACGGGAACGCTCACCAACACCGGTGAAAATGGAGTATCCGCCGTGCTCTGTGGCAATATTGCTGATCAACTCCTGGATCAGAACGGTCTTACCAACCCCGGCACCGCCGAACAGACCGATCTTACCGCCTTTTGCGTAAGGCGCCAACAGGTCGATTACCTTTATACCAGTCTCCAGAATCTCGACTACTGGGCTCTGCTCCTCGAAGCTTGGTGGATCTCTGTGGATGACCCAGTGCTCCGCATTTTCAAGCTGTTCTCCGTTGTCAATGGTTTCGCCCAGCACGTTGAACAGACGTCCCAGTGTCTCTTTTCCCACCGGTACGGAAATACCTGCTCCTGTTGCCGTGACCTCCATATCTTTACAGAGGCCGTCGCTGGAAGCCAGCATGATACAGCGCACCGTATTGTTTCCGATGTGCTGTGCCACTTCCATCACAAGCTTCTTTCCATTGTTCTCCACGGTAAGGGCATCTTTGATATACGGAAGGTTCTGGTCTTCAAATTCTACGTCTACAACAGGTCCCATGGCCTGTACGATTTTTCCTTTTTCCATAACGATTGCATCTCACAGTCGTGAGGAAACCTCCTTCCTGCTCGCTAGTTTTTATTCTTCTGTGCCTTGGCTCCGCTGATGACCTCAGTGATTTCCTGGGTGATCGCAGCCTGACGCACACGGTTATATTTTATTGATAAATCTTTCAGCATGTCTTTTGCACTGCTGGTAGCTGCATCCATGGCCATCATACGGGAATTATGCTCACTGGCATAGGATTCCACAAGACAGCCGTAAATGATACCGTGCAGGTAATTGGGAACAATGCTGTTCAGGACTTCTTCTGCGGAGGGAACCATCTCGATCTCCTCCTGATGAATATCTACCATCACCTGTGCCGGTGTACGGAAACTTGCTTTTTTAAGGGGAAGAAGCTGTTCCATCTCTGCCACCATATTGGCGGCATTGGCCATTCTCGTGTAAATGATATACACTTCATCCAGCTCCCCGGTCAGGTAATTGGCGATCATCTTCTCTGAGATCACCCTGGCCCGGTGCATGGTCGGCTTCTGTACTGTGAACCGGAAGTTCGTGTCAATATCCACGTTCTTCTTGTAGAAATACTGTCTTCCCACCTCTCCCAGCACAAAGAGCTGGGGATGCGCGTCATTTTCCATACATTCTTCTGCTATCTTAAACACATTGTGATTGTAAGCACCGGCAAGACCCTTGTCTGCGGAAACGACGATGTAGCCCGTTCTGCGTTTGTCTTCCGGAACATCAGCCCGCTCGTCAAAGAAACGGTTTCCTTCCGTATCCGGAGGCATATGACGGAGAACACGGCCGATCGCAGACTGCAGGGAATAAAAATACGGCTCCGTATCCGCCAGCACTTTCCTTGCTCTCTTTAACTTGGAGGAGGAAATCATGTACATGGCGTTGGTGATCTTCATCGTATCCTGGATACTGTTTATACGGCTTTGTATCTCTTTTGCACTTGCCATCTCATCACCTGCTCTTATTCTTAAATTCCTCTGCCACCTTTAAAATCTTCTCGCCCAGTTCGTCGGAGATGACTTTTTTCGTCTCAATCTCCTGTCCGATCTCCGGATAGTTTTTCTCAAAGTAAGCCAGCATATCTGTCTGGAACGGCTTCACATCCTTAATCTCCACACCGGAAAATACCTTATGTGTTGCTGTCCAGAGGGTGATAACCTGCTCATGGTTGGACAAGGGATGGCACAGAGGCTGTTTCAAAAGCTCCATCAGCGTCTTTCCGTAGGAAAGCTGTTCTTTTGTGGCATCATCCAGGTCAGACGCGAACTGTGTAAACACTTCCATCTCCCTGTACTGTGCCAGGTCAATCCTCATGCTGCCTGATGCCTTTTTCATGGCCTTTGTCTGGGCCGCGCCGCCCACACGGGATACGGAAAGACCCACATTGACAGCCGGACGGTTGCCGGCGAAAAACAGGTCACTTTCCAGGAAAATCTGTCCGTCTGTGATAGAAATAACATTGGTCGGAATATAAGCGGAAACGTCGCCTGCCTGTGTCTCAATGATAGGCAGTGCCGTGATGGAACCGCCGCCCGCTGCGTCGCTCAAACGGCTGGAACGCTCCAGCAGTCTGGAATGCAGGTAGAATACGTCGCCCGGGTAAGCCTCACGTCCCGGAGAACGCTCCAGAAGCAGGGAAAGGGCACGGTAAGCCACCGCATGCTTTGACAGGTCATCATAGACGATCAGCACATCCTTGCCCTGGTACATAAAGTACTCTGCCAGAGCGGTTCCCGAATAGGGAACAATATACTGAAGGGGCGCACAGTCGCTTGCTGTCGCCGCAAAGACTGTGGTGTAATCCATGGCGCCGTATTTTTCCAGAGTTCCGGTCAGTTTTGCAACTGTGGAGGCCTTCTGTCCGATTGCCACGTAGATACACATGACGTCCTTGCCTTTCTGGTTCAGGATAGCGTCAATGGCAATGGAGGTCTTACCTGTCTGACGGTCGCCGATGATCAGCTCACGCTGTCCGCGGCCGATGGGGAACATGGAGTCAATGGCCAGAATACCTGTTTCCATGGGAACAGATACGGATTTACGGTCAATGATACCAGGTGCTTCCTGCTCGATGGGACGGTAATCCTCTGCCTTGATCTCTCCTTTTCCGTCAATGGGTGCGCCGAGGGCATCCACGATTCTTCCGATATAGCCTTCACCAACCGGGATACCTGCTCTTTTCTTTGTGCGGACAACTTTTGTGCCCTCTTTGATTCCCATGTCCTTGCCGAATATGATGACACCGATCTCATTTCTCTTGATATCCTGCACCATACCCTTGACACCGTTCTCAAAGGTCACGATCTCTCCGTACATCGCATGGTCTATTCCATAAACAGTCGCAATTCCGTCACCGACCCAGATTACGTTTCCCACTTCACGGACACCCGTTGTCATATCGAAATTTTCTATTTCTTCTTTCAGAATGGAGATAATCTCCTCTGAATTGATTGAACTCAAAGCGTTCACCTCCAGGTCAATTTTTGTTGTAGTGCATTGATTCTGCCCTTCAGGCTGTAATCAATCTCCCGGTCTCCTACGCGGAGGGTAAATCCGCCGACCAGGTCTTTTTCTTCCTGTAACTGAAATGCTACATCCTTTACGTGGTATTGCCTGCAGAGAAATCTTCTGATTCCTTCAAGCTGCTCCTCTGTAGGAAGTACCACATAAGACAGAGTGGCATTTAAAATATTGTTTTGCTCGTTGTAATACTCCTGATATGCCTTAAAAATTTCCTGTGCCTCGCCTGCTTTGTGGTATCTGCACAGTATTTTCATAAAATTATGTATCTCTTTCGGAAAAATCCGGTCTACAACTCTCTGCTTCGCCGCCAGGGATACAACAGGGCTTGAAAGCACTTCCGACACCTGGGGAACTTTCTCTAAAAGTTCTCTTGCGCCGGCTGCAGATTCCGGTGAAATGTTCAGCTCATACAGCACTTTCCCGTAATTATTCAGACTCTCTGTCATCTGCATCACCCGCTTCTGCTAAAAATGTGTCGTAGAGCATGCTGTTTCCCGCCTGGCTTCCGCCTGCAAGCATTTTTCTGGCTGCTTCCACGGCAAGGCCCGCGATTTCGGATTTTGCTCCTGCCAGGGCATTTTCCTTTTCCTGTTCTGCCGTTTTTCTGGCACTTTCCAGGATTCTGGCAGCCTGCTCATTCGCTTCCCGAACGGTACGCTCTGTCAGGGTCCTCGCATCCGCTTTCGCTTCCTCGATAATCTGTAAGGACTCGGCTTTTGCACCGCTTATTGCCATTTCATACTGGCCTTTCAGCTCATTCGCCTTTCCTTCTGTTGTCCTGGCATTTTCAAGCTGCTGTGCGATGAGTGTCTTTCTTTTTTCCATGATTCCCAGTATCGGTCCGATCAGGAATTTTTTCAGTAAGAGATAAAGAACTATCAGGTTAATTATGGTCCAGATAAGGCCCCAGCCTAAACTCAGCACCTGTCTTCACCTGCCTTCCTTATTTTACGAATAACAGTAATAAAGCGATAACGAAACCGTAAATAGCAGTTGCCTCTGCAAGTGCACATCCGAGTAACAGCGCTTTACTGATCTTTCCCTCTGCCTCCGGCTGTCTTGCGATCGCTTCTGTTGCTTTAGATGTTGCAAGACCGATACCTAAACCTGCTCCTAAACCTGTTAAAACTGCCATACCTGCACCAATTGCTGTTAACATATCTCTGTTCTCCTTTTCCAAATTTATTTTTAATGATTACTCTTCTATCTGCTCCTTGATAAAGAGCGAAGTTAAAAAAACAAATACATAGGCCTGAATCAGACCATCAAAAATGTCAAAATAAAAGCTGAATGGAATGGGTAAAACAACCGGTAAGATCATTTTGATCAGTTCCATTACAACAAATGATCCGATAACATTGCCGAACAACCGCATACAAAGCGATACCGGGCGGATAAATATCTCCATAATGTTAATCGGCGTAACAATGGCCATGGGTTCTGCAAAACTGTGCATGAACCGCTTAAACCCTTTCTGCTTCCATCCTGAATATTCAATCAGGAAGATGCTTATGATTGCCAGCCCTGCTGTCACGTTTAAGTCCTTTGTGGGCGGCTTAAAGCCCAGAAGACCAATTAAGTTAGCCACGCCAATATAGATGGCAGCGGTAATCAAGTAAGGAATATACTGCTTTCCTCTCTCGCCCAGAATATCCGCGAAAAAGTCATGCAGAAATCCAATAGATGATTCCAGAGCCAACTGTTTCTTACCGGGATTTTCCACCTTCAGATTTCTGACAAGAACGATGGATAATATCGTCAATGCTGCCATAATGATCCAGGTGACCACCACGGACTCCGTGACTGGTATCCCGCCAAAAATTGGGATGGTAAATACGGTCTCGCAGTTCAGCTCTTCCGTAATCCTATCCGCTATAGTTCCCGTAGGACATCCTCCCTTTCTATTTTATGATTTTTTAACTTCTCCTTTCTTATTTATTTATGATTCCAGAAAACATTACAGCTAATTTTTTCATTTGTCAATCTTTCTTTATATTTTTTTCGATGTGGCTTTCCTGTGATTTTACGGACAATTTTTCAGACATTTTTTCAATTTCTTTTATGGTTTTCTCCCTGTTTTTGGAGGGTTTTCGTGTACCAATTGGTATATGGAAAAATACAACTGATTTTTTTCATAAATACAAGTTGTTTTTTTGATTAATTTTTGTGAAATATGTTAGTGTTTTTCTAAATCCCTCATATAAAAAGCGCCTCATTCACGAAAAACGGGGCGCTTTTTTGTTAGGTTTTCACATTAATAACCTAGTTTCGTAAAAACATTTCTCGGCTCATCCCAGATGACAAGGTCTGCTCTGCTGTCTGAGTGATGATGCTCTTTATGAATGATGACCAGATTCGTTCCCTCAAAGTATTTGATATACTTGGAAAACACCTCGGAATCCAGTGTCGTTCCAAGAAGGATCAGGGTATCCGCGTTCTCAATCTCCCAGGTTGCCCTTGTCATGAGCTGGCTGTCCATCATTTCGCCAAAGAGAGCCACCTGCGGGCGGATGACACGGCTGCAGTCCTCACACAGCGGTACTTTTTTGGACGCTCTTATATATTCCAGCGGATATTTCCTTCCGCAGTGAGGGCAGATATTCTCATGGATGCTTCCGTGCAGGTTGATCACATTGCGGCAGCCTGCCTTCTGGGGATATCCGTAAATATTCCCGGTAATGATACACTTCAGCTTTCCCTTCTGCTCCATCCTGGCTGCCACACGGAACGTGTCGCTGGTGTCCACATCCCCCTGGAGAACTTCGTCGCGGTAAAATTTGAAAAACTCCGCCGGCCTGTTGTTGTAGTACACACTGGTAAATATATCCTCCGGTGACACACCGTATGTCTTCTCGATCTCATACGCTTTCTCCGGTGTCTTCATTCCCATGTATCCGCACTCTGCCATCATGCCGGAACCGCTTAAAATGACTGTATAGGCGCTGGCATCAAGGATTGCCCTCAGCCTTTCAATCTTTTTTTCCTCTTCCATAAATCTTTCCTCCTCCCGGCCATTTCTTATGTTTATATTTTACCATTTTTCTCTGTTTTTATAAAGGCTTTTTTCTTATGTAACCAGGTCACCAACAAAACCTGTGTCTTTTGGTAAAATTTATGATAAGATAAGAGTAGAAAGAAAGGAAGTGCCTGAATATATGGAAAAACTGATTATCGCCGGCGCAGGACCTGCCGGAATCTCCGCTGCTCTGTACGCAGTCCGCTCCGGCATCACGCCGCTTATCATACACAAAGGTATCGGTGCTCTGGAAAAGGCAGCGAAGATTGAAAATTATTACGGACTGCCTGACCCAGTTTCCGGACAGGAGCTGTATGAGAACGGTCTGAAGCAGATCAAAGCCCTGGGAGTCCCTGTCGTGGAGGATGAAATGCTGTCTGTGGAATACGACGGTGATTACACGATTCACACCATCACGTCCACCTATCAGACCAAGGCATTGATACTGGCAACGGGAACCAAAAGGAACACGCTTGCCCTTAAGGAAGCCCGCAGATATGAAGGCAGCGGTATCAGTTACTGTGCCATCTGCGACGGTTTTTTCTACCGCCAGAAGGATGTGGCAGTAATCGGCAACGGAGAATACGCCCTGCATGAGGCAAAGGTGCTGGAACCCATGGCCGCCAAAGTCACGATCCTCACCAACGGCATGGAGCCCACTTTTGAAAAAGAAGCGCTGGGAACCATCCAGGTTGAGACAAGGAAGATCATTTCCGCCGGAGGAGAGCCCACCTTAAAATGGCTGGAACTGGAGGATAACGAAAAATTTCCGCTGGACGGACTTTTCGTGGCGCTCGGAACCGCAGGAAGCACAGATATTGCAAGAAAACTGGGCTTGATGATAGAAAACAATCATATCATGATAGAGACAGACACCAGCACTGCCCTTCCCGGACTTTTTGCAGCAGGAGACTGCACAGGCGGCCTTCTTCAGGTATCAAAAGCCGTCTATGAAGGAGCCCTTGCGGGAACAAAAGCTGTGAAGTATTTAAAAAAGCTTCCGGAAGCAGTGTGACACGGTCACAGAAAACTGAGCCTGCATCTGATAGAATAGGCTCATAAAGATGAGAAACCAAAAATTTATGATAAAAATAAGGAGTGTATAATTATGGCAATGGTATTTGATGAGAAAAACTTTAAAAGTGAGGTATTGGATTCTGTTGTTCCTGTAATGGTAGATTTCTGGGCAACCTGGTGTATGCCCTGCCGCATGCTGGGGCCGGTTATTGAGGAGATTGCCGAGGAATCCAAAGGCGCGTATAAAGTAGGCAAAGTAAATGTGGATGAGAATCCGGGTCTGGCTTCCTCCTACGGCGTTATGAACATTCCCACGGTTCTGGTGTTCAAGAATGGAAAGGTTGTGGAAAAATCTGTGGGAGTTGTTCCAAAAGGGCAGCTTTTGAATCTTCTGAAATAAAAACAGAGATGGATGGATAAAAGGGTGCGGCTTCCTGCCGCACCCTTTTTCGTCATGCCTGCCTTACGGCAGCAGCTCATAAAGGCTGCTTTTATTTTCAATCTTGATTCCGCCGCGGAACAGGGATATATCCCCCTTTTTTACCATCTGTTTCAGGGTTCTGCTCACCGCTTCCCTGGCACTGCCGATGGCTTTTGCGATTTCCTCATGGGTCATACGGATGCTGTCATCCTTCCTCTGTGCGGATTCGTCGATGAGAAAAGCGGCGATCCTCTGAGTCAGACTTAAAAACAGCATCTGCTGCAGAGCCTCCACAACGCTTGAAAAACGCTCCGTTGCGATCTTGTAGGCATAATTCTCCACATAGATATTGTCCACCGCAAGAGCTGAAAATACAGGTGCCGGTATCAGCAGAACATCACAGTCCGCCTCTGCCTCTATCTCCACATCAAAGGTGATGGCCGACAGGGCACAGGAGGCTGTGAGCACACAGGTATCCCCTTCCCTGATCCGGTATATGGTCACCTCTTTGCCCTCGTCAGACAGGAGATACGCACGGATAACGCCCTTTAAAATAAATACGGTTCCCAGGCATTCCCTGGTGGGTGAATAGATCAGGCTTCCCGCCGGATAGTGCACTTCTCTGGAATCCCGGCACACCCTCTCCTGCTGCTCTTTTGTCAAATGTTCCCAGAAAGGTGTCTGCACCAGAACTTCTTTTATTCTATCTTCCATTTTTGTATCCTTCCCTTGCAATTCCATTTTTTAGCCCTTACAATAAGATATGCATGTGAAATATGAAAAAAGGAGAAAATTCCTTTATGAGACAAAAGAAACTTTCTGATTACCTGCTGCGCTTTGCCGTTCTTCTGGCCGTCATACTCCTCGTCCTCCGGTTGACCTGCCCTTCCCAAACGCGGATCGCCTGTGTGGGGGACAGCATAACCTACGGCGCCACGATCCGGGACAAAAGCCACGACAGTTATCCCGCACAGCTTGGAACTATGCTCGGCCGGAAATATTCCGTAAAAAATTTCGGTGCCAGCGGATACACACTTCAGGAAAGCTGTGACAGACCTTATACGAGCCACAAGCGGTACAAAAAAAGCCTGGACTTCAAACCGGATGTGGTGCTGATCATGCTGGGGACCAACGATACAAAGCCCTATAACTGGATCAGCACAGAGGCATTCCAGGATGATTACCGACAGTTGATCCTCTCCTACCAGGAGCTGCCATCCAGACCGGATGTCATTCTCATGACGCCTGCCTCTGTATTCCCGGAGAATTTCAATCCTGCAAAGCCCTATAAGATACGGGCCGGCGTAGCCGGCGAAGCAGCAAAAGCAGTCCGTGAGCTCGCCAAGGAACTGGGACTGCCTTTTATCGATATTCATGAGGTGACTGCCAGTCACCCCGAATTTTTCCTCCAGGACGGTGTCCATCCCAACGAACTGGGAGCCAAAGCCATTGCCCGGACTGTCTATGAGGCCCTGAAGGATTGGGGGTACTAAGCTTTCCCTCTCTTTTCATCAATATACCACATATCAGGAAGTTATTCCAGTACAGAATATTTTAACCGGTCTGCCGGCACTACTTTTTCATACGGTCAGCGCAGTCAATACGCAGACCTGTCTGAACTGTTACGTTTTGCCATCTCTGTGCGGATCACCGGCAATTCTTTGTCCAGGCGGTAAAACAGCATAAGTACAGAGCACAGGGCCACACAGATAACGGGAATCCAGTTGTAGCAAAAGCTGATCGCGCTCTGTGCACCTGCTGACTGCACGGCTTTTGCCGCATCGAATCCGCCTGCCGCAAGAATCCAACCCATAACTGCCTGTCCAAGACCGAGTCCCAGCTTCTGGGCTGTGCTGACGCCTGCATTGCCCATTCCCACAGCCACAACACCGGTCTTCCACTCTCCGTATTCAATCGTATCTGACACCATTCCAAAGGCCATACCGCCGGCAGCCCCTAACCCCACGCCTTTTACTGCGTTAAAGAAAATAAGTAACGGAAGGTTTGTACCGCACAGGCCTGTGCCTGCGAATCCCGCCATCATAGCAATAAGACCGACCTGATAGGTTCTGTGTTTTCCGAATTTCTTCATGAATGCCGGTGTGAGGAACATGATGCCAAACTGTGCGATGGACAGCGCGTTGTTGATCGGGGTGTAGAAGCCTATATCCCCGAGAACATACTGCGCATAGTAGGCTGCCGCCACTGCGTACATGACAATGACAAAGAAAATCAGGAACATACAGACTGTCATCAGAACCCAGTATTTATTTTGGAACAGGGATTTTACGGCTTTCCTTGCAGGTACGGATTTTTCTTCTTTTTCTCCTCCTGACTGTTTTTCCATGTTTTTTACGCGTTCCTTTGTTCCGAAGAAATAGAGGATACTGGCAGCAATGACAATTATGCCTACAATCATAAAGGCTTTTGTCCATGCTTTCTGTGTGTAGATATCACCGTCTCCGAATTTGTTCAGCCAAGTGAGGAAGAAGGTGTTCATGGTGATGTTCGCCAGTGTCTGGAAAATCATGTTCATGTTGCCCAGCAGACCACGGTCAAAGTCATTCTGGGTCATAAGGTAATTCATGGAAGTATACGGTACATACATAGCTGTGTAGAATACGGCGTTTACCAGGTTATACATGATAAATATGTAGACGTATTTTATAAATCCGGTCATGGATGCCGGAATACAGAACAGTAGCAGTGTGGAAACTGCCAGCGGAATACACATGCGCACCAGCCAGATCCTGGCCTTGCCGTGTTTGGATTTGGTGTGGTCCACGATTCCGCCCATGATCAGATCGCTGATACCGTCAAATACTTTTGACAGGGCAATGATCGTGCCTGCCACACCTGCATCCACGAAGGATACATTGGTCAGATAGATCATAAAGAAGGCTGACATGATGCCGTTTACCCACGCCATACCATAGTTGCCGATACCGTAGCCGATGCGTTCGCTCCAGCCTAATTTTGCTTTGGGGTCATTATGTTTTGATGCATAACTAAACATTTTCTTCTCTCCTTTTCAGGGCAGTGTTTGGTCTTTACTGCCTCAGTTGTAACGCTTCAGCCACGTTACCCTCAGTTTTCATAAAACCGCATGTCCTTCCAGAGTTCCATAAGCTTACTGAAATCCCGTATTTCTGTCCTGCTCACTCTGTCAAAGACACGGACCGGGGTGTGATATCCCGTGTATTTTGGCCAGTTCTCTTTATCGGGTTCCCCTGTTTTTATAAATCGGACCCAGGAACTGTGCATAGCTTCTATCAGCGTGTCTGCGGTTTCCTCCGTTTCCCCGTCAAAGATAAATCTGCTGAAAGCAAATTCTTTGTCGGCGAACATACAGGGAAGTTCATAAGCGTGGGAGGCTCCCATCCCTGTACTTTTCCCGGATTTTGAAACAAATTCAAAGCTATACAGCCACACATCCCCGTATGCTTTCTGGGCCTGCGCTGCCTTCAGGGAAGGCATACGAAAAGCGTAGTCTGTGGCGAAATTTATAAATGGTTTTAACTGTTCCGCCGGGACTTCTCTTTGTCTGTCTGATACTTCTTTCAGCTTCTGTTCTTCCGGGGAAGGCTGGTAATAACGGATCATTTCCGGAAGCGCGGCGGCATGTCCGTTCTTCTCAAACATAGCAGCAGTCATGGCCCAGTTGTTTGGAAACCCCGTCTTTTCCGGATGGACGAACAGGGATCCCTCATGCTTGTTGGTACCGATGAGAAGCTTTACGCCCTCTGCGCTGCCGCTGCGGATGGCATCAATGGGGCGTACGGGAAGCAGATCGTCCTGTATGGGGCCGGGAAGAAAGATTCCCGGGTTTTTGTACTGGTGCTTTTCTGCCACATAAGTATTGCCTTTCTGCAATTCAAAGGGATTTATCGTTCTGAGCTTCTGCAGATCCCCCACGTTCCACCCCATGCCTTCCAGAAACAGATCTATATTCTCTCCGGCTGTCCTGTGGGTGGCAATACAGTTCGGCAGGGGGCTTTGTGCGATTGCCTGGCTGAACATACCTTTTACGGCGGGAGCTGCCAGCATATTGACCACAGAGGCTCCGCCGGCTGATTCTCCGGCTATGGTGATGCGGCCGGGGTCGCCGCCGAAGGCTTTTATATTTTCATGGATCCAGGTTATGGCAAGGATCTGGTCAGATACACCGCAGTTACTCTCAAAATCTTCGCAGCCGGGGTATGTGGTAAAGTCATAAAATCCCAGTACATTTAAACGATACTGAACGGAGACAAAGACAATACCTTTTTCCGCAAATGAGACACCGCTGTAAAGGGGAACGGACGCTGATCCCGTATTGTATCCGCCGCCGTGTATCCACACAAGAACCGGCAGATCCTTTCCCTCCATGGGGCGTCTTATGTTCAGGGTAAGGCAGTCTTCGCTGCCTTTTAACTGTCCTTCGTCCAGTTGGACAGCTTCTTTTCCATAGTCTCCGGCATCATAAATCCCTTTCCATGGAGCCACAGGCTGTGCTCTTTTAAAGCGCAGGCTGCCAACGGGAGGCTGTGCAAATGGGATGCCCAGATATTCCACCAGATTGTTTCTCAGATAGCCTTTTACTTTCCCGGATGTTGTATTTACCATGTATTCTTTCATTGCGGTTTCCTCATGATTTCTTCCTTAAAAGTGCCACTTTTTTCCCTGCTGCAGCCAAGTCTTCGTGACCGTCCGCTGCCTCCTGTAAGACATATGCCTTTAATCTTGGTCTGCAGTTCTTATGGGGTTCCTCGAAAAATCCGAAGTACACTTCTGCCCGGCCGCCAATCTGGTTTTTCTCTATGCCCTGCTTTTCCAGCATTCCTGTCTCGGTCAGCAGCCGGAAATTATAGATTGTCCGGACATAAGGGAGTTCTCCCGCAAGCTGCAGCAATTTACGTGTATATTCAGCCTGCATTTTTTCAAGCTTGGGATCTCCGCAGTCTGTAAAACCCGTTTCTGTTAGGATGACCTGTTTCTCTGCATCACCGTATTTGCACATGACACGGTATGCTGCGTCGTTATAATCCTTCCACAAATGGTCCGGTTCCTCAATGTGCAGGAACAGATCCGCATCTCTTTTGTCCTGACAGGTACTCATCTGATAGGGGTGCCATGCCACCAGGTCAAAGTAATCATCCGGGTCTGTGGACCAGAATTTTCCTGACCGGATGCGGCTATAAATCTTGTCCAGAGTCCACGCGATTCCATACATGGGCGGCAGGAAGTCCGGCAGATTTCCTCCCAGCCAGGGCGTGCTCAGCGCCGGGGAAAAGGAAACAACTTTTGCATTGGGGTTCGCTCTTCTGATGCCCTTTGCAGCAAAATACATGAGGTCAACCGCTATATCCAGCTTCTCCTCCGGGCTAAACGGCTTTGACATATCGCTGTCAAGAAATCCGTCAGGCTGCAGAAATGCATTGATGTTCCACTCGTTCCCCACCTCCCACTGGGACACCTGTGGAAACAGGGATACCATGGTAAACCAGGACTGCTCCAGCATCTCAAGTGTCTGACGGTAAAGACTGCCTTCTGTCAAATCCCGCCTTGGAACTGCATGCCCTGTATGCTGAATACATCCCTCCGGCAGAAACCACTCGTGGCTCATGCCCGTCACTTCCAGATCCAGCTCCACTGCCCTGTCCAAAAGCTCTGTATGAGCGGAAACAGCCTCCTCATCAGGTGTAAGAGGGTCCTTCAGAATCTCTGTCAGATGCATCCAGGAACGGTATGCCATACATCCCAATGCCTTTACCAAATCCAGATATTCTGCTGCCGGTACATGGGTATCCCGCTCCCGCTGGATCAGCGGTTCCCCGATTCCGTAAAAACGTTCTGAAATCATGTGCTTTCTCCTTTAATTGTCTTGTGTTTTGATGTATTTATAATAGCAGTGGACGGGAAATTGATATACTGTTATTTTGTTGTTTTTGTAATTATTTTGTTGTAATAATGGTGTTGTGTGGGGATGGGAAAGGAGGGAGGGAGCGTTTGGGGATGGGCGGAAAATATATAATTATCTGGTAAAATAATAAAAACCCTTTTGCATACAGACTGCTGCTCTGGTGTTACAGCCTGTATGTAAAAGGGGTTATGTAATAATGTTATTTTTTGTTTCAATCTACATTCGGTTATTTCATAGAGTATGATTACGTCATATATGGATGCGAGGCTTGCTCTCATGTCCGTGGAGGATACGGTTTCTCCCTGTCCGTCACTGCCGCTGAGTTTGTTTTGGCGATTTATGCCTCCGCCTATAAAGGTGAGGAAATTTTCACACAGGCGCAGGCAGCACCTCTATATCTTCCGGTACCGTATACTCCACTTTACAGTTCCCATGTTCCAATTTCCATGACACCTGTATATCACCCACCGGTGTTTTTACTTTCCCTGATGCATGTGTCAGATATCCCGCTGTGGGAGCAATGCGGACTTTTCGAAATCCGGGTTTTGCGGGGCGTACCCCAAGCGTAACGCAGGGCAGTTCATATAAAATAAGAGCACCCCATCCGTGGCATTCACTCCTGGCATATGCCTCTGCTTCCACACAGGTCGTGCAATGATTTTTCACCATGTTTCTCCATATCTCCCAATACTGGTTTGTATATTGATACAGTCCTGTCTTTTCCAGAGCTCGGAAGAGATAAAAACACATGGCAACGGTACACTGGGTATACTTCTTATTTTTTATGGTTTCCAACAGATTCCCGGTCCCGGTAAGTGTATCTACAGTATCTGTCAGAACCGCAAACACCTGGCAGTGCTGACTGTATTCCTCGACTCCGGGGCCGTCCTGAAGCATACTATTTTTCCCTGTACAATAGGTTCTGACAGCATTCCTGACTTTTTCCGCCTTTTCCGAAAATCTATGCGCCTCTTCCCTTCGGTCCAAAAATAACGCCAGTTTTGCAGCGTGCTGAAGGCCGTAAATATATAATAGACTTTCCATTGTGATTGGTCCATTCACCCCGGCCGGAGGCATTCCTGTGGTGTCGTTCCACTCCTCTGCCCAATCAATAAAAGACCAGAAGGGAGTCTCCATATTCATTCCGCCGATTTTCCCCACATATCCCTGCGGGGTCAGATTTCTATCAAAAAAGTTTAAAATCTGATGAATTGCCGGCATGTGTTCCTCTATCAACTTTTTGTCACCGAAATACATCATGTGGTCATAGACCATCAATATATAATAAACGGAAAATCCCGGAATCACATTGGGATTGCAGTTCGGATAGCAGCAGTTCAGCAGACCGTCATACCGCTGGGAACGTTTTAAATCGTCCAGACATTTCCTGGCCAGTCTGTCATCCGCACTGACTGCATATGTGTAGAGAATCTGCTGCCTTGCATCCATTATATACTGGAGCTGCTCATAAAAAGGACAATCCTCGTAGCTTTCATGCATACACCGTCTCAGAGTTCTTTCGCTGATATCCCAAATGTCTGCTAAAGTGTTATCGGAGGTTGTAACCTCTGTCTGCACCTGCAGAGGGTATCCTGTTTCTTCGTAATGCATGCTGCAGAGTGTAAGCGGTTCCTGTCTTGTAATGATGTGCAGACGTATAAAACGGAAGGTACGGAACCAATAAGGTTCATAGGTTTCCGGCATATCCGGACTGCCAAATCCCCCCACAGAATATGTGTCTTCATAGCCCTGCAGATGGCCGTTCATGTTATCTGCTCGGTCTCTTTTTACCGGGATTTTTTCCGGCCCTGTAAAACCATTTTGAACGTAAGCTTCCGAATAGAGGAATTGTACTTTGGATCCTTTTCCGTGACAAAATTCTGTTTTCAGATATCCTGTCATTTCTTCTCCTGCGTCAAGTTCTATAATTTCTTCGGTTTCTGCAGGGAATTTTAAAGTTTTTTTCCCATTTATAAAATCTGCCCAATCCTGACCGGTATATCCGGATTTTTTAACATCCATAACACCGGAAAACTGACGCTCTTTCCGGTACATAAAAGGGATAGTCCGGGGATATAAATTACCCGGGCTGATGGCTTTTGAAATCTGTTTATTGATATACGGTCTTGCCGCATCCCATAGGCTGTCATCATAGGTATCTGTCTTCCAGCCGAAGAGTTCCGGATTTCCTATGGCATTTTCATGTATGATCAGGGGAGCAAAACGTTCCTCTTCCCGAATAAATAAGACGGAATCATCTTTTTTGCATTTCCAGGATGCGTCGGCGGACAACACATATTGTTTTCCGCTGACAGTCCGTATTTCCCCCTTCACGTACAGGCCCGGTACCGGTGTACGGAACATTCCGTGATTTCCTTTTTCCGGGTCCTGGGGATAGCGGAGAACAGAGACTGCGATTACATTTATACCATCTTTCAGATATGGCATTATGTCAATGGTATCATAAAACCATATCTGCAGATCGCCTCTGGAAGGTCCTGCCTCTATGAATTTCCCATTGATATATAGTTTATAGCGGGTGTCTGCGGATATGTGCAGAGCTGCTTCCTTTATTTTTCCGTCTATGTCTATTGATTTGCGGAAAAACACGATTCGCGGCTTTTCCTTGTCTTCCGGATTCCAAGACGGGCTCCAGATCCAGTTTGAATCTTTCAGATATTCCATGGCAAACTCCTTTAGATAGTGCGATCGTTGGCAGTTTGATCAATGTCGTTCTGCCTGTGATTTTTCCTGTTTTGTTGATGGGAATGGGTCTGTAATATTGGGGAATATAGGTATGTATGGATTGCCGTTCCCACCACTGCTGTTCCGTTTTTGAAGATTCGTCGCTCCACTCGTGGTTGTCATTCCACTTATAGTGACAGAGAATCTTCAGTTATTTTGTTGAAGATATCTTAACAGGAATCTACAAATGGATATATCTGTATTTTGATCTTTTTGATTTTATTTTGTTCTTATTTTATTGGTGCTGTCTTTCTTTTGTTACTTTTTGCTATTCCTACGTTCTTTCGTCATTCCTCATATTTTATACATTTTTGTTTTGTCTATTTTTCTTCCAGAAATTCCGTTGGTTTATAGGATTCCCGGTACTGTCTTGGTGTCATGTTCTTTTTCGCTTTGAAAATTTTTCCAAAGTAACTTTGTGACGGAAAATTGACGTACTCTGCTATTCTCGGAATCGATTCCTCTGAATAAATCAAAAGGTTTGCAGCACGTTCAATTCTTATATCGTTCACATAGTCCTGGATACATATGCCTGTCTCTCTTTTGAAAATTCGTGATAAATAACTGCTGCTGATTCCCAGCTTACCTGCAATATCATCCAGATATACTTTTTCTTTGAAATGCTTCTTTACATAATCCTTACACTGCTCTGTATAACTGGAAGTATGGCGCTTAGTCTTCAGCTCACAGACACGTTTTGTAAGTTCCTCTATGGCATGATTCCGATAGGCAAGAATCTGCATTATATCTTTACATTCTGACCCTTTATTAATGTAATACCCGCTCATGCGATAAGCCGCATATGGCATTAATCCGCCCTCAATCGCCGCGCGAGCACACAAAGTCACACCTACAACCAGCATATTCCGCCAATGGGTCAGCTCACTGGCTCCCAGTTTTCCGACTTCCGCATCCATATCTTTTGACAAACGGACTGCCTCTTCCACATTCCCCTCACGCACCATATCCAGAAGTTTCCTCTCTTCCTGATAGGAATGGCGGTAAAAGTCTTCTTCCTCAGACTTTAAGGTAAACAAAATCTGCTCTTCCGTTTCTTGTTCTTTCGTGACCGGAACCAGATGATTGGCATCCAACAGCTGCTGATCCGTGTATTCTGCATCGCACACAATTTTTGCAAGTATGCAGACTGTCTGAAGTATTTCAGTAACCGTAAACTGGCGAAGGTTCTTCTCTGCATCTTCCGGGATACCATATGCGCGATAGAACTTGTGTCTTTCGATTTTATTAAAGAAAACCGTGCACATTGGGCCAGCCAGATAGTACGCATCTGGTGCCTTGATACAAACAAAATAGGCCTGGTAATCGTCTTTACAGATGTATGGAACTGTTTGTTTTTCTGCATTTTCTACCAGGTAACACTGCAGTTCTGCGCAATGGTGTAAAGGATTGTGAGCAGAATTTTTCTGATATGAAATGACGTTGTTATCTTTTAAAGAAAATATACCAACGCTCTGCAGCTCTGACAGGTGCGTTAACAGGTATCGGGATTGTGGCGTTTGGCTCTTCTGCATTGTTTCAAACCTTCTTTGCTGTTTTTTGGCTGATGGCTTTTTCTGCTGCCTGCAGCCGGATCAGATTTTCTTCTGACGACGCAAAGTCTCCAGAAAGGCCCGGCAGCCTTCTACAATGTCGGAATATGTTGTCTCGAAATTTCCTGTATACCATGGATCTGCGATGTCTCTGGGATGCTCGGAAAAATCCAGCAGGCGGCAGATCTTATGTTCCGGATCGTGGCCTGCAATGCGGTTCATGTTACGGATATTCCACGCATCCATGCCTATGAGGTAATCATATTTTGCGTAATCTGATTTTTTCATCTGCACCGCGTATTTGCCCGCTGTGGAAATGCCTACTTCACGAAGTTTGTTCCTGGTTCCGTGGTGTACGGGATTGCCGATTTCTTCTGTGCTGGTGGCAGCGGATGCGATGTAGAAACTGTTGGATAGGTTTTCTTTTTGGGTTATGTCTTTTAGGACAAATTCGGCCATGGGGGAACGGCAGATGTTGCCGTGGCAGATAAATAGTATCTTAATCATAATTTTATATCCCTTCATAAGCCTTCAAATGCCTGTAGTTACTGGCTTTCTGGCGTTTTCTTGATTTTCTGTTTTTGCCTCTCTCTACGCATATCTACATAAATCTGCATAAATTACCGGGCAAATGGTGTAGTAATTGGTGTAGTAAACTGGTATACAATCAACCCGATTTTCTTCTCTGTTCCTGCTTGTCAACCTGCTTGAAGTCTACGATTTTCGCCATCTGCTCGGCGGCTCGGTCATAGCTTGCATGAGTATAAATGTTCAGTGTAACTCCCACATCTGAATGTCCCATCAGATATTGCAGTGTTTTCACATCCATACCGGCATTCGCCATATTCGTACAGAACGTATGTCGGAAAACATGAGGACGTGTCAAGTATGGGACAAAAAAAATAATTCTTTTTTCTTGCCGGAAAGTACCTGACCATTCCAATCAGGTACCCAACACTTTTATTATCTTCCACAAAATCGCTCTTGTCCAGAACATTTTATCTCTGCCCTAAAAATACATCATCACAATTCCATTCAATTTCGATTTCCTCCTGGCTA